>NZ_JAYSDQ010000002.1:0-450966 GCF_041914305.1 Ideonella sp.
CCTTCTCGGCCCTGTAAAAGCCATCGTGCGCGCAGGCATTGCGCTTGCGCTCTCGACCTATAGTCGTCAATGGCGAGCGTTCCGACATCCCATTTCATGAGGGTGTTGCAGTCGCTTGTTGAACCTGCGCTCCTGGCGTGTCAGTCGAGAATCAGTTGTCCCTTGGAGAGGATCTCTTCTTCCCTGGCGCATTCGCGATCGATTGCGTTGTATATGCGGCCGTGGTGTGGCTGGTGTTCCATGTTTCCGCGCGGAGGCAGCGCACCGTCGCGCGGTCGGCGAGCTGACACGGCATCAGCCCATCCCCGTCACTCCCCCTGCCTTCACTCCGCCCGCAACCGATCTCGCCGCGCCAGCGCCGGAAACAGGCGCCACCACAGCAGCACCACCACGATGGTGCCGGCGCCGCCCAGCAGCACCGAGCCGACGGGGCCGAGCAGTGCGGCGGTGGCGCCGGATTCGAATTCGCCGAGTTGGTTGCTGGCGCCGATGAAGACGGAGTTGACGGCGCCGACGCGGCCGCGCATGTCGTCTGGTGTTTCGAGTTGCACCAGCGACTGGCGGATGACGATGCTGAACATGTCGGCCGCGCCTGCGATGGCGAGCATCAGCAGCGCCAGCGGCATCGTGCGCGCCAGGCCGAAGCCGATGGTTGCGGTGCCATAGACGGCGACCGCGCCAAGCAGCCAGGCGCCGGCGTGGCGTTGGATGCCGCGGCGGGCCAGCCACAGGCCGACCACCACCGCGCCGACGGCCGGTGCCGCGCGCAGCAGGCCCAGACCCCGCGGCCCGGTTTGCAGGATGTCTCGCGCGAAGATGGGCAGCAGCGCGGTCGCCCCGCCCAGCAGCACGGCGAACAGGTCGAGCGAGATCGCGCCCAGCATCACCGGCCGTTGCCAGATGAAGCGCAGGCCGGCGGTCACGCTGTCCCAGCTGGCCGCTGCGGTGCGTTCGAATCGTGCGCGGTAGCGCAGCAGCGCAACCGCCACCATCGACAGCAGCAGCATCAGCAAGGACACGCCGTACACGCCGACAGCCCCGGGCGACGCGCCGAGGTGGCCGCTGCCAGCGACCGAGGCCCAGGCATAGATCGCGCCGCCCAGCGCCGGGCCGATGACGATCGCCCCTTGCATCACCGAGCTGCTCGCAGCCACGGCGCGCGGCAGCAGCACCGCCGGCACCAGCGATGGCGTCAGTGCCTGCAGCGCAGGCATCTGGACCGCACGGGCGATTCCCAGCAGCACCGAGGTCGCCAGGATCCAGCGCGCGTCGACCCAGCCACCGGCGCTGCCGGTGGCCAGCACCGATGCCACCACGGCCTGCAGCAGCAGGCTGCCGACCAGCATCCAGCGGCGGTCGTGCCGGTCGACCAGATGGCCGGCGGGCAAGGTGAACAGCAGCGCGGGCAGAAACTGCGCCAACCCGACCAAGCCGAGCGCCCAGGCACTGGCGGTGATGTCGTAGACCTGCCAGCCCAGCGCCACCATCAGCATCTGGTTGGCGGCCGTGCCGCTGATGCGCGCGCCCAGCAGGCGCAGGTAGTCGTGCTGGTCGCGCAGGCGTGGCGCGGCCGTGTCCGGGGTCGAATCAGGCATGCAGCGCCGATTGTCGGCGGGCCCGGCGCGCGGCACCGGTGTGGGGGCTTGGCGCAGCGCCGCCCGGGGGCCGGTGCGGTTCACCCCTGCGCCGACTGGCGCGCGTGGGTTCAGCCCGCGGCTTTGAAGGCCATCACGGCCTGGTTGCGCAGCGTGCGCAGCAGCGTCAGCTCGCGCTCGCCGAAGTCCAGCGGGGTCGAGTGCCGGTCGGCGTAGATCAGTGCAAAGGGCGCGCTCTTCAGCATCATCGGCAGCAGCATGAAGCTGTGCGCCGGTGCGCCGCGGTACCAGGTCGGCAGCCGGGGCCCGAGTGCGGTGCTGCGGCCGTCGGCGATCATCGTGTCGGCGCCCTTCAGGCAGGCGGCGCCGAAAAGGTCGGTCGGTTGCGGGCCGCGCGCGTCGACGACGAAGCGCTTGGCCATCTGGTCGGCGCCATGGCCCAGGCCGATGCGGCCGGTGAGCTGGCCGGTCTTCGGGTCGCGCAGGCAGAACACCACGCGGTCGAAGCCCAGGCCTTTGTGGATCGTGTCGAGGATCAGCTTCAGCACCTCGTTGAGCTTGAAGCTGTCGCTGGCCATCGTGGTGGTCACGTCGGCGATGCCGGCCGAGAGCATCGCCTCGGCCTGCTCGTGGCTGGGCGGCGGGGCGGACAGGACCATCGTCGCATCGCGCGCCGCCTCCACACCCGGCGCTGCCGTTGGGGCCAACGGGCGCGACACGATGGTCGCGTCGACCACGCCGGCCTTGGCGCCAGGCTTGGCAGATATCGCCTCCGGGGCCGGATTCATCAGCCGGCGGGCCTTGGCCTGCGCCCCCGGCTCGATCTTCAGGCTAACGGCCATCTCCGACAGGTTCACCCGCGCCAGCTTCAGCGCCGAGCCAAAGGCCTCGGGCTTCAGGTCCAGCGCACGCGAGTAGCGCTCGCCCAGCGCCAGCACGCGCTGGTCGGTGAGTGCCGGGTCGCCGTCCAGCAGGATCTGCACCAGCTCACCCGACGCGCGCACGCGCCAACGCATGCGCTCGATCGGTGATTCGACCAAGCGGCCGGGCACGTCTTCTTGCGGCACGCACATCATGCGGCGCATGTTGTCGGGCAGGCCCCAGGACTGGGCCACGCCCTGCCCCAGGTCGTCGTAGCTCAGGCCCAGCACATCGGCGGCCACGCGGGCCTCGTCGGGCGCGTCGGCCCCGGTATCGCGCAAGCCGCTGCGCAACACGCGTGCGCGCACCTGCGCGGCCTCTTCGGGAAAGTAGTACTCGGCCATCATGCGGCCCAGGTGGCTCAACATGCCGCCGAGAAACGCCTCTTCACGCTCGCGCGTGGTGGGCGACAGCTGGTCGGTCAGCGTGCCGGTCAGCAGCGCCTGCAGGAACAGCTCTTTCATGCGCTGGGCATGGGTCTGGTCCTTCATGTGCTCGAGCAGCACCACCGACAACGCCATGTTGCGAATGCCGGCAAAGCCGATCAGCGCCGTGGCACGCGAGACGGTGGCGATCTCGCCCGCGCCCACATGGCGGAACTGCGCGGTGTTGACCAGGCGCAGCAGCTTCTGCGTCAGCGCCACGTCTTTCAGGATCTCGCTCGACAGCGCCTGCAGGCTCTCGTTTTCGGACGCAGTCACGCGCTGGATGCGGGTCACCGAATCGGACAGCGCCGGGAAATCGCCGTGCAGCCGCATGCGGCGCAACAAGAAGTCGAGCGTGCCGTGGCCGCCGACCTGCGGCGGCGCATCGGGCGGCGTCAGCCACTTGGCCAGCGCATCGCGAAACTCGGCGGCGCTCGCATAGCGCGCCTCGGGTGCGCGCGACGTGGCACGCATCACCATCGTGCGCAGCTTGTCGTCCACCGGCGCCTTGCCGGTCGGCCAGACCAGGTCCTGGTCGATCGCCTGCCGCAGTGCGGCCTCGGCGCTGGCCGGGATCGGCCGCAACGGCGCGCCCAGCAACAGCTGGCCCAGCATCATGCCGGCGGCGTACACATCCATCGCCGGCGACGGCGCCTGGCCCCCGGCTGCTTCGGGCGAGATGTAGCCCGGCGTGCCGACGATGCGGCCGTCGTGCGCTTCAGAGAGCTTGGCCGCGATGCCGAAATCCATCACCCGCGCACGGCCGTCGCTGCCAACGAGGATGTTCGACGGCTTCAGGTCGCGGTGCACCACGCCACGGGCGTGGGCAAAAGCCAGCGCGTCCAGCACCTCGCGCATCAGCTCGGCGGCTTCACGGGCCGGCATCGGGCCCAGGCCCTTGAGCTTCTCGCTCAGCGTCGGCCCGTCGACCCGTTCGAAGACGAGAAAGATGGCCCGGCCGTCCTGGTCGGCCTCATAGACCGGCACGATGCCCGGGTGGGCCAGCGCACTGGTCGCCCGCGCCTCGCTCAGCCATTCGTCGATCGCCTCGGCGCCGGCATCGGCGCTGATGACCTTGACGGCCACCTCGCGCTGCAGCTTCGGGTCCCAGCCCAGCCAGACGGTGGCCTGCGCCCCGCGGCCCAGCACGGCGCGAAGTTCGAATCGGCCCACGCGCTGCGCGCCGCCTTTGGCCGGCGTATTCGCCACCGCCGCCACGCTCATGTGAGGGTGCCCTCCAGCGCTTCAGACCAAGGGCCGGCCGGTGGCTTGCGGCCCGGTGCCGCACCCGCCGGTTTGCCGGCAGCGTCGCCGTCGCGGCGGGCCGGTGCGGCGCCAGCGGCGTGCTGCTTGCGCGCGCCCTCGCCTTGCAGTGCGTCTTGCATGTCGCGTCCGGTCAGGCCCAGCGGGCGGGCGTAGCGTTGCACCACCAGGTTCAGGGCCTTGGGGGCGCGGGCGGCCGGCAGCGTCATCGCGTCGACCAGGTCGTTGGCGCAGCTCGCGCAGACGCGCAGGATGTCGCCATCGGATTCAGGTGTGCGCACCGGCGCGTTCGGCGCAATGCGGCGGATCATGTGCTGCACCGAGTCATCGAGCCCCCAGTGGCGCGCCACCGCGGCGCCCAGGGCCTCGAGATCGGCGCCGAGCACGGCATACGACGCAGCTTCGGCGCTCATGCCCGGTTCTTCCTTGGTTTCAGGCTCCATGCCCGGTGTCTTGTGCGGCAGCGTCACGATGGTCGGCTGCATCAGGCGGCGGATCTGGCCGGCTTCGTCCGGGAAGTGGTACTGCACCAGCAGCCGGCCCAGGTTCTGCAGCAGCGTGATCAGGTAGACGACCTCGCCGTCGTAGCCGGCCGGCACCAGGCGCGTCGCCACGCGGCCGGCGCGCTTGATGCGGCGGATCAGCGTGTCGAGCTCGGACGCGGCCTGCTCGTTCAACGGCCCCGGCCAGCGGCGCAGCGACAACGCGGCACGGCGCACGCCGTCGACCCCCAGCATCGCGATCGCGCGGCGCAGCATCAGCACGGGGCCATCGCCCGAGACGCGGCCCCCGTGGACCTGCGCGTTGTTCACCGTGCGCAGCAATTCAAAAGTCAGCGCCAGGTCTTCGAGCACGATCTCGGCCAGGTCGCTGGTGCGCGCGCTTTCCATCAGCGCCATATGGGCCGCACGATCGGCGCCACCGGGTTGAGCCGGCAGCGTGCCGACCTGGCGCAGGCGGTCGAGCAGCAGCGCCAGCGGGCCGCCGTCTTGCTCGGTCGTGGTCTTGATCCAGCCTTCGAGCGCACGCTGCAAGGTGCGGGCGTTGAGGTAGCGGTGGCGCTCTTGTCGGTCGGTCGCGCGGTTGACGATCGCGCGCAGCGGCTCGGCAATCGGGCGCGGCACGGTCCACGGCAGGCGGACGATGTCAGCGCCTTGCGGCGGCATGCAGGCGATCACGCGGCCGATGTCGGGCTCGTCCAGCGGCGGCTGGCCGGCCAGGCACCAGTGGGCGATCAGGCCCAGCGCGAGCACATCCTGCCCGGCGGCGTCGCGCACGGCGCGCAGTTCGTCCAGCCCGCCGGGTTGGGTGACCGAGGCGCGCGGGGCGCCGGCCACTTCGAGGCCGAGCACGCTGACGCGGTTGTCGTCGTCGACCAGCAGCCACCACGGCTGCAGGTCGTGGTGGGCGGTGCCCGCTTCGTGGGCAAAGGCCAGCCCCTGGGCGGCTTGCGCCACCCAGTCGGCCAGTTCGGTGCCCGCCATGCCCTGGGACGAGACCTTCTCGGCCCAGGTAACCGCGGCGCCACGCTCGTAGACCACATAGGGCCAGCGCTCGTGCTCACCGATCTCCAGCGCCTTGGCCAGGCGCGGGTGGTTCAGCCGCGCGGCGCGGCGCACCGCCTGCTGCCAGGCGTGGGCACCTTCGCCAGGCTGCGTGCGGGGCATGGCCAGCATCAGCTCTTGCTGCGTGCGTGAATCGAGCGCGAGCCACAACATGCCGCGCTCGCTCTTGCCGAGCAGGCGCAACAACTGGAAGTGGCCGAACATGCGTACCGCGCCGGTCGAGGCGGCGTGGCGTGGACTGTCGGCAGAGTGATGGGCGGGCAGGACCATGGACGAATTGGGCGCTTTGCCGATTGAAACCCAGCGTCGGCAGCCTTGGCGGCCGAAAGTGCCGGGGAATCCGTGACCAATTCGCGCTCAAGCACCGGCAAGGCCAGCGTCAAACGTTTCCACGAGCCTTGAACCTCCCCGGCCTCTTTGGAATCCCTCTGTACCGCGCCTATCGTCCGGTCGGGGGCATTGTTTAGGGCCACCTTGAATAAGTCCCCGCGAGGCCGCGCGGGGCTTGTTCAGCGTTTTAGGGCAGCTCGATCAATTCGCCCCGGCCGTTGATGAACGCGGCCCGCACCGGCTCGCCCACTTGCAGCGCCGCCACCACCCGGCGGTAGCGCGCCAGCTGAGCCAGGTTGTCGGGGTCGCGTTGCGGGTGGGGCTCGAGCTTGTAGTCCAGCACCCACCAGGTGCGGGCGGCGGTGCCGCTGAACAGGTCGAGCGTGGCGGACGGCTCGGTCAGCGCGACCAGGCGGTCGATGCGCAGCGCTTCGCCGCCGTCGGCCACGGGCACCTCGTCGCCGGCCCAGTCGATGCGCGGGCCGCGCAGCAAGGGGGCGCAGGCCGGGCTGCCCAGCACCGCGGCGGCGGCGCGGCGGGCCAGCGCGGCTTCGTCGGCGGCCAAGGTGAACTCGGCCGCGGCCGAGGGCACGGCGGCGTCGAGCCAGGCGGCTCGCTGGTCGGGGTTGTCCAGCGGCGGGCCGTTCGGGCCGGCGGCCCACTGCAGCAGGCGGTGGAAGGTTTCGCCGATCAGCGTGGCGCGGGTGGCGGGGGCGGCCAGCACCTGGGCCGGCGCGGCGCGTGGCACCGGCGTGCCCCAGGCGGGCTCGGGCCAGCGGATCACCTCGATCGGCGCCGCGGCGGCCGGCGCGCCGGCCACCGGCGCTGGCGCGGCAGGCTCCCAGGCCTGAGCCTCGCCGACGAGACGGTCCCACCAGGCCGGGTCGGACGCCTTGCGCCGCGGCTCGATGCTGGACAGCACCAGGCGCTTTCGAGCCCGCGTGACCGCCACATACAGGCCGTTCAGCTCTTCACGCTCGGACTCGAGTTCTTCCTGAGCCTGCAACGCGCGCAGCGACGGCGCCAGCCGGGCCCAGCGCCCGACGAAGGCCACCGCCGTCGGGTGGGTCGACTCGACCGGCCAGTCGACCAGCAGGCTGCCGCTCTCGGCGTTGCGGGCCTCGGGGTCGGTGTCCATCAGGAACACGACCTCCGATTCCAGGCCCTTGGCGCCGTGCACCGTGAGCAGGCGCACCGCGTCGTCCGCCGCGGCCACGCTGCCGGTCAGCCAGCCGCTCTTCAGCGCCCGCACAAAGCGGTAGGGCGTGGTGTAGCGGCCACCGTCCAGCGCCAGGGTCTGCGCCAGCAGGCTGTCGATCACCGCACGGGCATGGTCGCGCCGCTCGGGCGGGGCCGAGCGCAGCATGCGCGCAGCGATGTCGCCCTCGTGCAGCACCCGGTCCAGCAGGTCGTGCGGCGGCAGCATGCGCGCCACCTCGGCCCAGCGCGCCAGCAGCATCGCGGCGCGGGCCAGGGCCGGTGGCGCCTGCGGGCCGGCGGCCTGCAATGCCGCCCACCAGCCACCGCTGCCAGCGCTGCGGGCGCGGGTCGACAACCACATCAGGTCAGCGTCGCTGGCATCGAAGATCGGGCTCTTGAGCGTCTGGGCCAGCGACAGGTCGTGCCCCGGCGAGGCCAGCGCGTCGAGCAGCGCGATCAGGTCGCGCGCCTCGGGCTCGTCGGCCAGCTGCAGTTCGTCGGGCCGCACATGGGGGATGTGCACGGCGCGCAAGGCGTCGGACAACTGACCCAACACGCTGCGCCGGCGCGCCAGCACCTGGATGTCGCCGGGGCGAAGGTTTTGGCCAGCGAGCAGCTCGGCGATCGCCGCGGCCACCCGGCGCGCTTCGGCCGCGGTGCGGCGCTCTTCTTCTTCGACGCGCGGCACGGTCAGGCTGTCGCGCCAGGTCAGTGGCGCGTCGCGGTCGGTGCGGGCGCGCTGCGGCGGCTTCGGCTCGCGCGGGAGCGTCCAGACCCCGCTGAAGGTGTCGCCCGGCGCGGTCTGCACCTCGGTCGTGTGGGGCCGAAAGCCGGCGTAGTGGCCCGCGGCCTGGGCCGCCACGAAAACGTGGTTCAGCGCCGCCAGCACCCGCGGCGCGTTGCGGCGCGTGTGGTCGCAGGCCAGGCGGCGCCCGTGCATCGCCCGGGCGATGAACTCGCCTGCCGCGGCGAACACCCGCGGCTCGGCGCGGCGAAAGCGGTAGATGCTTTGCTTCGGGTCACCGACGATGAACACCGACAAGGGCTCATGCCCGCTGGCCCCGCCGCCGGCGCCCGCGTAGCCAGCCAACCAGGGCCGCAGCGCGTGCCATTGCAGGGGGCTGGTGTCCTGGAATTCGTCGATCAGCAGGTGGCGCAGGCGCGTGTCGAGCCGCTCCTGGATCCAGCCGGCCCAGTCGCCCTCGCCCAGCAGTTGCAAGGCCAGCTGCTCCAGGTCGTTCATGTCGACCAGCGCGCGCTCGCGTTTCAGCGCGGCGTATTCGGCGAACAGCGCGCGCGCCAGCGGCACCATGCGGCGCTGGTCGTCGTGGGCGTCTTGCTGCATCACCTGCTGGTCGATCGCGACCAGCCAGTCGCTCAGCGCGGCGAACTCGGGCGGCACGCCACTGAGCTTGCGCAGCGTGCCCTCGTCGGTGTGGACCGCCTTCCACGCCAGCGCAAAGGCCTGCACGCGGTCGTCGGTCTCGAGCGCCTGGGCCAGCGCCCGCGCCGCCTTCTGGTGGTTGGCCTTCTCGACCGCGCCCAGGGCCCGGGCCACGATGGTCATCAGATCTTGCAGCGGCGCGGCGTCCCATTGGTCCAGCGGATGCGCAAAACCCGCGCAGGCCGGGAACTGCACGGCAGCTGGTGGCACCGAGTCGGCCAGCACGCCGGCCGCGTCGGCCCGCTCGACCTCGCTGCGGCGCTGCCACGCGGTGTTGAGCCAGCGCATCAGCGTGGTCCGGCCCTGGCGGGCGACGAGCGCGTGGTAGTGCTCGTTCAGCTCGGCGTCGGCCGCGGCGCGGCGCTGGAAGCGGCGCATCAGCTCGGGGCCCAGCTCCTCGGGGTCTTCGATCAGCGCCATGCCGGGCGACAACCCCTGCGCCACCAGCACCTCGAGCGGCGCCATGCGCATCAGCTGCGCAAACCACGCGTGGAAGGTGCGCACCTGCACGACGCGGCCGCTGGCGAGCACCTTGCCGTGCAGTTGGCCGAGCGCAGGGGCCAGCCGCTCGGCATCGGCCTCGCCCAGGCCCCGGTCGCGCAGCGCCTGCACACGCTGCGCATGGTTGGCACGCACATCGGAGAACTCGGCCAGCCAGTCGTTCAGGCGCTCACGCATCTCGCCCGCGGCCTTGCGGGTGAAGGTGATGGCCAGGATCTGCTGGGGCTCGGCGCCTTCCAGCAGTGCCCGCAGGATGCGCGAGACCAGCATCCAGGTCTTGCCGGCGCCGGCGCAGGCTTCGACCACCACGCTTTGCCGCGGGTCGCAGGCGGTGGCGTAGAAGCGGGCCCGGTCGGACTCGGCGCCGTCGATGCTGTAGGCGGCGTGCTGGCTCATCGCGTGTCGGTGGGGGGGGTGATGGGTGCGGCGGCATCGGGCGCCCAGTGGTCGCGCCGGCACAGCCCGCGCGCCTCGCAGTGCTCGCACAGCTCGCCCTGCCCCAGCGCGCGCAGGGGCTCGCCGGCACGCACGCGCCGCAGTTCGTCCGCCAGGCCGGCGACCAGCATCACCGCAGACGCGCCCACCTGCGCATGGGCCAGCTCGATCGGCGAGGCCCGGTCGTCCAGCGCCAGATAGGCGGCGCTCACCGCCTCGGGCGGCACCTCGCCTTCGCTGGCCACCAGCGCGGCGTAGAAGGCCAGTTGTGTGTCTTCGCTGCGGTCGATCAGCTGGTCTTTCAGCGCGGCGACGCTGCCGGTCTTGTAGTCGAGCAACTGCACCCGGCCGTCGAGGTGGCGGTCCAGCCGGTCGAGCCGGCCGTGGATCGACAGGCCTGCCAACGCCTGCGGCGCGGTGCGGCGCTCTTGCTCGCCATGGGCCCAGCGCCAGCCCTCGGCCTCGCGCGCATGCAGCCAGCGCAGGTAGCGCTCGGCCAGGGCCTCGAAGCTGGCCAGAAAGGGCAGCAGGTCGGCCTGGCTGTGGCCCGATTCGGCCTGCTCGTCCTGCGCCGCCTGGTGCAGGCGCGCGCTGTCGGCTGCCAGGTCCTGCGTCGGCACGCGGTCCAGGTGGAAGCGGTAGAGCACGGCGTGCAGCCAGTTGCCGTAGTCGCGCTTGGCCAGGCTGCGGTCCAGCTCGTCGGCCTCGCCCAGGCCCAGCAGCACGCGGCTGTAGAAGCGGTAGGGGCAGGCGCGCAGCGCCTCGACCGCACTGGCGCTCAGGCTGCTCGGCCAGCGGCTGCCGACCGTGGGCATGGGCGGCAGCACCGGCTGCGGCGCCACCTGGCGCGTCGACAAACGCGGCGCCACGCGCGGCAACTCGCGTGCACCACCAGGGGCGGCCAGCCAGGCCAGGCGCAGCCGCTCAACCAGCGCGCTGGCGCCCAGCGGCTCGCTGCCTTCGGCCACCCGGCGCAGCAGCGTCAACCGGGGTTGCCGCAGCAGTTGTGCGAACGCCAGCGTCTCGCGTGTGCGCTGTGCGGCCGCACCGTCCAGGCCCAAGGTCTGCGCCGCCGAGTGCGGGATCAGTTCAGGCTGCGGCTCGACCACGCCGAAGCGGCGCTCGTCGACCCCGGGGAACACCACCGCGTCGAACGGCCGCAACAGCGCCCGTGCCAGCGGCGTGATCACGACACGGGCGTGGCTGTCGTGCGGCGGCACGAAGCTGGCCTCGGACAACACCTCGTCGACCCAGGCGACGAAGTCGTCCAGCGTCATCGTCGCCTGGTTGGCCAGCGCAGCCCAGGTGCCCTCGTGGCCGGCCTGGGGTTCCAGCCGCAGCGCGGTCAACACCGCGCGCCCGGCCGAGTCGTCGCGCCAGCGGGCGGCCTCCGTCGGCTCGGCCAGACACAGGGCCGACAGCGCGCGCAGCCACTCGGCCAACGGCCGGCGGCGATCGGCCAGCAAAGGCGCAAGGCGCGCTTGCGCGTCGGCCCACAAGGCTTCGGCGGGCTCGAGCAAGGCTTCGTCGATGCGGCGGCCGCGCCAGTGCGCTTCGAGCGCGGCCAGGGCCTCGGGGCGCGCCAGGCCCAGCGGGTCGTCCTTGAGCCAGTCCAGGCGCTGGTCGGCGGCAGCCGTGTCGGCCCGGCCAGGCCGCAGCCCCTGCGCCGCCCGCAGCAGGGCCACCAGGCGCGCCGCGGCCCGGGTGGTGGCCAGGCGCCAGCCGGTGTCGTCGATGACCGGCACGCCGAACCGCTCGAGCAACGCCCGCACGCGGCGCACGCCTTCGCGGTCTTGCGCGATCAGTGCAACCTGGGCGTCAGGTGCCGACCGCAGTTCGGCCAGCACCTGGGCGCACGCGGCCTGCGCCTCGGTTTCTGCATCGGGGCACAGCGCCTCGGCTGGCGGCTCGTGCGCCAGCGCCAAGGTGAAGGGGGCGTCCAACGGGGGGTCGGCATCGAGCACCAGGCAGGGTGTGCCCCGGGCCGCCGCCTCGGCGAGCACCGCGTCTGCCAATCGATCGGGCCCGCCAGCGCGCAGCAGCACCCAGGCCGACGGGCGCACGCGGCGCAGCGCGTCTGCGTCACCCGCGTCGCCACTGGCCGCCCACTCGAGCGCAATGCGCGCGAGCAGGCGCTCGATGCCGCCCGGCCCGCTGCCGCCCGCCAGCAGCGCCCTGGCCTCGCCCCACCAGGCGTCGCGCACCGCAGGGGCATGGCAGGCGGCGGTGGCTTGCAGCGCCTCGGCACTGCGCACCAGGGCATCCACGCCCTGGCGAAAGGCGCGCGCGTCTTCGCGCGCCCAGGCTGCGCCGGCCGGCTGCTCGCGCAGCCATTGCGCGGCTTGCAATCGGTTCAGCACGGCATCGAGCCCCGGGCCCGGGCTGGGCAGGCGCGGCCCCAGCTGCACCCGCAAGGTGGCCAGCGTCTCGACCCGCGGCTGCCAGCCACCGGCGTCGGCCAGGGCCTGGCGCGCGGCCGGCAGCAATGCCGCGTACGGCAGCAGCCAGATGGCATCGCGCAGGTCGACCCCCACCTCGCCGGCCCAGCCGTGCAGCGCCTGCGCCACCGCCCGCCACCAGGCCCGATCGGGCCGGCCGGGTGGCAAAGAGGCGATGGTGGGGGCGGTGTCGGTCATGCAGATGGGAGGGCCGCGCAAGTACCCGCTGTGCAAAGGGCCACCGCCCCAGCGCCACCGACGATTGCGCAAGCTTTATGTCAGAATCATTGTGCCCGGCTCACATCAGGTGCACGGCGCGTTCCGGGGCTTGAAAAAGCGCTGCATCAGCAGCACCTGCCCCACCCGGGCCGAGCGCCCACCGCCTGCGCCCATTTCGGCCGCCGAGGCCTTCCCCCAAGGATCTTTCATGAGCAGCGAATTGATCAAGCACATCTCCGATGCCTCGTTCGAGGCCGATGTCCTGAAGTCCGACAAGCCGGTGCTGGTCGACTACTGGGCCGAATGGTGTGGCCCGTGCAAGATGATTGCGCCCATCCTCGACGAAACCGCCAAGGAATATGGCGAGCGCCTGCAAATCGCCAAGATGAACGTCGACGACAACCGCGACGTGCCGGCCAAGTTCGGTATCCGCGGCATCCCGACGCTGATGCTGTTCAAGGGCGGTCAGCTGGCCGCAACGAAAGTTGGCGCGTTGTCGAAAGCCCAATTGACGGCATTCCTCGACGGCCATCTATAATCGCGCCTGACGCACCGGGTGCGGCGGCCCAAACCTCACGGTAGAGGCCCCGCCCTGACGGTGTGAACAGGCTCCAAGGCCACGGCGCCCACGGTAATCCACCGGATGGCGCGTCGGATTCAGGCCCACAGCTCCCCGACCCCACTTTCTCGAATCGCGGTATGCGCCCAAGGCGCCGGTGATCCCCGGCGGTTGGGCATCACCGAACCGGCCCGGCGCATTTGAAGGCGCAACGCGGCTGCTTGCCCCAAAGGGTGTTTGTCGATGCATCTGTCAGAACTCAAGGCGCTCCACGTCTCCGCCCTCATCCAGATGGGCGAGGAACTGGAGATCGACAACGTCTCGCGCCTGCGCAAGCAGGAGCTGATGTTCGCGATCATGAAAAAGCGCGCCAAGGCCGGCGAGCAAGTGTTCGGCGACGGTGTGCTCGAAGTGCTGCCCGACGGCTTCGGCTTCCTGCGCTCGATCGACACCAGCTACATGGCGTCGACCGACGACATCTACCTGTCGCCGAGCCAGATCCGCCGCTTCAACCTGCACACCGGCGACCTGATCGAAGGCGAAGTGCGGGTGCCAAAAGATGGCGAGCGCTACTTCGCACTGGTCAAGGTCGACCGCGTGAACGGCCTGACGCCCGAGGAGAACAAGCACAAGATCATGTTCGAGAACTTGACCCCCCTCTTCCCGAAAGAGGCGTTCAAGCTCGAGCGTGATGCGTTCAAGGGCGAAGAAAACATCACCGGCCGCATCATCGACCTGATCGCGCCGATCGGCAAAGGCCAGCGCGCCCTGCTCGTGGCCCAGCCCAAGACCGGCAAGACGGTGATGATGCAGCACTTGGCGCACGCCATTGTTGCCAACCACCCCGATGTGCACCTGATCGTGCTGCTGGTCGACGAGCGGCCCGAAGAAGTGACCGAAATGCTGCGCACCGTGCGCGGCGAAGTCATCAGCTCGACCTTCGACGAGCCGGCCGCCCGCCACGTGCAGGTGGCCGAGATGGTGATCGAGCGCGCCAAACGCCTGGTCGAGTTGAAGAAAGACGTGGTGATCCTGCTCGACTCGATCACCCGCCTGGCCCGCGCCTATAACAACGTGCTGCCCAGTTCCGGCAAGGTGCTGACCGGCGGTGTCGACGCCAACGCGCTGCAGCGCCCGAAGCGCTTCTTCGGCGCGGCGCGAAACGTCGAGGAAGGCGGCTCGCTGACGATCATCGGCACCGCGCTGATCGACACCGGCTCGCGCATGGACGAGGTGATCTACGAAGAGTTCAAGGGCACCGGCAACTGCGAAATCCACCTGGATCGCCGCATGGCCGAGAAGCGCGTCTACCCGTCGATCCTGATCAACAAGTCGGGCACGCGGCGCGAGGAACTTCTGATGAAGCCCGAGATCCTGCAGAAGACCTGGATCCTGCGCAAACTCATCTACCCGATGGACGAGATCGAGGCGATGGAGTTCATGCTCGACAAGATGAAGGCGAGCAAGACCAACCTCGACTTCTTCGACATGATGCGCCGGGGCGGGTAGACCGCGCCGCAGCCATCCGCACAACCCGTGCCCAGACAGCCCGCCGCGACGCGGGCTGTTTCTTTTTCAGGGTCTGCCCCAATGCCGGGGCCTTAGCCAAGGGGAGCCGCATGCCGCACGCCGTCAGCCTGATCACCACCCTGGCCGCCGGCTTTGCGCTGGCGTTGGTGCTGGGCTTCGTGGCGGTGAAGCTGCGGTTGCCGGCCTTGGTGGGCTACCTGCTGGCGGGCGTGGCGATCGGGCCGGCGACACCCGGCTTCGTGGCAGACAGCGTGATCGCCGGTCAACTGGCCGAGATCGGCGTGATGCTGCTGATGTTCGGCGTCGGCCTGCACTTCTCGGTGGCCGACCTGCTGGCCGTGCGCCGGGTGGCGCTGCCCGGCGCGATTGCGCAGATGCTGGTGGCCACCGCCCTGGGCGCCGGCGTGGCCGCGCTGTGGGGCTGGCCGCTGGGCGCAGCGCTGATCTTCGGGCTGTCGCTGTCGGTGGCCAGCACGGTCGTCTTGTTGAAGGCGCTCGAAACCCGCGGCATCGTCGATACCGCCAACGGGCGCATCGCCATCGGCTGGCTGGTGGTCGAAGACCTGGCGATGGTGTTGGTGCTGGTGCTGCTGCCCGCCGTGGCGCCAATGCTGGGGGGCGAGGCCCCGGCGTCGGCCAGCGGCAAAAGCCTGGGCTGGACTTTGGCGATCACCCTCGCCCAGGTCGGTGGCTTTGTGGCGTTCATGCTGATCGTCGGCCGCCGCCTGTTCCCGTGGGTGCTGTGGCAGGTGACGAAAACCGGCTCGCGCGAGCTCTTCACGCTCTGCGTGGTGGCCGCGGCGGTGAGCATCGCCTACGGCTCGTCGGCGCTGTTCGGCGTGTCTTTCGCGCTGGGCGCCTTCTTCGCCGGCATGGTGCTGCGCGAATCCGAGTTCAGCCAGCGTGCGGCCGAGCAGACGCTGCCGCTGCAGGACGCCTTCGCCGTGCTGTTCTTCGTCTCGGTGGGCATGCTGTTCGACCCCGCGGTGCTGGTGGACCGGCCGCTGCAGGTGCTGGCCACCGTGCTGATCATCATGCTGGGCAAATCGGCGGCGGCCGCGGCGCTGGTGCTGGCGCTGCGCTACCCGGTGAAGACCGCGCTGACCGCGTCGGCCAGCCTGGCGCAGATCGGCGAGTTCTCGTTCATCCTGGCCGGGCTCGGGCTGTCGCTGGGCCTGCTGCCGCGCGAAGGGCAAAGCCTGGTCGTCGCCGGTGCGTTGATCTCGATCGCGCTGAACCCGTTGATGTTCAGCATCGTCGACCCGGTCCAGGCCTGGCTGCAGAAGCACCCTCGTCTGGCCCGGCGGCTGGAGCCGGCCGAAGACCCGCTGGCCGCGCTGCCGATGGCGACCGAAGCGAAGTACCTGTCGAACCAGGTCGTGCTGGTGGGCTGGGGCCGTGTCGGCAAGCGCATCGCCGATGGGCTGTCGGCCCAGGGTGTCCCGTTCGTCGTCGCCGAACAGAACCGCGACGCGGTGGAGCTCTTGCGGTCGATGGGCCACGCGGCCGTCTGGGGCGACGCGACCGAACCCGAGGTGCTGATCCAGGCGCACATCAAGGACGCGCGCGCACTGGCCATCGCCACGCCGGACACCGTCCATGTGCGCAAGATGGTCGAGACCGCCCGCGCGCTGAACCCGCAGATCCAGGTCATCGTGCGCAGCCACAACGCCGAAGAGGCCGAATTGCTGCGCAACGAGGGCGCCGGCACGGTGCTGGTGGGTGAGCACGAGTTGGCAGGCGCGATGTGCCGCCATGTCCTGGCGGCGGTGGACCCCCAACTGGCCACCGCGGGGGCGCTATAATCCAATGTTTTTCCAGACCCCGGCTCTTCTGCCCAGGTTGTCTGCCCTGGTAAGTGCGCACGCATGGTGCGGCGTGGCTGCCGACGATTCCCCGCGAAAGGTTTGCGACATGAAAGAAGGCATCCACCCCAACTACCGCGACGTTTGCTTCGTGGATCTGTCCAACGGCTTCAAGTTCGTCACGCGTTCGTGCGCGCCGACCAAGGAAACCGTGAAGATGGACGACGGCCGCGAACTGCCGCTGTTCAAGCTGGAAACCACCAGCGAGTCGCATCCCTTCTACACGGGCCAGCAAAAGAGCGTGGATACGCTGGGCGGCCGCGTCGAGAAGTTCCGCAACAAGTTCGCCCGCGTCGGCCTCAAGAAGTGATCTTGAGGGCTCGAGCCCGGATGGAAAAGGCAGCCTCGGCTGCCTTTTTCTTTTGCCGCGCCCGCGGCCCGCGCAACAGATTCTTTTGACGCCCGCCGGCTGACCGCCGTCCGACCTTGGCATGATCGCGCCCGTGAACCAACCGACCCCTGCACTCGTCACCCAGCGTGCGGCCGAGCGTTTGCCAAGGCTGGTGCTGGTGCTGTTCTGCGCCGCCTACCTGCTGCCGGGCCTGTTCGGCCGCGACCCGTGGCGCAACGCCGACCTGACCGCGTTCGCGACGATGCTCGGCATGGCCGAGGGCCGCACGCCGTGGTGGTCGCCCACGCTGGGTGACCTGCCGGCCGAAACCGCCCTGTTGCCGCATGCGCTGGGCGCCATGTTCATCAAGCTGCTGGGCACCTGGATGGACCCCGCGCTGGCCGCGCGCCTGCCGTTTGCCGCCCTGCTGGCGCTGACGCTGGCGTTGATCTGGTACGCGACCTTCAACCTGGCGCGCACCGACGCCGCGCAACCGGTGCCCTTTGCATTCGGCGGCGAGGCCGACCCGATCGACTACGCGCGCGCATTGGCCGACGGTGCGCTGCTGGCCACGATCGCAACGCTGGGGCTGCTGCAACTGGGCCATGAGACCACGCCCGAGCTGATGCAGCTGAGCGAGGTGGCGCTGTGGCTGTGGGCGCTGGCTGCCGCGCCCTACCGCTCGGCGCCGGTGCGCGCCGGGCTGCTGCTGGCCCTGCCCGCGCTGGCCAGCAGCGGCGCGCCGACGATGGCGGTGGCGTTGGGCGCGATGGCGCTGTTGGTCGTGCTGCGTTCCAGCTACGCCGAGGTGCGCGCGCTGTGGCCCTGGCTGCTGGCCTCGCTGGCGCTGGCCGTCGGCGTGGCCACGCTGCTGGGTGCCTGGCAATCGCGGCTGGCCACGCCGAGCTTGGCGGGCACCGGCCGGTTGTTGCTGTGGTTCCCCTGGCCGGCGTGGCCATTGGCCCTGTGGACGCTGTGGCGCTGGCGCCAGCACTGGCTGCGGCGGCACATCGCCGTGCCGCTGGTCACCGTGATCGTCGGCCTCGCGGCCTGCATCGCGATGGGCGGGTCTGACCGCGCGCTGATGCTCGCAACGCCCGGCTTGGCGGTGCTGGCCGCCTTCTCGCTGCCGACGCTCAAGCGCAGCGCCGGCTCGGCGATCGATTGGTTCTCGGTCTTCTTCTTCAGCCTCGCGGCGCTGGCGGTCTGGGTCATCTACCTGTCGATGCAGACCGGCGTGCCGGCCAAGCCGATGGCCAACATCCAGCGCCTGGCGCCGGGCTTCATGCCGCGCTTTTCGGTGATCGAGCTGGTGGCGGCTACGCTCGGCACGGTGGCCTGGCTGTGGCTGGTGCGCTGGCGCACCTCACGCCACCGCCACCCGCTGTGGAAGAGCCTGGTGTTGCCGGCGAGCGGCGTGGCACTGGCCTGGCTGCTGACGATGACCTTGCTGCTGCCCGCCCTCGACTACGGCCGCAGCCCGCGGCCGCTGATGGAATTGGTCGACCGCCATGTGCCCCGCGGCACCTGCGTGCGCGCCCCTGGCATGACGCGCGCCAACGTGGCCGCGCTGGAGGTCTTTGGCGACCACCGCGTGGTGACCGCGGCCAACGTCGGCGCCCCGGTGGCCGCCTGCCAGCACCTGCTGATCAGCTGGCGCGGCGCGGCGTTGCCGCCGGCGCCGTCGGGCTGGGAGTTGACCGCCCGCCTGCGCCGGCCTGGCGAACGCAGCGAGCAACTGCTGATCTACCACCCGGCAGACTGAGCGCCTGAAGACGGTCCTTCGCCCAAGGGCGAGATCAAGGGTGGGAAATCAAGGCTGGGAAACCGCCACCCGCCCCGCCGGCAACCGCACCCGCATCGCCGGCAGCACCAGCGTGAAGCACGAGCCCTGCCCCGGGGTGCTGTCGATCAGCAGCTCGCCGCCATGGCGCTGCGCCACGTGCTTGACGATCGCCAGCCCCAGGCCGGTGCCGCCGGTGTCACGCGAGCGGCTGCCGTCGACACGGTAGAAGCGCTCGGTCAGCCGCGGCAGGTGTTCGGCGGCGATGCCGGGGCCGGTGTCGCGCACGGTGATCTCGCCCGCCCCCTCGGGCCGCTGGCGCCAGTGCACCTCGATCTGGCCCGACTCCGGCGTGTAGCGCACGGCATTGCTGACCAGGTTGGTCACCGCGCTCAGCAGCTCCGCCTCGTTGCCGGCAAGCTCTACCTCGTCGCCCCAATCGAAGCTCAGCCGGTGCCTGCCCGCAGACAGGCCGCGCGCATCCATCTCGACGGCCGAGCCCAGGCGGGCCAGCGGCAACCAGGCGTCCGACGACGGCCGCGGGCTGCCTTCGAGCCGCGCCAGGGTCAGCAGGTCGCCGACCAGGCTTTGCATGCGCTGCGTCTGCTGCGCCATCAGCGCCAGCACACGCTTGCGCTCGACCTCGGACAGCGGCAGGTTGGTCAAGGTCTCGACGAAGCCCGCCACCACCGTCAACGGCGTGCGGATCTCGTGCGACACGTTGGCAACGAAATCGCGCCGCATCGCGTCGGCCCGCTCGCGTTCGGTGATGTCTTGCGTCAGCACGAGGCGCTGGCCGTCGCCGTACGAGCGCACGATGACCGACAGCAGCCCGCTGCCGTCTGGTTGCGGGATCTGCACCGGCTGCTCGAACGCCCGCGCCTGCAGCATCGCGACGAAGGCCGGCGCGCGGACCAGGTTGGTCACGCGCTGGCGCAGGTCGCGGTGGCGGTCGAGCCCCAGGTGGTCGGCGGCCAGCGCGTTGCACCACTCGATCTGCTCGCTCGCATCCAGCAGCAGCACGCCGTTCGGCGACGCCTCGATTGCCGACAGGAACTGCGCCAACCGGTCACGCTCGTTGGCAGCGCTGCGTTCGCGCGAGCGCAGCGCACGCTCGATGCGCGTGGCCATCTCGCCCCAGAAGCCCCCCATGCGCGGAGGCTCGGCGCCGATGGCGCCGCCACTGAGCCAGCGCAGCAGCTGGTGGCCGCGCCAGATGTCGCGCACGATGAACACCAGCAATCCGCCGGCGATGCCCGCCAGGGCCCCTTGCAGTTCCCTGCGCTCGCCACCGCCGAACAGATGGCCGATGACACCGCCGAGCAGCACCAGCGCCGCGGTCAGCAGCACCCGCAACCAGATCCAGGACATCAACGCGCCTCGCGTCGCTGGGCGTGCCCGGCGCTCACGCGGCCGACGCGATGGCCTGCTGGCTCAGGCGGTAGCCGGCACCACGCACCGTCTCGATCATCGAGGCGCAGCGGGCCGGCAGCAACGCCTCGCGCAAGCGCTTCACATGCACGTCGACCGTGCGTTCCTCGATGAAGACATGGTCGCCCCAGACGCGGTCCAGCAGTTGGGCACGGCTGTGCACCCGCTCGGGGTGGGTCATGAAGAAGTGCAGCAGGCGGAACTCGGTCGGCCCGAGCTTCAGGTCCACCCCTTCGCGGCTGACGCGGCGGGTCGACGGGTCGAGCTTCAGCCCCCCCACCTCGACCACCGTGTCCAGCGCCTCGGGCACGCGGCGCCGCAGCACCGCGCGAATGCGCGCGAGCAGCTCTTGTGTCGAGAAAGGCTTGGTCAGGTAGTCGTCGGCACCGGCGTCCAGGCCGGCGACCTTGTCGGTCTCGTCGGCACGGGCGGTCAGCATGATGATCGGCAGCTCGCGCGTGCGCGCATCGCCGCGCCAACGGCGCGCCAACGCAACGCCGGACTGGCCGGGCAGCATCCAGTCCAGCAGCACCAGGTCGGGCAGCACGGCGTCGACCGCCACGTTGGCCTGGTCGGCGTTCTCGGCCAGCGTGACTTCAAAGCCGGCGTGGCGCAGATTGATGGCGACCAACTCGGCAATCGCCGCTTCGTCTTCGACGACGAGCACGGTGGGCATGTGTCAGGTTCTCCGTTCTTCCAGCAGGCGGTACGGGTCGGGGGTCAATTGCGCGTCAGCGCGATCGACTCCACCGTTTCGACCGGGTTGTGCCGCACGTCCCGCCCCTTGACGATGTAGATGATCTGTTCGGCCAGGTTCTTGGCGTGGTCACCCACACGCTCGATGGCCTTGGCCACGAACACCAGGTCGATGCTGGCCGAGATGGTGCGCGGGTCTTCCATCATGTAGGTGATGAGCTTGCGCATCAGGCCGTCGAACTCGGCGTCGATCTGGTTGTCGTTCTTGATCACATCCAGCGCCTGCACCGTGTCGAGCCGCGCGAATGCATCGAGCGCCTTGCGCAGCGACGCGGTGGCCAGCTTGGCCTCGAACGACACGTCGCCCACCGGCAGGCGCAGGCGGCTGAAGACGCCGGTGTTGATCAGGCGCTGCACCGTGCGCGCGATGCGGGCCGCTTCGTCGCCCACCCGCTCGAGGTTGCCGATGGTCTTGCTGATCGCGATCAGCAGCCGCAGGTCACGCGCGGTGGGCTGGCGGCGGGCAATGATGGCCGACAGGTCGGCGTCGATGTCGACCTCGAGTTGGTTGACCCGCTCTTCCATCTGCAGCACTTGCGTCGCCGTCTCGGCGCTGAAGTTGGTCAGCGCGTAGATGGCCTGCGCCACCTGGGCCTCGACCAGGCCGCCCATTTCGAGCACGCGGGTCGAGACGCCGCTCAACTCGGCATCGAACTGGGTGGAGAGATGCTTGTCGCTCATGGTGTGTGTCTCCCGCTCGATCAACCGAAACGCCCGGTGATGTAGTCTTCCGTGTCTTTCTTCTGCGGCTTCATGAAGAGATCGCGCGTCGGGCCGAACTCGATCAGGTCACCCAGGTACATGTAGGCGGTGTAGTCGGACACCCGCGCCGCCTGCTGCATGTTGTGCGTGACGATGACGACGGTGTAGTCGCTCTTCAACTCATGGATCAGTTCTTCGACCTTGCCGGTGGAGATCGGGTCCAGCGCCGAGCAGGGCTCGTCAAGCAGCAGCACCTCGGGCTTGATCGCGATGCCGCGCGCAATGCACAGCCGCTGCTGCTGGCCACCAGACAAGCCCGAGCCGCTCTGGCCGAGCTTGTCTTTCACCTCGTTCCACAGCGCCGACTTCTTCAGCGCCCATTCGACCCGCTCGTCCATCTCAACCCGCGACAGGTTTTCGAACAGCTTCACACCGAATGCGATGTTGTCGTAGATCGACATCGGGAACGGCGTGGGCTTCTGAAAGACCATGCCGACCTTGGCACGGATCAGCGACACGTCGAGCCGCTTGTCGAGCACATTCTCGCCATCGACCAGGATCTCGCCTTCCGCCCGCTGCTCGGGGTACAGCTCGAACATGCGGTTGAAGGTGCGCAGCAGCGTGGACTTGCCGCAACCCGACGGCCCGATGAAGGCGGTCACCTTCTTCTCGGGGATGTTCAGGTTGATGTGCTTCAGCGCGTGGAAGCTGCCGTAGTAGAAATTCAGGTCGCGCACCGCGATCTTGGATTTCTCGGTGACAGACAGGTCGACTTTCGCGTCCATGGTGCTTTCGCGTTTCGGTCAGTGTTTGTTGCGGAACAGCACGCGCGCCAGGATGTTGAGCGCGAGCACGCCGAGCGTGATCAGGAAGACACCAGCCCAGGCGAGCTGTTGCCAGTTCTCGTAAGGGCTCATCGCGAACTTGAAGATCGTCACGGGCAGGCTGGCCATCGGCTCGCCGAGGTTCGAGGTCCAGAACTGGTTGGACAGCGCCGTGAACAGCAGCGGCGCGGTTTCGCCCGAGATCCGAGCCAGCGCCAGCAGCACACCGGTCACCACCCCGGCACGCGCCGCCTTCAGCGTGATCGACAGGATGACCTTCCACTTCGGCGTGCCCAATGCGTAGGCGGCTTCACGCAGCGCGTTCGGCACCAGGCTCAACATGTTCTCGGTCGTGCGGATCACCACCGGGATCACGATCAGCGCCAGCGCCAGCACACCCGCCCAGCCCGAGAAGGACTTGAAGCGCGACACGACGACCGCGTAAATGAACAGCCCGATCACGATCGACGGCGCCGACAGCAGGATGTCGTTGATGAACTGCGTCGTGCGGCCCAGCCAGGTGCGCTGCCCGTACTCGGCCAGGTAGATGCCGGCCATGATGCCGACCGGCGTGCCGATCAGCGTGGCCAGGCCAACCATCATCAGCGAGCCGTAAATCGCGTTGGCCAGGCCACCGGTCTCGGCCTGCGGCGGCGGCGTCATTTCGGTAAAGACCTGCCAGCTCAGGCCACCGAGGCCCAGGTGGACGGTTTCGTAGAGGATCCAGATCAACCAGAAGACGCCAAAGGCCATCGCGCCGAGCGACAGCGTCAGCGCGACCACGTTGACCCGCTTGCGCTTGCGGTGCATGGCCAGGCGGCCGGCGTCGAGGCTTGTCAGGCTGCTCATGACTTGCTGCCCTCGCTCTTCTTCAACTGCGCCAGCAGGATCTTCGAGAACGCCAGCACGACGAAGGTGATGAAGAACAGCACCAGGCCCAGGTAGATCAGCGAGGCCTGGTGCAGGCCCTCGCCGGCTTCGGCAAACTCGTTGGCCAGCGCCGAGGTGATGCTGTTGGCCGCCTCGAACACCGAGATCGAATTCAGCTGGTTCATGTTGCCGATGAGAAAGGTCACGGCCATCGTCTCGCCGAGCGCGCGGCCGAGCCCGAGCATGACACCACCGACCACACCGGTCTTGGTGTAGGGCAGCACCACGTTCCAGACCACCTCCCAGGTGGTCGAGCCCAACCCGTAAGCCGACTCTTTCAACATCGGCGGCGTGACCTCGAACACGTCACGCATCACCGAGGCGATGAACGGGATGATCATGATCGCCAGGATGATGCCGGCCGACAGCAGGCCGATGCCCACCGGCGGGCCGGAGAACAGCGCGCCCAGCACCGGCACGCCCTTGAAGATGTGCTGCAGCGGCTGCTGCACGTAGGTGGCCAGCAGCGGGCTGAAGACCAGCAGGCCCCACATGCCGTAGACGATCGACGGCACGGCGGCCAGCAGCTCGATCGCCACGCCCAGCGGGCGCTTCAACCACTGCGGCGACAACTCGGTCAGGAACAGCGCGATGCCGAAGCTCACCGGCACCGCGATCAGCAGCGCGATGAACGAGGTCATCAGCGTGCCGTAGATCATCACCAGGCCGCCGTAGCGGTCCTGCACCGGGTCCCACTCGCTGCGCCAGAGGAAGCTCAGGCCGTACTCGCGGATCGCCGGCGCCGCCCCGGCGATCAGCGACAGCAAGATGCCCACCAGGAGCGCCAGCGTCAGCCAGGCGGCGCCGTGTGCGGCCAAGGCAAACAGCCGGTCGGCCCAGGGGGCGCGCACCGCGCGCCCGCCCGGTCGCCCTGCCGGGGACGATCGTTCCATGGACAGCTCTTTGGCAATGGGGCTGGCCGGCAGTGTAGCGGTCACCTTGCGCTCCTTCATGCGGCGTCGGCCTGCCCCACGGCCACGAGGGCACGCGGGGCGCGGCAGCAACAACTCGACGTCGTGGCGAGTCTCGTGCGGCTTACTTGTAGGCGACCGGCTTGCCCGCGCCGTCCTTCACGTCGGCCCACTGCTTGTGGATCAAGGCCTTCAGCGAGTCAGGCAGCGGAACGTATTCCAGCTCGGCGGCCATCTTGTCGCCGTTGGCGTAGGCCCAGTCGAAGAACTTCAGCGCAGTGGTGGCCTGCTCGGGCTTGGCCTGCACCTTGTGCATCAGGATGAAGGTGGCACCGGTCAGGGGCCACGAGTCCTTGCCCGGCTGCTCGGTCAGCACCTGGTAGAAGGTCTTGGACCAGTCGGCGTTCGCGGCGGCGGCCTTGAAGTTCAGGTCGTCCGGCGCGACGAAAGCGCCGTCCTTGTTCTTCAGCAGCACGTGGGCCATCTTGTTCTGCTTGGCGTAGGCGTACTCGACATAACCGATCGAGTTCGGCAGGCGCTGCACATACGAAGCCACGCCTTCGTTGCCCTTGCCGCCGGCGCCGGTCGGCCAGTTGACCGCCGTGCCTTCACCGACCTTGGCCTTCCACTCGGCGTTCACCTTGCTCAGGTAGTTGGTGAAGATGAAGCTGGTGCCCGAGCCATCGGCGCGGCGCACCACGGCGATGTCGGCATCGGGCAGCGCGACGCCAGCGTTCAGCGCGGCGATCGACGCGTCGTTCCACTTCGTGACCTTGCCCAGGAAGATGTCGCCCAACACCTGGCCGGAGAGCTTCAACTGGCCGGGGGCCAGACCCTTGACATTGATCACCGGCACGACGCCGCCGATCACCGTGGGGAACTGCAACAGGCCATCCGCGGCCAGCTCTTCGTCTTTCAGCGGCATGTCCGACGCGCCGAAATCGACCGTCTTTGACTTGATCTGCTTGATGCCGGCGCCCGAGCCCACCGACTGGTAGTTGATGCGGGCCCCGCTGGCCTTGTTGTAGGCGTCGGCCCACTTGGCATAGATGGGCGCCGGGAACGAGGCGCCAGCACCGGTCACGTCTTGGGCGAAAGCGGCTTGCGTCAGCGCGATCGCGGCAACACCCACCCACAGGGGGCGAACAAGGGAAGTCAGCATGTCGTCAAACCTTTCTTCAGTGTCCGGCCGGCGCGTTAGCGCACCCTCAGCTCGGCTCGAGCGGGACTGTAGGAAGGTTTTGTGACGCCCCCGTGACGGTGGGTCGGCTGCGGTGTCGACCGCCCTTGGCGCGCGACAGCCGTCACCCGGCCGTCACAGAACTGACATGGGGCTTTTTCGGGCTTCTTCTTTCTTTTTCGGTCTTCGCCGCCTTGTTTCGGCCGACCGAGGCGCCTATCGCGCCGCCGCGGCGAGGTCGGCCAGGCGCTGCGCCAATTGCTTGGCCTGCTGCGCCTCGCGCGCCTCGACCATCACCCGCAACACCGGCTCGGTGCCCGAGGCGCGGATCAACACCCGGCCCGACCGGCCCAGCTCGGCCTTCACCGCTTCGATCTCGTGGGCCAGCGCCGTGTCGTCGGCCCAGTTGCAGCCATCGGCCAGCCGCACGTTGATCATCGTCTGCGGGAACAGCACCACCTCGCTCAGCAACTCGGACAGGCTGCGTCCGCTGCGCTGGACCGCTTGCAGCACCTGCAGCGCGCTGACGATGCCATCGCCGGTGCTGTGCTTGTCCAGCGCCAGCAAGTGGCCCGAGCCCTCACCGCCCAGCAGCCAGCCGCGCCGGCCCAGCTCTTCGAGCACGTAGCGGTCGCCGACCTTGGCCCGCACGAACTCGATGCCCTGCCCGACCAGCGCCACCTCGACCGCCATGTTGGTCATCAGCGTGCCGACCACGCCCGGCACCGGCTCGCCTTGCGCGCGGCGGTCCATCGCCATCAGGTAGACCAGCTCATCGCCGTTGTACAGCCGCCCTTCAGCGTCGACCAGTTGCAGGCGGTCGGCGTCGCCATCGAGCGCCACGCCATAGTCGGCGCCATGCTCCTTGACCGCGGCCACCAGCGCCTGCGGCGCGGTCGCGCCAAATCCGGCGTTGATGTTGGTGCCGTTCGGCGCGCAGCCGATGCTGATGACCTCGGCACCCAACTCGTGGAACACCGCCGGCGCCACCTGGTAGGCGGCCCCATGCGCTGCGTCGATGACCAGCTTCAGGCCCTTCAGCGTCAGCTCACCGCTGACGGTGGATTTGCAGAATTCGACGTAGCGGCCTTGCGCATCGCTCAGCCGGCGGGCGCGACCCAGGCGGGCCGAATCCACCCATTGCGGCGGCTCTGCCAAGGCCTCTTCGACGGCCAGTTCCCAGGCGTCCGGCAGTTTCTCGCCCTTGGCCGAGAAGAACTTGATGCCGTTGTCGGGAAACGCGTTGTGCGACGCGCTGATCACCACGCCCAGGTCCAGCCGCAGCGCGCGGGTCAGGTAGGCCACGCCTGGCGTGGGCAACGGGCCGGTCAGCAGCACATCGACCCCGGCCGAAGCAAAACCCGCCTCCAGCGCCGACTCCATCATGTAGCCCGAGATGCGGGTGTCCTTGCCGATCAGCACCGCCGGCGCACGCTTGCTGCCGCGGCGTTGCAAGCTCTGCTGCAACACGCGCCCGACGGCATGGCCAAGCCGCAGCGCGAAGTCGGCCGTGATCGGGTCTTGCCCCACCGTGCCGCGGATGCCGTCGGTGCCGAAATATTGGCGAGTCATGTTTTTGTGCTCCTCTTGAATCTCGATCTCAGTGAAAACGGTCAGGCAGCGGCGCCCAGGCCCGCGGCGTTCCAGACCTTCAGGGCGTCGACGGTGGCGGCCACGTCGTGCACCCGCACGATGCGAGCGCCACGCGCCACCGCCGCCAGGGCCGCGCCGACGCTGGCAGGCAGGCGCTGGTCCACAGGCCGGCCGGTCAGCTGGCCCAAAGTGCCCTTGCGCGACCAGCCCACCAGCAAAGGTGGGCCCAGCGCCAGCAGTTGTTCTTGCGCCCTGAACAGCGCCAGGTTGTGTTCGAGCGACTTGCCAAAGCCGTAACCCGGGTCGAGCACGATGCGCTCGGCGGCGATCCCGGCGGCCAGGGCCTGCTTCAGGCGTTGGCCGAGGAAAGCCGCCACCTCGGCCAGCACATCCTCGTACTGTGGGGCTTGCTGCATCGTGGCCGGCTCGCCATGCATGTGCATCAGGCACACGCCGGCACCGGCATGGGCAGCCACGGCCGCCAGCGCCCCTGGCCATTGAAGCGCACGCACGTCGTTGACGATGTCGGCACCGGCTTGCAGTGCGGCGGCCATCACCTCAGGGCGGCTGGTGTCCACCGACACGGGCACACCCAGCGTCACCGCGTGCCGCACCACGGGCAGCACCCGGTCCAGTTCGTCCGCCAACGACGGGGGCACCGAGCCCGGGCGGGTCGACTCGCCGCCGATGTCCAGGATGTCGACGCCTTCTGCCACCAGGCGATCGCAGTGGGCGCAGGCCTGGCTGGCGGCGGCGTGGTGGCCGCCGTCCGAAAAGGAGTCGGGCGTCACGTTGACGATACCCATCACCTGTGGGCGCGCAGCGAGGTCAATCGTGAAGCGGGCAGTCTGCCAAGTCAGCGGCACGGTGAAACGAAGGTCGTCCGAAGAGGGCAGCAAGCACAACGGGGCCCCGTGGCCCCGTTGATCAGGAAAGCAGCCGTGTGGGCCGGGCTCAGGCCGCGGCGGGCGCGCTGTCCGGGTTGACCGGCGGCGTGGCGCCGGCCGGGCGGTTGGCGGACGGCGTCCAGTCCTTCGGCGGACGCGGCGGCTTGTCGTTCATGATGTCGTCGATCTGCTCGCCGTCGATGGTTTCCCATTCGAGCAACGCCTTGGCCATCGCGTGCATCTTGTCCTGGTGGTCTTCGATCAGTTTGCGGGCGATCGCGTACTGCTCGTCGATGATGCGACGCACTTCGGTGTCGACCTTGCGCATCGTTTCTTCCGACACGTTAGTGGTCTTGGTCACCGAGCGGCCCAGGAACACTTCACCTTCGTTTTCGGCATAGACCATCGGGCCGAGCGAGTCGGTCATGCCATAGCGCATGACCATGTCGCGGGCAATCTGCGTGGCACGCTCGAAGTCGTTGCTGGCGCCGGTCGTCATCTGGTTCATGAAGACTTCTTCGGCGATGCGGCCACCGAACAGCATCGAGATGCGGCTGAGCATCATGATCTTGTCGGTGCTGTAGCGGTCCTTCTCGGGCAGCGACACCGTCACGCCCAGTGCGCCGCCACGCGGAATGATCGTCACCTTGTGCACCGGGTCCAGCTTGGGCAGCAGGCGCGCGATCAGGGCATGGCCAGCTTCGTGGTAGGCGGTGTTCTTGCGCTCTTCCTCGTCCATGACCATGGACTTGCGCTCGGTGCCCATGATGATCTTGTCCTTGGCGCGCTCGAAGTCGATCATCTCGACCACCCGGCCATTGCGACGAGCGGCAAACAGCGCAGCCTCGTTGACCAAGTTGGCCAGGTCAGCACCCGAGAACCCCGGCGTGCCGCGGGCGATGATGTCGGCCTTGACGTCGCCGCCCACCGGCACCTTGCGCATGTGCACGTTCAGGATCTGCTCGCGGCCGCGGATGTCCGGCAGCGTCACGTAGACCTGGCGGTCGAAGCGGCCCGGGCGCAGCAGCGCGGGGTCGAGGATGTCGGGCCGGTTGGTGGCCGCCATCACGATCACGCCGAGGTTGGTCTCGAAACCATCCATCTCGACCAGCATCTGGTTCAGCGTCTGCTCGCGCTCGTCGTTGCCGCCGCCCAGGCCGGCACCACGGTGGCGGCCCACAGCGTCGATTTCGTCGACGAAGATGATGCAGGGGGCGCTCTTCTTGGCCTGCTCGAACATGTCGCGCACACGGGCCGCGCCGACACCGACGAACATTTCAACGAAGTCGGAACCCGAGATCGAGAAGAACGGCACCTTGGCTTCGCCGGCGATGGCCTTGGCCAGCAGCGTCTTGCCGGTGCCCGGGGGGCCGACCAGCAACACACCGCGCGGAATGCGGCCACCCAGCTTCTGGAACTTCTGCGGGTCTTTCAGGAAGTCGACCAGTTCCTTGACCTCTTCCTTGGCTTCGTCGCAACCCGCGACATCAGCGAAGGTGGTGGTGTTGTTGGCCTCGTCCAGCATGCGGGCCTTCGATTTGCCGAAGCTGAACGCACCACCCTTGCCGCCGCCTTGCATCTGGCGCATGAAGTAGATCCACACGCCGATCAGCAGCAGCATCGGGCCCCAGGACAGCAGCAGCGTCTGCAGTAGCGAGGGCTCTTCGTCGGGCTTGCCGGACACCTGCACGCCGTACTTCATCAGGTCGCCGACCATCCACAGGTCGCCGGGCGACGAGATGGTGAAGGGTTGGCCGTCGTTCGGCGTCACCTTCAGCTGGCGGCCCTGCACCTCGACGCGCTTGACGCGGCCTTGCTTTGCGTCGTCCATGAACTGGGTGTAGGTCACCTGTTCATTGGTGCGCGGCTTGTCGAACTGCTTGAAGACGGTGAACAGCACCAAAGCGATCACCAGCCAAACGGCGACCTTCGAAATCCACTGATTGTTCACCGCGGTTCCTTTGCGAGATCCTGGTTGGATGTTCAGGCGGATGAGTCCACCTGCCACCCCAGGCATATAGGGTTGATTCTAGTCGACTCAATACCCCGCCATCCTGACAGAACGGGTTCCCCGTCAAGGCTGCCGGAACCGTCCAAACGCCCGGTTTTTCGAGTCATCACCCGTATTTCAGGGCTTTTTCAAGCCGATTCCGACCAAAAAGGTTTCGGACGACCGATCGCGCGACGCCTTGGGCTTGATCGGCTTGACGACGCGGAACTGCCGCTTGAACAGCTCTGCGAGCTGGCTGTAGCCGCTGCCGTGGAACACCTTGGCCACCAACGCGCCATCGGGCTTGAGATGGCGAACACTGAAATCGACCGCCAACTCGACCAGGTGCGCGATGCGCGCAGAATCCGCCGACGCGATGCCGGACAAGTTGGGGGCCATGTCGGACACCACCACGTCCACCGGCCTCCCGGCCAGAGCGGCCTCCAACTGGTGCATCACCTCGTCTTCCCGGAAGTCGCCCTGGATGAAGTGGACGCCATCGATCGGCTCGAACTCCAGCACGTCCAGCGCGATGATCGTGCCGTCGAGCTCACCGGTGGCGGCACCGCCCACACCCGCGGCCTTGGGCGCAAAGCGCCGGCGCAGGTACTGGCTCCAGGCACCGGGCACGGCGCCCAGGTCCACGACCACCTGGCCGGGATGGATCAGCTTGAACGCCTCGTCGATCTCTTTCAGCTTGTAGGCCGCACGCGCCCGATAGCCCTCTTTCTGGGCCATCTTGACGTAGGGGTCGTTCATGTGGTCGTGCAACCACGCCTTGTTGACCTTCTTGCTTTTCGTTTTGATTTTCATGCGGCGGAGATAATAGAAGGATGCCTGCAATTACTCTGACACCCGCCGAACGCAAAGAACAGCGGGGCTTGGCCCATCACCTCGACCCGGTGGTGATGATCGGCGCCGAGGGCCTGACCCCCGCGATCGTGAAGGAAACCGATGCCGCCTTGAAGGCCCACGGCCTGATCAAGGTACGCATGTTCTCGGACGACCGCGCCAACCGTGAAGCCACCCTGGCCCAACTGGCCGACACGCTGAACGCTGCGCCCGTGCAGCACATCGGCAAGCTGCTGGTGCTGTGGCGACCGCTGCCGCCCAAGGCCAAGGTCGAGAAAGAAGACCGCATGCCCGGCCCGCGCACCGTGAAGATCGTCAGCTTCTCCAAGAGCGGCACCCACCGGCCGACGGTCAAGAAGGTCAAGGTCTTCGGCAACGAGCGGGTCGCCGCCGGCGGCCAGATCAAACGCGCCAAGGTGCGGACCACCAGCGTCAAGAAGAAGGCGCAGCAGGGCTGACGGGGCCGGCCACCGGGCCGCTCGCCGCGCGCCAGGCCAGCCCGAACACCACCAGCGTCTTCACGCCGAACAAGCCCAGGCTGACGGCGTGCAACTGGCCGAATGTCCAGCGGCCCTCGCCCGCCTTGGCTGCGGCCATCATCGGCTGAAGACCGAAGTAGCCGGCAACGGTGCAGAACACGGCCACCAGGGCCAGCAGCATCGGCGTAGACAGGCGGGCGCTTCCGTCCGACGAGCTCGCTGCGCGCCGCTCGAGCAGCAGGCACGACACGCCCAGCGCGAGGCTGAGATAGGCCTCTTGCACAAAGATACGGCCAACCACGCGGCCGGCATCTGGTGACGCCAACGCGGCGAACGCCGCTGGCGTGGCGATCAGCGCGATGCACAGCAGCGCGCCAGCCCACAGGCCAGGCAGCAGCCGCCGCGCGCGCTCGAGCAGGCTCACTGGTAGCGCACCGCCACGATCTCATAAGTCTTCACGCCGCCGGGTGCGCGCACCTCGGCCACGTCGCCGGCCTCTTTGCCGATCATCGCGCGCGCGATCGGCGAGCTGATCGAGATCAGGCCCAGCTTCAGGTCGGCTTCGTCGTCGCCGACGATCTGGTAGGTCACCTTGGCGCCGGATTCCTCTTCTTCGAGCTCGACCGTGGCGCCGAAGACCACGCGACCACCGGCGTCGAGCATCGACGGATCGATGATCTGCGCCGCGGCGAGCTTGCTTTCGATTTCCAGGATGCGGCCTTCGATGAAGCCTTGCTTGTCCTTGGCCGCGTCGTACTCGGCGTTTTCGGACAGGTCGCCCTGCGCCCGCGCCTCGGCGATCGCCTGGATCACCGCGTGGCGCTCAACGGTCTTCAGCCGCTGCAGTTCTTCCTTCAGCTTTTCGGCGCCGCGCGTGGTCAGAGGAATGGTGCTCACTGGAAATACCTTCGCTCAGGACTCGCCGGATGCAGCCCTGGGCAGGCCGGCAAACCCCTGAAATTCGTGGGAAAAAGGAAAACGCGCCAACTGGCGCGCTTGGAGGGAAGTTTAGAGCAGATTGGGCGGGCTGCAAGCCCGCACCAACCCCGTGGGATCAGCCCAACGCCGCGTGCAGCTCTTGCAGCGACAGCACGTTCGGGTCGTCCTGGTGCTTCAGCGCTTCGGTGGCAGCTTCGCAGCCGGCCATCGTCGTGTAGTAAGTCACCCGGTGCGCCAACGCCGCGGTGCGGATGTAGCGCGAGTCGGCAATCGCCGTGCGCGTTTCGTCCACCGTCGTGAAGACGAGCTGGATCTCGCCGGCCTTGATCATGTCGGCGATGTGCGGCCGGCCGTCTTTGACCTTGTTGACCAGCTTCACCGGCACGCCGGCCGCCGCGATGGCCGCCGCGGTGCCCTTGGTGGCCACCACCTGATAGCCCAGGTCGACGAGGTCACCAGCCACCTTGACGGCGCGGTCCTTGTCGTTGTTCTTGACCGTGATCACCACCGTGCCCTTGGCCGGCAGGCGTGAGCCCGCGCCGAGCTGGCTCTTCAGCATCGCTTCGCCGAAGCTGTAGGCCACGCCCATCACCTCGCCGGTCGAGCGCATCTCGGGGCCGAGGATCGGGTCGACGCCCGGGAACTTGTTGAACGGGAACACCGCCTCCTTCACGCTGAAGTAAGGCGGGATCACCTCGCGCGGCGCCTTGCCGTCCTTGCCGCGCTGGTCGGCCAGCTTCTGGCCCGCCATGCAGCGCGCGGCGATCTTCGCCAGCGGCTGGCCGGTCGCCTTGGAGACGAACGGCACGGTGCGCGACGCACGCGGGTTCACTTCCAGCACGTAGACGATCGATTCGTCGCCCTCGCCCTGGATCGCGAACTGCACGTTCATCAGGCCGACGACCTTCAGCGCCCGCGCCATCAGCGCGGTCTGGCGCCGAAGCTCGTCCTGCAGTGCCGGCGGCAGCGAGTACGGCGGCAGCGAGCAGGCCGAGTCGCCCGAGTGCACGCCGGCTTGCTCGATGTGCTCCATGATGCCGCCGATCATCACGTCGCGGCCGTCGCTGATGCAGTCGACGTCGACCTCGATCGCATCGTCGAGGAAACGGTCCAGCAGCACGGGCGACTTCTCGCTCACGCGCACCGCCTCGCGCATGTAGCGCTCGAGATCCTTGTCGTCCTGCACGATTTCCATCGCGCGGCCACCCAGCACGTAGCTCGGGCGAACGACCAGCGGGTAGCCGATCTCGTGGGCCATCGCCATCGCGCCCTCTTCGGTGCGCGCGGTGCGGTTGGGCGGCTGCTTCAGGCCCAGCTCGTGCAGCAGCTTCTGGAAGCGCTCACGGTCTTCGGCCACGTCGATCGAATCGGGGCTGGTGCCGATGATCGGCACGCCCGCGCGCTCCAGGTCCAGCGCCAGCTTCAGCGGCGTCTGGCCGCCGTACTGCACGATCACGCCGACCGGTTTTTCCTTGTCGACGATCTCCAGCACATCTTCGAGCGTCACCGGCTCGAAGTACAGGCGGTCGCTGGTGTCGTAGTCGGTCGACACGGTTTCGGGGTTGCAGTTGACCATGATGGTCTCGTACCCGTCTTCGCGCATCGCCAATGCCGCGTGCACGCAGCAGTAGTCGAACTCGATGCCCTGGCCGATGCGGTTCGGCCCGCCGCCCAGCACCATGATCTTCTTCTTGTCGGTCGGCTCGGCCTCGCACTCCTCGTCGTAGGTCGAGTACAGGTACGCCGTTTCCGTCGCGAACTCGGCTGCGCAGGTGTCCACGCGCTTGTAGACCGGGCGCACGCCCAGCGCGTGGCGCTTGGCGCGCAGCTCGTGCTGGTTGGTGCCCAGCAGTTTGGCCAGGCGCTTGTCCGAGAAGCCTTTGTGCTTCAAGAAGAACAATTCGTCCTTGCTCAGGCTTTCCAGCGAGCGGCCCGCGAGTGCCTTCTCGGTCGAGACGATCTGCTCGATCTGGGCCAGGAACCAGGGGTCGATCGCCGTCTCGGCAAAGATCTCATCCAGCGTCATGCCGATGCGGAAAGCGTCGGCCACGAAGAGGATCCGCTCGGGGCCGGCTTCGCCGATCTCCTGGATGATGTCTTCACGATCGGTCGAGCGCTCGGTCAGGCCGTCGATGCCGGTTTCGAGACCACGCAGCGCCTTCTGGAAGCTTTCCTGGAAGCTGCGGCCCATGGCCATCACCTCGCCCACCGACTTCATCTGCGTCGTCAGGTGCGAGTCGGCGGCCGGGAACTTCTCGAACGCGAAGCGCGGGATCTTGGTCACCACGTAGTCGATCGAGGGCTCGAACGAGGCCGGCGTGGCGCCGCCGGTGATGTCGTTGCGCAGCTCATCGAGCGTGTAGCCCACGGCCAGCTTGGCGGCCACCTTGGCGATCGGGAAACCGGTGGCCTTGGAGGCCAGCGCCGACGAGCGCGACACGCGCGGGTTCATCTCGATCACGATCATCCGGCCGGTGTCGGGGTTGATCGAGAACTGCACGTTCGAGCCGCCGGTGTCCACGCCGATCTCGCGCAGGATCGCGATCGACGCGTTGCGCAGCAGCTGGTATTCCTTGTCGGTCAGCGTCTGCGCCGGGGCCACGGTGATCGAGTCGCCGGTGTGGATGCCCATCGGGTCGAGGTTCTCGATCGAGCAGACGATGATGCAGTTGTCCGCCTTGTCGCGGACGACCTCCATCTCGTACTCTTTCCAGCCGATCAGCGACTCTTCGATCAGCAGCTCGTTGGTCGGCGACAGGTCCAGGCCGCGCTTGCAGATCTCTTCGAATTCCTCGGGGTTGTAGGCAATGCCGCCGCCCGTGCCACCGAGCGTGAAGCTGGGGCGGATGACCATCGGGAAGCCCGAGCCCCCGACTTCGGCCTGGATGCTCTTCTGCACCGCCCAGGCTTCGTCCATCGTGTGCGCAATGCCAGACTTGGCCGAGCCCAGGCCGATCTTGGTCATCGCGTCCTTGAACTTCAGCCGGTCTTCGGCCTTCTCGATCGCGTGCTCGTTGGCACCGATCATCTCGACGCCGTACTTGGCCAGCACGCCGTGCTTGTGCAGGTCGAGCGCGCAGTTCAGCGCGGTCTGGCCGCCCATCGTCGGCAGGATGGCGTCGGGGCGCTCTTTCGCGATGATCTTCTCGACCACCGGCCAGGTGATCGGCTCGATGTAGGTCACATCGGCCGTGTCCGGGTCGGTCATGATGGTCGCCGGGTTCGAGTTGACCAGGATGACCTTGTAGCCCTCTTCGCGCAGCGCCTTGCAGGCCTGCGCGCCGGAGTAGTCGAACTCGCAAGCCTGGCCGATGATGATCGGGCCGGCGCCGATGATGAGGATGCTCTTGATGTCGGTGCGCTTGGCCATTAGTTCTTCTCCGCCTTCTTCTCGGTCATCAGCGCTGTGAATCGGTCGAACAGGTAGTTGATGTCGTGCGGGCCGGGGGAGGCTTCCGGGTGACCCTGGAAGCAGAAGGCCGGCTTGTCGGTGCGAGCCAGGCCTTGCAGCGTGCCGTCGAACAGGCTCACGTGCGTCGGGCGCAGGTTGGCCGGCAGCGTCTTCTCGTCGACCGCGAAACCGTGGTTCTGGCTGGTGATCGACACGCGGCCCGAGTCCAGGTCTTTCACCGGGTGGTTCGCGCCATGGTGGCCGAACTTCATCTTGAAGGTCTTGGCCCCCGACGCCAGCGCCATGATCTGGTGGCCCAGGCAGATGCCGAAGGTCGGGATGCCGGTGTCGATCAGCTCACGCACGGCGGCGATCGCGTAATCGCAAGGCTCGGGGTCACCGGGCCCGTTCGACAGGAAGATGCCGTCGGGCTTGTGCTTCAGCACCTCGGCGGCCGGCGTCTGCGCAGGCACCACCGTGACCTTGCAGCCTCGCTCGGCGAGCATGCGCAGGATGTTGCGCTTGACGCCGAAGTCATAGGCCACGACGTGGAATTTCGGGTCGACCAGCTTGCCGTAGCCGGGCGTGCCGTCTTCGCGGGTCAGCTTCCACTCGGTCTCGGTCCACGGGTAGGCGGCATCGACGCTGACGACCTTGGCCAGGTCCTGCCCCGCCATGCTCGGCGCGGCCTTGGCGCGCGCCACTGCGTCGGCGATCTCGGCCTCGGTGACCCGGTGGCCTTCGGCAAAGGTCGCGATGCAGCCGTTTTGGGCACCGGTCGTGCGCAGCACGCGCGTCAGGCGGCGCGTGTCGATGTCGGCGATCGCCACCGTGCCCTGCTCGCGCAGGTAGCCCGACAAGGTTTGCGACTGGCGGAAGTTGGACACGCGGACCGGCAGGTCCTTGATGATCAGGCCGGCGGCATGGACTTTGGACGCCTCGACATCCTCGGCGTTGACCCCGTAGTTGCCGATGTGCGGGTACGTCAGCGTGACGATCTGCCGGCAGTAGCTGGGGTCGGTGAGGATTTCCTGGTAGCCGGTGAGCGCGGTGTTGAACACCACTTCACCGACCGTGTGACCGGCTGCGCCGATCGAGGTGCCGGAAAAGACCGTGCCGTCTGCGAGAGCCAGGATGGCGGGCGCCACAACGGGCACCAGGGATTCGGACACCTGGGAAGACGGAAGCGGCAACAATGGAAACTCCGGTGTTCGCGCACCCAGCCCGGGCCCACTACCGCCTCGATGGATCGAAGGCTAGGGCAGGACTCGAGAGGAAACCGTGAGGGGGAGTTTCGCTGGGCGGCTGTGTTTTCGGGTAAACCCGCTAAGTATAACCGGAGCTCGCCGAACGTCCAAGCCAGCGGCTGCCTCCACCCGCCTCGCGCCACGCGGCCGCCCAGGGCGCGGAACTAGAATCGGCGCTCACCGGTCTGACCTGTGCGCTTCGGCGCAACTGCAATCAACGGAGGTTCCATGAACGAAAGCCTGCAAACCTACACCGGCGTCGCCGGATCGGGCTCGCTGGCCGCGCAACGCAACCGCGTACTGCGCAACACCTACTGGCTGCTGGCCCTGTCGATGATCCCCACGGTGCTGGGCGCCTGGGTTGGCGTGTCCACCGGCGTCGTCGCCGCGATGAGCCCTGTCGCCGGCCTGATCGTGTTCATGGTCGGCGCGTTCGGCTTCATGTTCGCGATCGAGAAGACCAAGCATTCGGCCGCCGGCGTCGGCGTGCTGCTCGCCTTCACCTTCTTCATGGGCCTGATGCTCTCGCGGCTGCTGGCCGCGGTGCTGGGCTTCAAGAACGGCAGCGCACTGGTGATGACGGCCTTCGGCGGCACCGCCGGCGTGTTCCTCGCGATGGCGATGCTGGCCTCGGTGATCAAGCGCGACCTGTCCGGCATGGGCAAGTTCCTGTTCGTCGGTGCGCTGGTGATCATGGTGGCCGGCATCATCAACGTGTTCGTGCAATCCACCGCGGCCTTCCTGACGATGTCGGTGCTGTGCATCGGCCTGTTCTCGGCCTTCATGGTGTACGACCTGAAGCGTGTGATCGACGGCGGCGAAACCAACTACATCAGCGCCACGCTGGCGCTGTACCTGGACATCTACAACGTGTTCCAGAGCCTGCTCAGCCTGCTGGGCATCTTCGGCGGCGAGAGCGACTGAGCAATCGTTGGCGCGGGCTCGCGCCAAGCCGAGACCAAGGGCCCCGCGCGGGCCCTTTTTCTTTGACGCCGGGCGGCACAATGGAAGCCGCCACCCCTTTCCGCTCGCCTGCCCTTTCTCACGATGAATGTCCCGGACTGGAACCAGCCCTTGGCCGCACTGCCCGCGCGTTGCGAGGTGCTCGTGGTCGGCGCCGGCCCGGCCGGCAGCGCCTGCGCCCGCCTGCTCGCACATGCCGGCCGCGACGTGGTGCTGGTCGACGCACAGGCCTTCCCGCGCGACAAGGTCTGCGGCGACGGGCTGGTGCCGGACACCCACGCCGCGCTGCGCCGGCTCGGGGTGCATGAGCGGGTGATGGCGCTCGCCCACCGCGCCAAGGCGGCGCAGTGCGTGGCCCCGAGCGGTGGGTTCATCGACGTGCCGGGCGAGCTGGCCGTGCTGCCGCGCCGCGAGTTCGATGCGCTGCTGTGTGCCGCCGCGGTAGAGGCCGGCGCCCGCATGGTGGCGCCGGCGCGTTTCATCGTCCCGCTGCACGACGACAGCGGTCGAGTGGTCGGCGCCCGCTTCGGCCATGCCGGCTCGACGCAAGAGGTCCGTTGCCGCTGGCTCGTGCTGGCCACCGGGGCCGCGCCCGCTGCGCTGCTGGCCGCCAACCTGTGCGAGCGGCGCACGCCCAGCGCGATGGCGCTGCGCACCTATGTGCGGCACGCCGGCATGGTCGACGAGATCCCCAACCTGCGCTTCGTCTGGAACCGGCGCCTGAGCGGCGGTTACGGCTGGATCTTCCCGGCACCCGACGGCACGTTCAACATCGGCGTCGGCCTGCTCGACAGCCACGTCCTGCGCGGCGACGACAGCACGCCGCACAAGCCCCGCAACCTACGCGAGTTGTTCAACGATTTCCTGGCGATCGACCCGCTGGCCGCGCGCCTGATGCGCGAAGGCGAAGTGCTGGGCGAGCTCAAGGGCGCGCCGCTGCGCTGCGACCTGCGGGGTGCAAAGTGGGCAGCGCCCGGCGTGCTGGTGACCGGTGAGGCGGCTGGTGCCACTTACGCCTTCACCGGTGAAGGCATCGGCAAGGCGCTGGAAACTGGCATCGCTGCCGCCGAGAGCCTGCTGGTGGCGCCCGATGGCGCGGACGACCCGGTCCTTGCCGACTATCGCCGCCGCCTGGACGGCCTGCGCCCCCGCTTCGAGATGTACCGCAAAGCCGCCAGCTTCAACCGCTACCCGTTCTTGGTCAGCCTGGTGATCTGGCGTGCCCGGCACAGCCAGCGCATGACCGACCGGCTGTCCGACATCCTGAACGAGCGCCGCATGCCGGGCAGCCTGCTGTCGTGGCGGGGGTTCAAGAGGATGATGTTCGGGTAGATGAGGCCCCCACGCCCCTCCCGGGGCTGCCCCCCATGGGGGCTCGCGCAGCGGACTGGCAGAGCCAGATCCGCGCACGCCACTTGACGGTGGCGGCGCTGCGCGCGCCTAGGGCCCCCAGCTTCAGCTTAGTTCGAAGACGGCGATGCTTTCGACGTGGGCGTCGCGCAGTGGACTGGCGGAGCCAGATCCGCGCACGCCACTTGACGGCGACGGCGCTTCGCGCGCCTTCAGGGGCGCTCGAAGACGGCGATGGATTCGACGTGGGCGGTGTGGGGGAACATGTTGACGGCGCCGGCTGCTGTGCATCGGTAGCCGGCCACGTTGACCAGCAGGCCCGCGTCGCGCGCGAGCGTGGCGGGGTTGCAGCTGACGTAGACGATGCGTTGGGGTGGCTGCCAGTCGTCGCGGGGTGATTCGGCCAGGTCGGCCACGGCCTTGGCCAGCGCGAAGGCGCCCTCGCGCGGCGGGTCGACCAGCCATTTGTCGGCGCGACCGAAGGCCACCAGATCGTCGGGCGTCAGCTCGAACAGGTTGCGGGCCGCGAAGCTGGTCTTCGCAGCCAGGCCGTTGCGCGCGGCGTTTTGCCGCGAGCGCTCGACCAGCACCTCGCTGCCTTCGATACCCAGCACCTCGCGCGCCTGGGTGGCCAGCGGCAGCGTGAAGTTGCCCAGGCCGCAGAACCAGTCGATCACCCGTTCACCGGGCTGCACCTGCAGCAGGCGCAGCGCGCGGCCGACCAGCACGGTGTTGATCTGGTGGTTCACCTGGGTGAAATCGGTCGGCTTGAACGGCATCGTCAAGCCGAATTCGGGCAGCGTGTAGGCCAGCTCGGGGCCGCCATCGTCGAGCAGGTGCACGGTCTCAGGCCCCTTGGGCTGCAGCCACCACTGCACGCCGTGCTTCGCGCCGAACTCACGCAAGCGCGTCACGTCTGCGCCAGACAAGGGCTCCAGATGGCGCAGCACCAAGGCCGTCACGGCCTCGCTGCCAGCCAGCTCGATCTGCGGCAGGCGGTCGCGCCCGTCCATCGAGCCGATCAGCTCGCGCAGCGGCAGCAGCATGTCGCTGACGCTTCGAGGCAGCACGTGGCATTCGCTCATGTCGGCCACGTAGCGCGATTTGCGCTCGTGAAAGCCGACCAGCACCGTGCCCTTCTTGGCCACATAGCGCACCGAGAGTCGGGCGCGCAGCCGGTAGCCCCAGGTGGGGCCTTCGATCGGCCGCAGCATGCGCTCGGACTTCACCTTGCCCAGGTGGGCGAGGTTGTCTTCCAGCACGCGCTGCTTGATCGCCACCTGCGCGCCAGCATGCAGGTGCTGCATCTTGCAGCCGCCACAGGCGCCCGCATGCAGGCCGAAGTGCGGGCAGGCCGGGCGAACGCGCTGCGAGCTTTCGCGCCGCATTGCGCGCATCGTCGCCTGCTCCCACTGGTTCTTGCGCCGGCCGACGTCGACCTGCACCTGTTCGCCAGGCAGCGCCCCTTCGATGAAGACGACCTTGCCTTCGCTGTTGTGGGCCACGCCCTGGGCTTCGATGTCGAGCGATTCGACGGTCAGCCACTCGTCTGGTTGGGTCATGAGAATCTCGTGCGGGACTGCGCAAAGGCCGACGCCGCCCGAAGGCGGCGCCATGGAGCCGAAGCAGAGTTGGGGCCTGTCAGCGTGCGGGCAACAGCTTGGCGGGGTCGACGGGCTTGCCCTGGCGGCGCACCTCGAAGTGCAGTTGCACCCGTTCAGCGTCCGACGATCCCATCTCGGCGATCTTCTGCCCCTTGCGCACGACCTGGTCTTCCTTCACCAGCAGCGTCTGGTTGTGGGCGTAGGCCGTGAGGTAGGTGGCGTTGTGCTTGACGATGACGAGGTTGCCATAGCCGCGCAGGCCCGAGCCGGCGTAGACCACGCGCCCATCGGCCGCGGCGTAGACCGGGTCGCCGACCTTGCCGGTGATGGCCAGGCCCTTGTTGCGCGATTCGTCGAACGGCGTGGCCACCGGGCCGGCGGCGGGCCAGGCCCACTGCACGTCGTCGTCGTTGTCCTTGGCAGGCACCGCGGGCGCGACGCCCGACGCCGCCGGCGGGGCGCCCGAGGCGGCGGTCGCCGGCGGTTTGGCGCTGCCATCGAGCGGCTTGGTCTCGATCTTCGGCGGCGTCACCGGCTTGGTGCTGACCGTGGCCTCGCCGGCCGGCGGCAACACGCGCAGCACCTGGCCGACCTCGATCACGTTGGGGTTGTCCATGCCGTTCCAGCGCGCGATGTCGCGCCAGGCCTGGCCAGACTCCAGGGCGATGCGCATCAGCGTGTCGCCCGGCTTCACGGTGTAGGTCGCCGAGCGCGTATCGCCCGCCGCACTGGCCGGCGCAGAGGCCGGCTTGGCGGCCTCGGGTGCCGAGGCCGGTTTGGCGGCAGCGGCCGGGGCCGTGGGCCGCACCTCTACCGGGGCCTGGTTGCGGGGTGACGCGCAGCCGGCCAACAGCAACACGGTGGCTGCGGCCAACAGGCCGAGCGATCGTGTTGTCCAACGCCCTTTTATGGTGCTCATCGGGTAGTGGGTTCCCTGTGCTGTTGTCAAGGTCAATGGGTGCCGGATTTTAAGGGGACGAACTGCACCGCCTCGCCGAGGCGGCGGTGCAGGCCCTCAGGTGTGCGGTCGACGATCACGAGCACCTGGCCGCGGCCATCGGCCGAGCGCGCCGGCGCCACCAGCCGGCCGCCCACGGCCAACTGGTCGAGCCAGGCGCTGGGCAGGTCGTCACCGCCCGCTGCGGCGATGATGGTGTCGTATGGCGCGTTGGGCGGGTGGCCGCGCATGCCGTCGCCATAGACCAGGCGGCAGCGTGGCACCTGCAGGCGGTGCAGATGGCGGGCGGCCAGTTCGTGCAGGGCCTTCAGGCGTTCGACCGAGATGACCTGGGTCGACAGCTGCGCCAGCACCGCGGCCTGGTAACCACAGCCGGTGCCGATCTCGAGCACACGGCCCAGGTGGCCACGGCCCCGGGCGTTCTCGCCCAGGTACAGCCACTCGATCATCCGCGCGACGACCGAAGGCTTGGAAATCGTCTGCGACAGGCCGATCGGCAAGCTCGTGTCTTCGTAGGCCTGCGCGGCCAGCGCCGAGTCGACGAACTCGTGCCGCAGCACCTGGCCCATGGCCTGCAGCAGCGGCTCGCAGCACACGCCGTCGGCCCGCAGGCGCTGCACCATGCGGTGCCGCACTGGCGCGCTGTCGAGCCCCAGGCCGCGCGGCGCCACGGTGCGGGCGGCGTCCAATGCTGCTTCATGCAGCAGGCGCTGGGGCCTCAGCAGCGGCGGCGCCTGGGTGGCACTGATGGGGCTGCGGCTGTCAAGCGAAGCTGGAAAGCGCGCCGGCCGCGCAGGCGCGGGCTTCTTGTCGCTCATGCCCCACCCAGCCGCGCCCGCCAATCAGGCAGCGCGGCGTGGTCGGTCAGGTCGACCTGCAGCGGCGTGATCGATACCTGGCCGTTGGCCACGGCGTAGAAATCGGTGCCCTCGCCGGCTTCGCGTGCATCGCCTGCCGGCCCGATCCAATAGACCGGCTCGCCGCGCGGGCTGATCTGGCGAATCACGCCTTCGCTGGCATGGCGCCGGCCCAGGCGGGTGGTGACCCAGGGCAGTTGATCCGCATCGGGCCTGTTCGGGATGTTCACGTTCAGCAGCCACGGCTTTTGCGCCGGCGGCCGTTGCAGCACGGACTCGAGCACCGCCTCGACGACCTTGCGCGCCACGCGGGCGGCGGCGTCCAGGTGCGTCCAGCCCTTTTCGGCTTGCGAGAAGGCGATCGCCGGGATACCGAACAAGTAACCCTCCATCGCGGCGGCCACGGTGCCCGAGTACAGCGTGTCGTCGCCCATGTTGGCTCCCTGGTTGATGCCCGAGAGCACCAGGTCGGGCTTGTGCGGCAGCAGGCCGGTCAGCGCGATGTGCACGCTGTCCGACGGCGTGCCATTGACGAAGCGAAAGCCTTGCACCGGCTCGCCGCGTGCTTCGTGCACCGTCAAGGGCCGCGTCAGGCTGAGGGCGTTCGAGGTGCCACTGGCGTTCTGCTCGGGCGCGATGACGTCGATCTCGCCCAGGCCCTGGCAGGCCTGGACCAGCGCAGCGATGCCCGGTGCGAGATAACCATCGTCGTTGGCGATGAGGATGCGCATGCGACCGATTGTAGGCAGCCGCAACAGCTGGTCACTTGTTTTGATGCCGCCAGGTTGTACCGGCTCGTGCCGCCAACGCATCGAAGTCACCCAGGCGACGAGCGAACACCCCTGGCTTGCCTATGATCAAGTCCCATCAGAACACCTTCTTGGAGCGCAGCATGCACGCCTGGCTTTGTGAAACCACCACCGGCCCGGGCGACCTCGTCTGGCGCGAGCTGCCCACGCCTGAACCGGCGGCCGACGAGGTGCGCGTGGCGATCCACGCCGCCAGCATCAACTTCCCTGATCTGCTGACGGTCGAAGGCAAATACCAGGTCCGGCCGCCGCTGCCTTTTGTGCCGGGGTCTGAATTCGCCGGCAAGGTCGACGCGGTGGGCTCTGCCGTCACGTACCTGAAGGTGGGCGACCCGGTGGCCGCAATCGGCAGCTCGGGTGGCTTCGGCACCCACGCGTGCATCAAGGCCGCGCAAGCCATCCCACTGCCACCCGGCTTCGCGCTCGAAGACGCCGCCGCCTTTGCCTTCACCTACGGCACTTCGCACCATGCGCTGCTCGACCGCGGCCAGCTCAAGGCCGGCGAGACGGTGCTGGTGCTCGGCGCCGCGGGTGGCGTGGGCACCGCGGCCGTGCAGATCGCCAAGGCCGCCGGCGCGAAGGTGATTGCCGCGGCCTCCACCGACGAGAAGTGCGAGGCCTGCCGGGGCATCGGCGCCGACGAGACGATCAACTACAGCCGCGACAACCTGCGCGACGCGCTGAAGACGATGACCGGCGGCCGCGGCCCGGACATCATCTACGACCCCGTGGGCGGTGACCTGGCAGAGCCCGCCTTCCGCTCGATCGCCTGGCGCGGCCGCTACCTCGTGGTCGGCTTCGCGGCGGGCGGCATCCCCGCCCTGCCCTTCAACCTGTCGCTGCTGAAGGGCGCGTCGATCGTCGGCGTGTTCTGGGGCGACTACGTGCGCCGCGAGCCCGCCGCCAACGCGCGCGCGCTGGGCGAGCTGGCCCGCTGGTACGCCGAGGGCAAGATCAAGCCGCTGATCGACACCCTGCTGCCGATGAGCGAACTGCCCACCGCCTACCGCCGCATGGCCGAGCGCGCCATCAAAGGAAAGCTGGTTCTGGTCAACCGCTGATCCATATCACGATGGACTCCTGAGCCTTTCCCCCTAAGAATAGGGAGAGGGAAGGGCCTGGGCACGTCCCCCAAAAGGGGGCTCGGTCCCCCCTCGGCACGCTGCTAGCATGCCGCCCGACGCTAGGTTGTAAAGGGAGCGCGTAATGACCGTGAAGGTGCTGATCCTCGAAGACAACCCGGTGGCCCGCGATTTTTTGTCGCGTGTGCTGCGGGAAAGCTTCAGCGATCCGATTTCGATCACCGAGGCGGGGGACCTCGAAACCGCACGCGAGCAGATCGCGTTGACGGGTCCACAAGGCCTGCACGGCGCTGACCCGTTCAAGCTGATGCTGGTCGACTTGGAACTGCCCGATGGCAATGGCCTGGAGCTGTTGGCCGAGCTGACGCAGTACCCCGCCACCAAGGTGGTGACGACGCTGTATTCGGACGACGACCACCTCTTCCCGGCGCTGCAATGCGGCGCCGATGGCTACTTGCTGAAGGAAGACCGCTTCGACGTGCTGGTCGAAGAGCTGCGCAAGATCGTGCTCGGCCAGCCGCCGCTGTCGCCAGCCATCGCACGCCGGCTGTTGACGCACTTCCGCCATGGCTCGGCCGCCGATTCGGCCGCGCCCGCGCCGGCCAGCAGCTTCTCGAGCGCCCCCAGCGGCAGCGCCGGGCAAAAGCCCGTGCCGATCGAGAAGCCGGTCGACCTGCCCCACCTGACGCCCCGCGAAATCGAGGTCTTGACGTACCTGAGCAAGGGTTTCACGATCAAGGAGATCGCCAACCTGATGGGCATCAAGTGGTTCACCGTCAACGATCACATCAAGTCGATCTACCGCAAGCTCAACGTTTCCAGCCGCGCCGAAGCGGCGGTCCTGGCCAGCAAGCAAGGCCTGGTCTGAGCCCCGCCCGGCCCCCCGTCGGGGCCGGGCATCCTCTCTCCGTGATTTGGACACCGCGCAAGGCGGTGGGCGGCCCATGAGTTCCACCACCACGGCCGCGGACGACGCGCCCGACACCGGCGTGCCCAGCGACAGCGGCTGGCCCCACACCACCGATTCGCGCTTCAGCGAGCCCAGCAGCTTCGGCAGCACCGCCGCCGCCGCGATGGCCGGCGGCACGCCGCGCATCGGCTGGCGCCGCCAGGCCTTGCTGCTGGCCGCGGTGGTCGCCTGCCTGACCGTCTTCTTGCTGGCGCGGGTGATGGCCAACAACCCGCATGTGGCCGCCGACTGGCGCGTCACCCACGACGGCGGGCTGGAGCTGGTCTACACCAACCTGCCGGGCCTGAAAGAACAGGTCGGCCACGAGCTGGCCAGCATCGAGACGGCGCCGGGCTCCGCACTGGCCTTCGATGCCCTCGCGCTGACACACTCGGCGCGCTGGCTGGCCGACGACGCGCTGCGCGAGCGCCTGATCAACACGCGGCTCACCGTGGCACGGGCGGTCGAATCCGGCCACATCGTGCTGGTCTTCCGCGACGGCCACCGTGTCGACGTGATCCCTCGCCCGCGCGGCTACGCAGGCCTGGGCGCGATGTTCTGGCTGCTCAGCGCCTTCGCGATGGTGCTGTTCCTGGTCGGCTGGATCGTGCCGCTGGTGCAGCCGCAGTTGCGCAACCTGCTCTACGCGCTGATGGCCTTGTCGCAGGCCGGCCAGTTGCTGCTGGCCGCCATCGGCTCGGTGCCCGGGCTCACGTTGCCCAGCGCGCTGGTGCTGCGCGAGCATTCGCTGCTGACGATGCTCGACCTGGCCACCGGCGCCGCGATCCTGCACGCCACGGCGCTGCACCCCTACCGCTCGCGCTGGCGCGTGCTGCCGGTGCTGCTCAGCTGGGGTGCCACGCTGGGCTTCGGCATCTACGCGGTGCTGGGCCAGCAGCCACACCACTGGTGGACGGCCCAGTCGCTGCTGATCGGCGACGGCTTGCTCTGCATCGTCTTCCTGGCCTGGCCCGTCGGGCCGCAGCCGCACCCGTTTGCGGTGGTGATGCGGCGCTTCGCCTCGGTCACGGTGGGCGCGCTGGTGCTGCTGACGCTGGCGGTGGCGCTGGTGCCGCACATGCCGCCCGATGTGCAGCCACTGGCCGCTGTCGGCCCGGTGATCTGGAGCGTGTTCTTCGCGTCGGTGATCCTGATGGTGCCATTCATCTCGCGCTCACAAAACGTGATGCGCGAGTTCGCGATGCTGGCCGGCGTGAGCACCGTCGCCACCTCGGTCGACCTGCTGTTCGTCGCGGTGTTCTCGTTCAGCCAGTTCGCCTCGCTGACGCTCTCGCTGTTCCTCGCGCTGGGCGCCTATGCGGCCGTGCGCCAGTGGCTGGTCAACCAGATGATGGGCGCGCGCACGCTGACCACCGAGCGCATGTTCGACCACCTCTACCGCATCGCGCGCGAGGTCGAGGCCAAACCCGAGCGCGCCGCCGACCGCATGGCCGACCTGCTGCGCCACGTGTTCGAGCCGCTGGAAACCACCCGCACCGGCGGCCAGGGGCGGCAGAGCCGCGTCGTCGCCAATGGCGCGGTGCTGCTGGTGCCGGCGCCCAACCTGACGCAAGGCCCGATGCTCGACGGCCAGATCGCGCTGCGCTTCGCCGAGCGCGGCAAGCGCCTGTTCACGCCCGAAGATGCACGCTTGGCCGACCGCATCGTCGAGCAGCTGATGCGCGCGCTGGCCCACGACCGCGCGGTCGAGCGCGGCCGCAGTGAAGAGCGGGTGCGCATCGCGCAAGACCTGCACGACGACATCGGCGCACGCCTGTTGACGCTGATGTACAAGGCCCAGAACAAGGAGATGGAGGACTACGTCCGCCACACCCTGCAAGACTTGAAGACGCTGACGCGCGGGCTGGCCGCGTCGACCCATTCGCTCGCGCTGGCCGCTGCCGAATGGAAGACCGACATCACCGCGCGCCTGGAGGCCGTGCGCTGCGAGCTGGAGTGGAGCGCCAGCTTCGACGAAGACCTGACACTGACGATCATCCAGTGGTCGTCACTGACCCGCATCATGCGCGAGCTGATCAGCAACATCATCGCCCACTCGAAGGCGACCCAGGTGCTGATCGAGATGCGGCTGCACGAGGGCCTGTTCACCGTGACGATCAGCGACGACGGCGTGGGCCGCACGCCGGCCAAGTGGTCTCACGGCCTGGGCCTGGGCGGCATCCGCAAGCGCGTGAAGCTGATGGGGGGCTCGGTCTCGTGGCGAGAGCGCGAGCCCAAGGGCATCGTCTGCCTGGTCAGCGTGCCGAACCTGGACGGGGTTGGCGCCGGCGCAGCCAAGGGCTGACGCGGTAGCGCTCGCCGCGGTAGAAGCGGTCGAGCTGGTCGATCAGCTCGACGACCGCGGCGCCGTCCCAACGGGCCAGCCACTCGAACGGCCCGGCCGGGTAATTGACGCCCAGCTTCATCGCCAGGTCGGCGCCCTCGGCGTTGCACACGCCCTGCTGCACCGCATCGGCCGCTTCGTTGATCAGCATCGCCACGGTGCGCGCCACGGCCAGGCCGGGGGCATCGTCCAGCTGCTGCGGTTGCACGCCGGCACAGGCCAGCAGCGCCGCCGCCTGGTCCAGCCATGCGTTGTGGGCAGAGGCCGCACCGGCATAGGCCAATGAGGCGCCGGCCGGCAGCTCGGCGATCGGCAGGTCGAACACCACCATCTCGGCGCAGGCTTCGTCGGCCGCGCGCTGGGTGGCGCTGCGGCCATCGGTGAGCGCGAGGCGGCGGCCTTCGGATTCGAGACCGATCCATTCGGACGCCATCACCTGCTCAACGGCCACACCGGCGGCCGACAACGCGTCGCGCCAGCGTTGGCCAAAGGCCGCCATCGCCGATCCGCCCTGCCCGGCCCCATGCCAGCGCACCGTCGCCGGCAAGGCACCGTGGCGTGCAGCCGGCAAGGCCGGTGCCGCCACGCCGTCGCCATAGGCAAAGAAGCCGCGGCCAGACTTGCGGCCCAGCAGGCCACCATCGACCATCTCGCGCTGCACCAGCGAAGGCTGGAAGCGCTTGTCGTAGAAGTTCGCCTGGTAGACCGACTCGGTGACCGAGAAGTTGGTGTCGTGGCCGATCAGGTCCATCAGCTCGCACGGGCCCATGCGAAAGCCGGCGCCGCGCAGGCACGCGTCCAGCACCGCCGGCTCGGCCGCGCGCTCCAGCAGCAGCGCCAGCGTCTCGGCGTAGTACGGCCGCGCGATGCGATTGACGATGAAGCCCGGCGTCGAGCGGGTGTGCACCGCCGTCTTGCCCCAGCTCGTGGCGAGCTTGAACACCTGCTCGGCCACCGCCGCATCGGTCTGCAAGCCCGACACCACCTCGACCAGCTTCATCAGCGGCACCGGGTTGAAGAAATGCATGCCGACCACGCGGCCCGGCGCCTTCAGGCCGTTGGCCAATGCGGTGATCGAGATCGACGAGGTGTTCGATGCCAGCACCGCGTCGGGCGACACACAAGCCTCGAGCTGGAGCAGCAGCGTGCGCTTGGCCTCGAGGTTTTCAACGATGGCCTCGACGACCAGGCCTGCATCGGCCGCGTCTTCCAGCCTGGCCACCGGCGCAATGCGCGCCAGCGTGGCGTCGGCCGCATCGCCGGTCAGCTTGCCTTTGGCGACCAGGCCTTGCAGTGTCTGGCCCAGCTTGTCGCGGGCGGCCGCGGCGGCGCCTTCTCGGGCGTCGAACAGCATGACGCGGCGCCCGGCCTGTGCGGCCACTTGCGCGATGCCCGCGCCCATGATGCCCGCGCCGACCACCAGGACGGACGGAAGCTGCGATTGGTTCATGATTGAAGTTCTCCTGGGCGAAGCATACCGTTGGCAGGGTATGCACTATATTGCCTAGTCATTGTATATAGCGGTAGTCTTGATACCAAGCAAGCACAATGATGCATCTCCGAGCGCCCGGTGCTTGCCCTAGCGGCGCCTTTGGGCGGCTGCGACTACCCTCGGTCGACAACCCACACGGAGACTTCGATGACCCTGCGCCGCACGCTTCTCGCCACCGCCGCCCTGGCCGCCTGCGCCCTGATCGCCGGCCCCGCCGCAGCCCAATCAGCGCCGAAGCTGAAGGTCGGCCTGATGCTGCCCTACACCGGCACCTACGCCGCGCTGGGCAATGCGATCGAGAACGGCTTTCGCCTGTACGTGAGCGAGCAAGGCGGCAAGCTGGGCGGCCGCGAGGTCGAGTTCTTCAAGGTCGACGACGAGAGCGACCCCGCCAAGGCCACCGACAACGTCAACAAGCTGGTCAAGCGTGACCAGGTCGACGTGCTGGTCGGCACCGTTCACTCCGGCGTGGCGATGGCGATGGCCAAGGTCGCGAAAGAGACCAACACGCTGCTGGTGGTGCCCAACGCGGGCGCCGATGCCGTGACCGGCCCGCTGTGCGGCCCGAACATCGTGCGCAGCTCGTTCTCGAACTGGCAGCCCGGCTATGCGATGGGCGAGGTGGTGGCCAAGAAGGGCCACAAGAAGGTCGTGACCATCACCTGGAAGTACGCCGCCGGCGACGAGTCGGTCAAGGGCTTCAAGGAGGCCTTCGAAAAGAGCGGCGGCCAGGTCGTGAAAGACCTGTCGCTGCCCTTCCCTAACGTCGAGTTTCAAGCGCTGTTGACCGAGATCGCGGCGACCAAGCCCGACGCCGTGTTCACCTTCTTCGCCGGCGCCGGCGCGGTGAAGTTCGTCAAAGACTACGCCGCCGCGGGCCTGAAGAAGAACATCCCGCTCTACGGCTCGGGCTTCCTGACCGACGGCACGCTCGAAGCGCAAGGCGCCGATGCCGACGGCATCCTGACCGCGCTGCACTACGGCGACAGCCTGAACACCCCGCGCGACAACGCGTTCCGCCTGGCCTATGCCAAGACCTACAAGCTGCAGCCCGATGTCTACGCCGTGCAAGGCTACGACGCCGGCCAGATCCTCGGCACCGGCCTGGCCGCCGTGAAGGGCGACGTCAGCAAGAAAGCCGAGTTTGCCGCCGCGGTGCAAAAGGCCAAGATCGACAGCCCGCGCGGGCCGTTCACCATCAGCAAGGCCGGCAACCCGGTGCAAGACTTCTACCTGCGCCAGGTCTCGGGCAAGGAGAACAAGGTGATCGGCGTCGCGTCGAAGGCGCTGGCCGATCCCGCGCGCGGCTGCAAGGCAAGCTGAGCGGGTCGCCCGCAGCGCGTTCGATGGACCTCGCCACCTTCTTAGTCCAATGCCTGAACGCGCTGCAGTACGGGCTGCTGCTGTTCCTGGTGGCCTCGGGGCTGACGCTGATCTTCGGGATCATGGGCGTCATCAACCTGGCGCACGGCAGCTTCTACATGATCGGCGCCTACATGGCCTACGCGCTGGCACCGGCAGTGGCCGCCACCATCGGCGGCGGCTTCTTCGCCACGCTGGCGGTGGGCCTGGTGCTCGCGGTGCTGCTGGGCTATGTGCTCGAGTGGGCCTTCTTTAGCTTTCTCTACGAGCGCGAGCACCTGCAGCAGGTGCTGATGACCTACGGCCTGATCCTGGTCTTCGAAGAGTTGCGCTCGATCTTGGTGGGTGACGACGTGCACAGCGTCGCCCCGCCCGAGTGGCTGGCGGGCAGCATCGCGCTCGGTGACCTGATGAGCTACCCGGTCTACCGGCTCTTCATCTCCGGCGTGTGCCTGCTGCTGGCGCTCGGCATGTATGTGGTGTTCGCGAAGACACGGCTGGGCATGATGATCCGCGCCGGGGCCAGCAACCGCGAGATGGTGCAGTCGCTCGGCGTCGACATCAAGTTTCTCTACCGCGTGGTCTTCGCCGCCGGCGTGGCGATCGCGGTGCTGGCCGGCATGGTCGCGGCGCCGGTGTCATCGGTCTACCCGGGCATGGGCAACCAGGTGCTGATCATCTGCTTCGTGGTTGTCGTGATCGGCGGCATCGGCTCGATCCGCGGCGCGCTGCTGGCCGCCTTGCTGATCGGCCTGGTCGACACCTTCGGCAAGGTCGTCTTCCCGCAGGCGGCCGGCGTGCTGGTCTATGTGCTGATGGCGCTGATCCTGCTGTGGAAGCCCGACGGGCTGTTCAAGGCATGAGCGGCATGGCCTGGGGCAAACACGCCTTCGTTGCGGCGGCCGTGATCGGGCTGGCGCTGCTGCCGCTGCTCACCGGCAGCTTCGGCATCGACCTGGTCACCAAGATCATGATCTTCGCGATCTTGGCCCTCAGCCTGGAGCTGCTGGTCGGCATGACCGGCCTCGTGTGCTTCGGCCAAGCGGCGCTGTTCGGCCTGGCGGGTTATGCCGCGGTAAAGCTGTCGCCCGAGTCCGATTCGGCCTCGATGTGGTGGCTGCTGCCGGCTTGCATGGGCGTGTCGGGGCTGTATGCGCTGTTCATGGGTGCGTTGTCGCTGCGCACCCGAGGCGTCTACTTCATCATGGTCACGCTGGCCTTCGCGCAGATGGCCTACTACGTGGTGCACGACACCCCATTGGGCGGCGGCACCGACGGCATCTATCTGTACTTCAAGCCGACGCTCACCATCGGCAGCTTCACGCTGGTCGATCTCGACAAGCCGCTGCCCTTCTACTACCTGGTGCTGGCGTGCCTGCTGGGCGTGTTTGCCAAGCTCGCGCTGCTGGCCCGCTCACGCTTCGGCCGCGCGCTGGCCGGCATCCACGCCAACGAGCAGCGCATGCGCGCGGCCGGCTACTCGACCTACCCGTACAAGCTGGCGGCCTTTGTCGTGTCGGGCTGCATCGCGGGCCTGGCAGGCTTTCTGTTCGCGGTGAAAGACGGCTTCGTGAACCCCGAGCTGCTGTCGTGGCACCAGTCGGGCGCGGTGCTGATCATGATCATCCTTGGCGGCCTGGGCCACTTGCGCGGTGCGGTGCTGGGCGCATTTGCATTCACGCTGCTGCAGGAGCTGTTTCAAAGCGAAGCCGTGTTCGGTTCGTTTGCCAAGCACTGGCACCTGGGCCTGGGCGCCACCATCATCGCCTGCGTCGCACTGCTGCCCAACGGGCTGATCGGCCTGCCGGCGCTGGTGCGGCAGCGCCTGTTCGGTGAGAGCAAATGAGCCAGACGCTGCTGCGCTGTGAAGGCCTGACACGCCGCTGGGGCGGTCTGCTCGCGGTCGACGGCGTGTCGCTCGAACTGGCGCTGGGCCAGGTGCATGCGGTGATCGGCACCAACGGCGCCGGCAAGTCGACGCTGATCAACATGCTGTCGGGCGAGATTGCGCCGTCGGCTGGCACCGTGGCGTTGATGGGCGAAGACGTGACCGGGTGGACACAGCCGCGCCGCGCCCGAGCGGGCCTGGGCCGCAGCTACCAGCGCAACACGATCTTCCCGAACTTCAGCGTGCTGGAGAACTGCCGCCTCGCCGCGCAAGCCAGCTACCAACGCCCGTGGGCCTGGTGGCAAGCCGCGGCGCGTTGCGAGCGCAGCCTCACCGCCGCACACGAGGCCAGCGCACGTGCCGGCCTGAACGACGTGCTCGATCGCCCGGCCGGCCTGCTCTCGCACGGCCAGAAGCGCCAACTCGAAATCGCGATGTGCCTGGCCACGGCACCCAAGGTGCTGCTGCTGGACGAGCCACTCGCAGGCATGGGTGCCGAAGAGACCGAGCGCATGCTGGCCCTGCTGAGCGAGCTGCGCGCCGGCCACGCAACGCTGCTGGTCGAGCACGACATGGACGCGGTGTTCCGCATCGCCGACTGGATCACCGTGATGGTCAATGGCGCGGTCATTGCCTCGGCCCGGCCCGACGCCATCCGAAGCGATCCTGCTGTGCAGGCTGCGTACCTGGGCGGGCATTGAGATGGACGAGCGCGTGACGGCATCGCTGAGTTTGCGAAGCTGGGTGACCGAGCAAGGCACTGAAGGCCGGCCGCGCGGAGCAGCCCCCACCTTGCCACTCGCGGCGGGGGGTACCCGATGGGGCGAGGTCGGGAGCGCCGAAGCGCGCAGCGTTCGTGGCAGCTCGCGAAGCGAGCCTCGTGAACTGACTCGCTGGCGAGTGTCTGAACGAAGCGAACGCAGTGAGCGCAGTGAGTTCGACAGCGGCCACGAACGCGAGCACTGCAGGGAACCCTCGCCCAAGGCGAGGGCGCGGACGCATGAGCCCCAGCGGGTGCCGCCCGCCGCGACGCGCCAACCCACCCGCCAGCGAGTGTCGGCCATGGGACGAGGCCACTGACAGCATGACCACCCCGATCATCGAAGCCACCGGCATCCACGCCTGGTATGGCTCCAGCCACGTGCTGCACGGTGTCGACATCACGGTGAACGCCGGCGAAACGGTCGGCCTGCTCGGCCGCAACGGCATGGGCAAGTCGACCTTGATTCGTACGCTGCTGGGCCATGTAAAGCAGCGCGAAGGCCGCATCGCCGTGCGTGGGCAAGACCTGTCGCGCGCGGCGCCGCACGAGGTGGCGCGCGCCGGCATCGGCTACGTGCCCGAGGGCCGCGGTGTGTTCCCCAACCTCAGCGTGCGCGAGAACCTGGTGATGGCCGCGCGCCCCAGCCGCGAAGGCCGGCGCGACTGGACCTTCGAGCGTGTGCTCGACACCTTTCCCCGCCTGGCAGAACGCTTGACGAACCAGGGCAACCAGCTCTCGGGCGGCGAGCAGCAGATGCTGTCGATCGGCCGCGTGCTGATGACGCACCCCGACCTGATCGTCCTCGACGAAGCCACCGAAGGCCTGGCGCCGCTGATCGTGGCCGAGATCTGGCGCGTGATCGGCCAGATCCGCGCCAGCGGCATCGCCACGCTGATTGTCGATCGCGACTACCGCAAGGTGGCCGCCCAGGCCGACCGCCTGGTCGTGCTGCAAAAAGGCCAGGTCGTGCTGGCCGGTGAAGCGTCCGCGCTCGCCGGCAGCGATGCGCTGGCCGCCTGTCTCGGAGTTTGACCATGCGCATGATCCAACCCTTTGGCGACCCCGGCGCCTTGGCGCCAGCCCGCGTGCTGCGCGAAGACTTGCCCGGCGGCGGCTTCATTTTGCGCAGCGCTGAACCGCTGCAACCCTTTGCGCGCTGCATCGGCGACTGGCTGGAGCACTGGGCCCGCGCGACACCCGACGCCCCGTTCCTGGCCGAGCGCGAGGGCGCCGCCGCATGGCGGCAACTCAGCTATGCGCAGGCCCGCGATCAGGTCGGCCGCATCGCACAAGGCCTGCTCGATCTCAAGCTGCCTTCTGGCAAGCCGGTGGTCGTGCTGTCGGACAACGCCGTCGACCACGCACTGCTGGCGCTGGCCGCGATGCATGTCGGCCGGCCCGTCTGCACCGTGTCCAGCGCCTACTGCCGCCTGACCAAAGACTATGCCAAGGCCCACGCCATCCTCGACACGCTCGACCCGGCGCTGGTCTACGCCGCCGAGCCCAGCGTTTACGGCCCGCCGATCGCCAGCTGGGCCGCGCGGGGCACGCGCCCCATCGTCTTCAGCCGCGGCGCGGCCGAGCTGCCCGGCGCGCTGCCCTTTGCGCAGCTGGCCGCCACCGCCGAAGCACCGGCCGTGATGCGGGCCTTTGCCGCCATCACGCCCGACACCCACGCCAAGTACCTGCTGACCAGCGGCTCCACCGGCACGCCCAAGGTCGTGATCAACACGCACCGCATGCTGTGCGCCAACCAGCAGCAGATGGCGCAGGCCTGGCCCTTCCTAAGCCGCCATCCGCTGCGCCTGCTGGACTGGCTGCCGTGGAGCCACACATTCGGCGCGAACCACAACTTCAACCTGGTGCTGGCCCACGGCGGCAGCCTGCATGTGGACGACGGCCGGCCGATGCCGGGGCTGGTCGAGAAGACCGTGGCCAACCTGCGCGAAGTGCGACCGAACTTCTATTTCAACGTGCCGCGCGGCTTCGACATGCTGCTGCCGTTTCTCGAAGCAGACGAGGGCTTCGCGCGCAGCTTCTTCGAGCCGCTGGAGGGCCTGTTCTACGCCGGCGCGGCGCTGCCGCAAAGCCTGTGGCAGCGCATCGAGGCGGTGGCCAGCCGCGTGCGCGAGCGGCCGATCTGGTTCACCTCGTCGTGGGGCGCAACCGAGACCGCGCCCGCGGTGACCAGTGTGCACTGGGCCATCGACCGCGCCGGCTGCATCGGTGCGCCGTTGCCAGGCGTGGCGCTGAAGCTCGTGCCCAGCGGTGACAAGCTGGAGATGCGCGTACGCGGGCCCAATGTCTTCCCCGGCTACCGCGACGCGCCGGCATTGACGGCGAAGGCCTTCGACGAAGACGGCTACTACCTGATCGGCGACGCCGGCAAGCTGGTCGATGCCGACGACCCGAGCCGGGGCGTGGCCTTCGACGGCCGCGTCGCCGAAGACTTCAAGCTGATGAGCGGCACCTGGGTCTCGGTCGGCACGCTGTGCGTGCGCGCAGTGGCCGCGCTGTCGCCGCTGGCGGCCGACGTGGTGGTCACCGGCCATGACCGCGAAGAGGTCGGCCTGCTCATCTTTGCGAGCCCCGCCGCCAAGGCGATGGACGCCACCGAGCGCGCCGACAAAGTCCGCGCGGCGCTGCGGGCGTTGCAGGCCGAAGGCGGTGGCTCGTCGCAGGCGCCCACGCGCGCGCTGTGGCTGGCCGAGCCGCCGAACGCCGATGCCGGCGAGATCACCGACAAGGGCTATGTCAACCAGCGCGCGGTGTTGGCCCGCCGTGCCGACCAGGTGCTGGCGCTGTACAGTGACCTGCCCACCACCGAAGTCATACGCACCTGATGAGCAAAACGCACATCCACCGCGTCGACGTGCATTTCGGCGATTGCGACCCCGCCGGCATCGTCTTCTTTCCCAACTTCTCGCGCTGGATGGACCAGGCCTCGCTGGCCTTCTTCATGGCCTGCGGCGTGCCGCCCTGGCGCGAGCTCGAAGCCACGCGCGGCATCGTCGGCACGCCGCTGCTGGAGATCAACACCCGCTTTCTGCGCCCGGCCACCTACGGCCAGACGCTGGAGGTGCACACCCATGTCGAAGAGTGGCGGGCGCGGGTGCTGATCCAGCACCACCGCATCATTCGCGACGACGAGCTGCTGTGCGAAGGCCGCGAGACGCGCGCCTTCGTCGTGCGCATCCCCGGCAGCTACAAGCTCAAGTCGATCCCGATCCCCGAAGACATCAAGGCCATGTGCCTCTGAGGCCGGCACCCCGCTGGTGCCCGAGCCAACAGCAAGGACGAACAAGGACGAAACAAGGACGAAGATGAAACTGCTCTTGATCTCCGGCAGCCAACGCCAGGGCTCGTTCAACCTGAGCCTGGCCCATGTGGTGGCCGGCCTCGCACGCGCCCGCGGCGCCGAGGTGAACCTGCTGGACCTGCGCGCGCTGGCGTTGCCGCTGTACGACGGCGACCTCGAAGCCGCCAGCGGCGTGCCCGCCGGTGCTCGCACCTTGCAGGCCGCACTGGCCGAGGCCGACGCGATGCTCGTCGTCACGCCCGAGTACAACGGCTTTCCGACGCCGCTGGTGATCAACGCGTTCGACTGGCTCTCGCGCCTGGGCGCGGGCGACGGCCTGCCCACGGGCCTGGCCACCACCGCCAACAAGCCGGTCGGCCTGCTCTCGGCCTCGCCCGGCGCGCTGGGTGGCTTGCGCTCGATGAACTACCTGCGCCAGTACTTCCAGATGAACTTCCAGATGGTGGTGCAGCCGCAGCAGAACGCGCTCAGCCGCGCCGGCGACGCGTTCGACGAGAGCGGCGCCCTGAAAGACCCGAAGACGGCCGCGGCGGTGGCCGGCGTGGTCGACGCGCTGCTGGCATTCGCCGCCAAGCTCGCGGCGCGCTGAAGGGCGCAACGGCCACCGTGGCCCGGCCGCCGCCACGGCGGCGGGCATTTGTCATGTCGAAAACGCCACTGCCCTGTTTCGACACCTGAGCCGAGGCAAAATCTGCTTCAGGCCCGCGCCACGATGCGGCGGGTCATTCAAAAAACTCGTGGGGAAAACCGGTGTTGTGGCGGGTGGTTTACGGTCAGGGTCGAAGGGAGCGCAGCGCTTTTTCTGCTGGCCCTTGGCATCCGGACAAAGCGCATGTCGAACGATGGGCCGCCTGGCTCAAGGCCGCAGGCCAGGATGTACAGGTGCAATCGAGCGGCTCCGCCACGTCCCAGCTCTACCGCGGCGGCATGTCCTGATACGAACAAAGGTCAAAACTCTGCCGCCGCCAGCATGGCGTGCGGCAACGGTGGTGGCGCCACGATCGGCGCCAGCCGCCCCGCCGCCACGGCCTGCCTGAAGCCCGGCACGGTGGTTTCGGGCCAGGCGCCCAAGCCACGAACGACACACACCCCATCGGCCCCGCAGGCCGCCGCGGCCTCGGCCTGCTCGGGCGCCAGGATGCCCCCGATCGCCACCACCGGGCGCCCGGCCATGTGGCACCACCAGCGCAGGTTGTCGAGCCCTTGCGAGCGCCACGGCATCGCCTTGGTCAACGTGGGCCAGACCGGGCCGCAGGCAATGTAGCGCGGTGCCAGCGCACGGGCGCGCGCCAGTTCCCACAGGCTGTGCGAGCTGATGCCGAGCTCGATGCCGCTGGCGGCCAGCACGGCCTGCCCCGAGGGGCCGAGCGCCGCCAGGTCCTCCTGGCCCAGGTGGACGCCCGGGGCGCCGAGCTCGACCGCCAGTTCCCAATGGTCGTTGACGAACAGCAGCGCGCCAACCGCGCGGCAGGCCTGCACGGCCGCCTGGATCTCAGCGCGCAGCCGCGCCGCGTCTGCCACGTCGGCCTTGATGCGCAGTTGCACGGTTCGCACGCCGGCCGCCAGCACCTGCTTGATGCGCGCGACGCTGTCGACAATGGCGTACAGGCCCAGCGGCTCGTCCAGCGTGTCGCGCGGCGGTGCGAACGTGGGCACCTCGCCCCACGACAACATCGGCATCCACGACGGATCTTGGCCAAAGCCCGCGGCAGCGCGCACCGGCCCTGCGCCCTGCCCGGCGGCGCGGCCGCGCTGCAGCGCATGCAGCGTGGCCATCTTGGCCAGCACCACCGCATCGGCCGGCACATGGCCCAGCGCCATCGCCGCGGCGGCGCTGCTGGCAAAGGTGCAGCCGGTGCCATGGTGGTGAGGCGTATCGAGGCGGGGCGCGGCCAGCCAGCCGGCGGCTTGCGGGGTGTCGAGCCAGTCGAGCACCAGGTCGTCGGAGGCCGCGCTGTCACCGCCGGTGATCACCACCGCCTGGGCACCGCGCTCACGCAGCGCGCGTGCCAACGCCGGCACGGTTGACGCTTCGCACGCGCCTTCCGGCGATTCGCCGAGCAGCAGCGCCGCCTCGCGCCGGTTCGGCGTCAGCAGCGTCGCGCGGGGCAACAACTCGTCGCGGTAGGCAGCCAGCAAGGCCTCGTCGACAAAGGCGCGGCCGGTGCTGGCGCCGAGCACCGGGTCCACCACCAGCGGGATCGGGCCATGGTCGGCGCGCAGTTGGTCGACCCAGCGCAGCAGCACGCGCAGGTTGTCGGCACTGCCGAGCAGGCCGCACTTGATGGCGCGGGGTGGCATGTCGGCGGCCAGCGCCGCGAGTTGGGCATCGAGCCAGTCGGGCGGCACCGGCTGCACCTGGGTCACGGCCACGCTGTTCTGCGCGGTGACCGCGGCCACCACGGGGCAGAGGTGGGTGCCCAAGGCATCGGCAGCGCGCTGGTCGGCAGACAAGCCGGCGCCGCCGCCCGAATCGGTGCCGGCAACGCTCCAGACGATCGGTGGGGTCATGGTGTGTGCTCACAGAAGCCACGCACCGACACGCGAGGCGCCAGCCCCGGTGCCGGGGCACAGCGGATTGAGATGGAAAGAGTCAACCGGCCGGCAGCGCGTGCGCCGGGGCCTCGGCCAGGCTGCGCGCGGCTTGCGGCGTGGTGGGGCGCGCCGGCAGGGCCAGCGGCGCCACGCAGACCTGGTTGCGGCCCGCGTTCTTGGCGGTGTAGAGCGCCGCGTCGGCGTTCTTGAAGGCGTGGTCCAGCGGCTGGCCGGGCAGCACCTCGCACACGCCGAGCGACATGGTCACCGGCACCGTCACGCCAGCGTGCTGGCAGGCCACCTGCTCGACGCTGGCGCGCATGCGCTCGCTCAGCTCCAGCGCACCGTTGCCGTCGGTCATCGGCAGCAGCATCACGAACTCTTCGCCACCCCAGCGGCCGATCAGGTCGCCGGTGCGGGCCTGATGCCGCATCAACCCGGCCACATGCTGGATCACGCGGTCGCCGGTGTCGTGCCCATGCTGGTCGTTGACGAGCTTGAAGTGGTCGATGTCGGCCAGCACCAACGCCAGCGGCGTGCCATGCCGGCTGGCACGGTCGATCTCGGCGTGCGCCATCTGCAGAAAATGCCGCCGGTTCCACAGGCCCGACAGCGGGTCGACCGTGGCCAGGTCGTAGAGCCGGCCCTCGGCCTCGTGCACCCGCTGCGTGTAGTAGCGCGCGGTGTAGCCGAACATCACGAAGACGACCGTGATGCTGAGCCAGCGCAAAGCCATCAACGGCCCCGGGTCCAGCGGGTAGGCCACGGGGATCGTCTGCGTCGCCGCATCCAGCCCCAGGTAGGCCGCCAGCACGAAGCCCATTGCCGCGATCGCGTAGCGCGGCGAGCGGCTCACCGCGACCGCCGGCAGGAACACCAGCAGAAAGTAGTGGGTGCCGCTGTCCCACCCGAGCAAGATCGTGCAGGCGCCGGCATGGCCCATCACTTCGGTCCACATCAGCGCCACGGCCGGCAGGTTGCGGCGCCGGCCCAGCAGCGCATAGGCCGCGGCATACATGCCGGCGCTGAGCAGGTTCACCAACGCCAGCACCGGCATGCCGAGCGCGAAGAACGCCACCAGGTAGACCAGGTCGACACAGGCGGCGAACACCGCGATGCGCCGCAGCATCAGCCAGAAAGCGCCACGCGACATGCCTCGATCGAATTCGGCAGGGGTGCGGGCAAATGGCATCGGTGGGCGGCGATCGGAAATGGAGAGATCCGATCGTTGTCGGCCGATGCGGCGCGAACTGGAGAAAGCAATTCCCAGCGCCTGCAACAAGGCGTTGGGGTTTGTGCGTTCCTCGGCAGCTGGCTGACATCTGCACCCCGCTGTCAGCCGATCAACAGCGGCCCGTCGGCCACCGGCGTGCTGGGCACCGCCATGTCCTGCGGGGCCATCACGCCGGCCTCGTAGCCCAGGCGCCCGGCCGTGATGGCATGGCCGAACGCAGCGGCCATGCGCACGGGGTCGCGCGCCTGCGCGACGGCCGAGTTCAGCAGCACGCCGTCGAAACCCAGCTCCATCGCCCGCGCCGCATGGTGTGGCGCGCCGATGCCCGCGTCGACGATCAGCGGCACGCCCGGCAACCGCTCGCGCAGCGTGCGCAGCGCGTAGGGGTTCAATAGACCCTGGCCCGAGCCGATCGGCGCGCCCCAGGGCATCAGCACCTCGCAACCGGCGTCGAGCAGACGGCGGCAGGCCACCAGGTCGTCGGTGCAGTACGGAAAGACCTGGAAACCCTCGCGCACCAGCTGGGTCGCCGCGTCCAGCAGCTCCCACGGCTCGGGTTGCAGCGTGTGCTCGTCACCGATCACCTCGAGCTTGACCCAACGGGTGCCGAACAGCTCACGCGCCATCTGGGCCAGCACCACCGCCTCGCGCGCCGTGCGGCAGCCGGCGGTGTTGGGCAGCAGGTGCGCGCCGCTGGCCCGCACGATCTCGACGAAGCCGTTGTCGCCCGCGCCGGCGGCCAGCGAACGCTTGAGCCCAACCGTCACCACCTGCGCGCCGGCGGCGGCGATGGCGTCGCGCAGCACCTGGGGCGACGGGTAGCCGGCGCTGCCGATCAGGAAGCGGCTGGCCAGGTTGGTGCCGTAAAGCGACCACGGCGTGGTGCTGCTCGATGTCATCTCTTTCACCCTCCGACGATGGCCTTGAAGACCGTGATGCGGTCGCCCGTGGCCAGTTGCACCTCGTCGCGGCGGTCGCGCGCGACGAAGCTGCCGTTCAGCGCGGTGGCCACCTGGTCGGCCGGTTCGCCGAGCCGAAGCAGCAGCTCGGCCAGGCTCAGCCCTTCGGCGCCAGCCACCGGCTCGCCGTTGACGATGACGGCGTTGCGCGAGGTGCCGCTCATGCCAGCTCCATCGTGCGCAGCGTGTCGTCGACCAGTGCCGGCGCCATCAACCAGCCATGGCGGAACAGGCCGTTGATGCGGCCCAGGCCGGGCTGGACGTCGATGCGGGGCTCATGGTCGGGCAACGCGGGCCGCAGGTTGCGGTCCAGCCGCAGGATGCGTGCCTCTTGCAGCGCAGGCATCACGCTCTGCGCGGCCGACATCAGCTCGACCGCGCTCTTCAGCGACACCTCGCTGCGGTCTTCGCTCTCGACCTCGCTCGCGCCGACCACCAGCACATCACCCGGCCGCGGCGCGATGTAGATGCGGTGACGTGGGTGCAGCAGCCGCAACGGCCGCGTCAGGCCATGGCCCGGCGCGCGCAACCACACCGTCTCGCCCCGCACACCGCGCAGCGGCAGTTCGGGCCTTGCGCCGAGGCCACGCAGGTCGAGCACCGCGTCGAAGCGTTGCCAGTCGCCCGGCACGCCCCGGTCCATCACACGCAACGCGCCCGGCATCAGCTCGGCCACGTGCTGGCCCCAATGCCACTGCACCGACGGCGCTCCGTCGTGCAACGCACGCATCGTCTGCACCGTGTCGATCTGGCCTTCGCCAGGCAGCAGCCAGGCGTGCGACACGCCACGCAGCGCCGGCTCCACCGCGGCCAACTTGTCGCTCGTCAGCGCCACCGGGGCGCGGGCGCCGCTGCCCGGCGCGGGCAGGCGCGCCAGCGTGCGCTGCGCGGTGCCCAGGTCGCCCCGGTGCACCAGCAGCAGGCTGCCGCGCTCGGCAAAGTACGGCTCGCCCGGCAACGCCTTGACGATGCCGCGCCACAGCCCGATCGAACGCCAGCCCAGCTGCGCGACACGGTCGCTGGCCACGTCGCGCTCGGCCATCGGGCTCAACAGCCCGGCGGCGGTGAACGCGGCGGCGCCCTGCCCGTCGAACGTCGGCTGCGGCCCGCCGGCCGGGTCGAACACACTGACGCGGCAGCCACGCTGCGCCAACCGCCAGGCCGCCAACCGACCCAGCAGTCCTGCCCCTGCAATGCCCACATGCATGGCGACCATGCCATCAAGCCTTGTCGTTATGGATCGGGATGTAGATCTCGCCGCCACCGGCGCGGAACTCGCCGGACTTCTCGGCCATGCCCCGGTCGAGCGCCTCGGCTTCGGCAACACCCAGGTTGGCAGCGTAGTCGCGCACCTCCTGCGTGATCTTCATCGAGCAGAATTTCGGGCCACACATCGAGCAGAAATGCGCGACCTTGCTGCTGTCTTTGGGCAGCGTTTCGTCGTGGAAGTCGCGCGCGGTGTCCGGGTCCAGGCTCAGGTTGAACTGGTCGGTCCAGCGGAACTCGAAGCGCGCCTTCGAAAGCGCGTCGTCACGGGCGCGCGAGCCCGGGTGGCCCTTGGCAACATCGGCCGCGTGGGCGGCGATCTTGTACGCGATGATCCCTTGCTTGACGTCGTCGCGGTCGGGCAGGCCCAGGTGCTCCTTCGGCGTCACGTAGCACAGCATCGCGGTGCCCATCCAGCCGATCATCGCGGCGCCGATCGCGCTGGCGATGTGGTCGTAGCCCGGCGCGATGTCGATCGTCAGCGGGCCCAGCGTGTAGAACGGCGCCTCGTGGCAGTGCTTGAGCTGCTCGTCCATGTTGGCCTGGATCATGTGCATCGGCACATGGCCCGGGCCTTCGATCATCGTCTGCACGTCGTGCTTCCACGCCACCTGCGTCAGCTCGCCGAGTGTGCGCAGCTCGGCAAACTGGGCTTCATCGTTCGCATCCGAAGCGCAACCGGGGCGCAGGCCGTCACCGAGCGAGAAGCTCACGTCGTAGGCCTTCATGATCTCGCAGATCTCTTCGAAGTGCGTGTACAGGAAGCTCTCTTGGTGGTGCGCGATGCACCACTTGGCCATGATCGAGCCGCCGCGCGAGACGATGCCGGTGACACGGTCGGCCGTCAGGTGGATGAACGGCAGCCGCACGCCGGCGTGGATGGTGAAGTAGTCGACCCCCTGCTCGGCCTGTTCGATCAGCGTGTCGCGAAAGATCGCCCAGGTCAGATCTTCAGCGACGCCGCCGACCTTCTCCAGCGCCTGGTAGATCGGCACCGTGCCGATGGGCACCGGCGAGTTGCGCACGATCCAGTCGCGCGTGGTGTGGATGTGGCGGCCGGTGGAGAGATCCATCACCGTGTCGGCGCCCCAGCGGATCGACCAGACCAGCTTCTCGACCTCTTCCTCGATGCTCGAGGTGACCGCAGAGTTGCCGATGTTGGCGTTGATCTTGACCAGGAAGTTGCGGCCGATCGCCATCGGCTCGATTTCCGGGTGGTTGATGTTGGCCGGGATGATCGCGCGGCCACGCGCCACCTCGTCGCGCACGAACTCGGGCGTGATGGGCCCGCGCGGCAGCACCGCACCCATGCCGTTGCCGGCGCGGCGTTGCTCGCGCTTGGCATCGGCCAGGTACTGCGCCATCCACTCGCGCCGGCCGTTTTCGCGCAGCGCGACGAACTCCATCTCGGGGGTCACGATGCCGCGCTTGGCGTAGTGCATCTGCGTCACGTTGGCACCGCTGATGGCACGGCGCGGCGTGCGCTGCAAGGCCGCGGCTTCGGCGCGCAAGGTGGCCAGGCTGTCGGCGATGCGCTCGACCTGCTTCGCGCCATCGTCCAACGCCTGCGGTGCACGGCCTGTGTAGGCCTCGGTGTCGCGCCGCTGCTCGATCCAGCCCAGGCGCAGGCCGGCCAAGCCATGGCGCACGTCGATCGCCACGCTGGGGTCGGTGTAGGGGCCCGAGGTGTCGTAGAGCACCACCGTCTCGCCGTTGGTCAGGCTGACCTCGCGCAGCGGCACCTGCAGGTCGGGCCGCGAACCGGTGAGGTGGATCTTGCGGGAGGCGGGGAACGGCTCGCGTGTCAGCGACAGCAGCTCGTCCAGGCGTTCGGGGGCGTTCATGGCGGTCCTTCGCAACAAGGTCGTTGCTCCGAAGGTCGCCCCGTGGCGCGCTCGCCCAGGCAGGGCAGCGCGACTCAAGGATCGACGGCTCTTCTTACGCCGGTACTAACCGGTTCAAGTTCTCGGGTTCGGATCAACCATCTCAGCACGCACCATGCGTGCACCCCGGAGCAGGCGCGCATTCTGCGCGGCCGGGCGAACCACTGTCAACGCAATTCGGTATCGATCGAGAGGCGTGCGTCGAGACAGCGGAAATCGCCGCAGCAGGGGCGGAGCGCTGGCAAACAGCGCTCGCCCGTGCAGCACTACTCGCCGGAAAGGCGCTGCCAGGTGTCCATCGATTCGGACTTCGCTCGCTCTTCCATCAGGTCCACGCCACCGAGCACCTCGGCCATCGCCTGCGCGAGCATCTCGCTCACGTTGTCGGCGGTGGCACCGTTCACCTCGCGCGCGGCCCTCGACTGCAAACGCCCCGCCACGATGGCCGCCGCAGCCGCGAGCAGCGCGTCATTGCTGAAGTTCATCGTCACCCCTTTGGCGCGCCCGATTGGCGCAAGGGCGATGGTGCGTGAAACGGCGCGGCATGCCAAGGAGAATGCCCCGGCCCACGCTGGGCGGGCCACAAAGCAAAACGGCGACAGCCGCTAAGTGGTCCGCCCCTGAAAAACGCCTGCAACCCGCATGAATGCTGGCTTTGGCGGGCGATTGCCGATGGTGGAGATTGCAGGATTGAGGCTCAATGGATATTGAATCCTTGCAAACTGCCCCGAGGTTTGAATGGGCACGAAGCCGGCTGAAGAGCGCAGCGACCACGACCTGTTTCGCACCGAACTGGTCAACCTGATCGACCAACGGCACGAGCTGGTGAAGCTGGCTGCGTTGATCGACTGGCAGGCGTTTACCGACAAATGGAGCCCGCAGTTCGAATCGACCACCGGGCGGCCTGCGCTGCCTACGCGGCTGATGGCGGCGCTGCTGTACCTGAAGCACGTGTACGCGCTCAGCGACGAGGCGGTGGTCGAGCGCTGGTGCGAGAACCCGTACTGGCAGCACTTCAGTGGCGAGCGGTACTTCCGCCATGAACTGCCGTGCGATCCGTCGAGCCTGGTGCGCTGGCGACAGCGCATTGGCGAGGAAGGCTGCGAATGGCTGCTGGCCCACAGCATCGAAGCGGCCACACGCGCCGGCGTGATCAAGCGCCGCAGCCTGGACACCGTGGTGCTGGACACGACGGTGGCTCCGAAGGCGATTGCGCACCCCACCGACAGCCGGTTGCTCAACCGGGCCCGCGAGCATCTGGTGGCCGCAGCACAAGATGCAGGCATCACGCTGCGCCAGAGCTACGCTCGCGTGGGCAAGGCCGCCGAAGCCCAGGCCGGGCGCTACGCCCACGCCAAACAGTACCGGCGCATGCAGCGCGAGATCAGGAAGCTGCGCACGTCGCTGGGCCGTGTGATCCGCGATGTGCAACGTAAGGCCCAGGCCGTTGGCGGCGAGATCGCAGGCGCCCTCAAGGACAGGCTGGAGTTGGCGCAGCGGCTGCACCAGCAGCGGCGCGATTCGAAGAACAAGCTGTACGCGCTGCACGCGCCCGAGGTCGAGTGCATCGCCAAGGGCAAGGCCCGCACGCCCTACGAGTTCGGCGTGAAGGTGTCGGTGGCGGTGACTGCCAACGAAGGGTTGGTGGTGGGCATGCGCTCAATGCCGGGCAACCCGTATGACGGTCACACCGTGGACAGCCAACTCGAACAGGTCGGCATCCTCACCGGACACACGCCCAAGACCGTCCTGGCGGACCGGAGCTACCGCGGTGTGCAGCCGCCCAGCGGCATTCGGCTGATCATCAGCCATACGCGCCGGCTGCCACCGCGGCTGAAGAAGTTGCTCAAGCGCCGCCAGGTGGTCGAGCCGATGATCGGCCACATGAAGGCCGATGGACTGCTCGCCAAGAACTGGCTCAAGGGCGCCGTTGGCGATGCGCTTCATGCGCTGCTGTGCGGCGCCGGGCACAACCTGAGGATGATCCTGCGGCACCTGCGGGTGCTTTGCTTGGCATTCATTGGCTGGCTCATGCTCGTCGACCCCGTCTCGTCCTCGCCTTCAGCTTCAATGCCTCGCCCCGCAGTCGGGTGAAAACGGGTTGTTCAGGGCGGACTAGCTATCTGCTGTTAGGGCTCCTTGTCGGTGAACCCGTGCTCATGGTCGCGGAGTGTCTCTTCCACTTGCCGTGGCTTCCTCTCGGCGGTACGCACTTAGCTCAGGCGGGTGCGTGTGCTGTCATTGGGCACGTCGTGGACCAATGCGTGAAGTTTCTGCGCAGCGAAGGACGCGGCAGGGTCGAACGATCAGGTGATCGACGCGTCGGTCCGACAGACCGCCGTGCTGTGCCCCGCGGAGGCCGGCGACGCACCGATCAGCTGCAGTTGGCCTGTCCGGCGGATACCGCCAAGTAGTCGGAAGTGCGAACTCGGATCGAAGCACGTCTGAGCCAAGTGGCCATACGAGCTGGGCGTGAAGCACGGTGCTGTTCTGATAGCAGACACCGACTGTCGAAGTTGGGCAAGCTCTAGGCAAAGATGCTCACGTCCGGCTGAAGCTGACCATTGAACCTTCGCGCCGCGCGCATCGACCTGATCCTTGAACTTGCCCCTGACCTGCGCCTAGTGAAGTTCGGCCAGCACCAGCTGGCACGTCGCGCGCTACGATGACCGGCGCAGACGTTCAACAACATCGTGCCGCGCAGCAAGGGAGTTTGCATGAGCTGGATCGAAGAGGCAAAGAAGGCCGCGGTAGACGCCACCGACTCGCTAGCCCGCTCCGGACCGAAGCTCCTGCTATTGGTAGTTCATCCCTCCAAGTTCTATCGCCGCAGCCGGCGCGTCAAGGAGGTTGCCGCGGTTCTAGCCTTAAATGCAGTCCTCCTCGCGGCGATCCACTTCTTCGTGCTCAAGTCCGTTGTCGAAGTCAAAGACCCCTCACAGTACGCCATCGGGGCCGTGTTCTTCAACGTGTTGCACCTGGCCATCATGGGTTTTGCCTTTGCGGCACCGAGCGCCATCGGCGTGCGATCAACACCGTTCCCTACGCATCTAGCGAACGCGCTTTTCGCCATGGCCGTCCTACCGATCGTTGCTATGCTAACGGTCAGTGCGACAAGGCTGCGGGCCGCTGCCACACTCGCTGGAAACCCCTCCCCAGTCATCTGGCAAGATCTGTTAGTACTGCTCGGATACTGCTGGGTGACCTACCGCGTCTACTGCGGGCTGAGAGTCGGCGCGAACTCGTCACGACCGCGCGCCGCTGTCGCGGCTCTCGCCGGGTTTGCCCTGGTGCTGACAGTGATGGCAACCAACCTCGCTCCAAATCAAGCGATGCTGCTGAGTGCTTGGACGCGATAGAGGACGCAGGCTCAACATCGTACGGAGCGCTCGCGACTCTTGAGCCACGGATGCTAGGGAGCGGCGTTGATCCGCTTCCAGTACCAGACAGCTTCCTTCCACTCGTGAACGTGAGTGGTACCGTCTGGATCGAGCACGGTAAAGCCGTCTTGTCTGGGGATGTAGAGATCCATCGGGACTACGCGCCCTGCCAACTTGACGCCAATCCCATCACCAGGCCCGAGGCCGATCTGCTCCGATTCCCAGTACGAGGCGTGCTTGAACCTCACCCACTTAGGAAATGGCGGCTTAGGCTTGCGGAATGGCCACATCAAGCAAATATACCCACGTCTGGCGCGAGCAGTCCGTTGAACCCGTGTGCCCGCGCATCGACCTCGTCGTTGGCCTTGCCCTAGCCAGTTGTGTCAGGACGTGCCACGGAGTAGCAGGCGCTTCTCCATGTGCTCTGGGTCACTTGCGGTTTGACGGTAGCCCAGCTTTGTGTACCAAGCAATCAATCGACATTGATCGGTCTCTTGATCTAGGGCGTAAGGCTTTAAACGAACAACCTGATATCCAAGTTGTACGGCATGTCGCTCCGCGTGCGAGAGCAATGCCCCACCGATCCCCTGCCCCCGAAGCGAAGGAAGGACGAAGATTTCGTAGATGAAGGCTGACTCGTGGTCGCTCCGGTCCTCGTAGGACAGAAGGCCAGCCTCTTCACCTTGGACCGATGCAAGGAACTCTATCGACCAACCGCAATGCGCTCGTTCAGCGCGCCCACGAAGGGTCTCGCTATGCAAATCGCTGATGCGTGCGAGTGTCGATACTTGGCACACGCGCGGTACGGGGTCTACCGGGGTCATCCGGGCTTCTTGGCGTCGCGATGCTTCCTGACAATGTCCGCGATTTCCTTGTTCAGCGCAGTTTGCTCCGCTGAGACCCTGGCCTGCTGCGAACGAAGCAGTTCTGCAGCTTTGGGGTCAAACTTTCCATCGACGTAGTTCGCCGGGTTCTCTTCCGGAAAGTCCTCGAAGTACTCGCTCCACTCTCCCATGTGAGACTCCTATTGCGGAAAGACGGTCGGACAAAGAAACCCACCTGAGCTGTCCACGGTCCGATTGGTCACGCGATATCGGCACCGCGAGCGAAGCGACGAATGAACTCGACCCCCGCATCTGTTACCCAATACGTGAAATTCATGGGAAACGCCTTGTTGAAGTCGTCGCTCTGTACTACGAAGTTCGCGCTTTGAACCTTCTGATCTTCAAACAAGCCGTCCTTGACCGCATTCGCCACAAGCAGATCACCTGCGGCGCCGAGGACGAATATTCGCTCTTCAGACTTTGCCAGGACCTCGAAAAGCCTTCGCTCGAACTCGCCGTACCGGTTGTTCAAGATACCGAGGTTGTGCTTGTACATCTTGACGGATAGCCGGTCCATCTCCTTCTTCTGATCGTACCGCGTGTGGCAATTCGGGCAAAGTGCTATGAGATTCGCGAACGAGTTGTCTTGCGTCTCCGCCCAAGGAACGATGTGGGCGATTTCCGTAGTTGTCGCGCGGCACGTAGGAATTGCGCAACGATGACCGGCCTCGACGAGCACGGCTCTCTTGATCTCTGATGGGACCGAATCACGACTCATGTGGACCTCCGCTCTAGACAATTGGTCGAATAACATAGTTGTGAGGAGCAACCACGTAGTCTTCGCCGACCTGTGCTAGACGCCAGCCACGCGCCCGCACTGCCGCTGTCAGTTCTGCTTCGTAGCTTCCTTGCCTATAGACGGAGGCGACGTTTCGCTTACGCGTCTTACCTGCGCCAATTCCCGTCGCCATCCGATTCAGTTGCTGAGCGACCCAAGCAGGATTTGGCATAGAGAACCTTTCTACCGATCGAGTCCAGGCATCTACTGGAACGAAATCGCGACGCCAAAGCCGACACGTCAAGGGTATGTCCCCTGCTGGCCAAGTTCCTGGACTGGATCGCGAAGCAGACTCCGCAGCGCAGGATCATCGGCATGGCCGCCGAGTACGCAAGCCTGGCCGGCAATCGGAAGGTCAAGTTCCTCGACCTCTGCTGGCCGCAGATCCAGCGCCTGCCCGTCGAGACGCGGCGCGAGATACTGGCCGGCCGACGAGATGAGAGTCTTGGCGTGATCCGAGTCAAGCGTGCGAAGCAGCGTGGGAAGAAGCGCGGCGAGGTGATCGAGGCCATAGAGGTCACGCCGACCCTCGACGCCCTGCTGAACCGACTGGAGGCCCTTCGAGAGGAACGCGGGGTCGAATGTCTGTACGTCTTTCCGACGCGCGACAACAACGCCTACAGCGCCCGCGGGTTCAAGACCTTGTGGCAGCGCTGCGTGCTGCAGGCGATCGAGGAAAAGGTGATCACCGCCTCGGACCGATTCACCTTCCACGATCTGCGGGCCTACTACGCGACGATGCACAAGCGGGACACCGGTGAACTACCGGACCTTCATGCTGACCCCGGAACAACGGCCCGCGTATACGACCGCAACAGGGAAGTCAAGCGGCGAGCGCTTTGATACTAGCGCCGCCATACATTGGGTGGACCCACCTGATAGGTCATTCGGGTTGCAAGCCTTACGAGCCGAAGCTCACTTTTCGCTGCGCTGATCGCGGTCAAGCCGAGGATAGTAGCCAATCCACCGAGTGCCAGACTAATGTTGAACCAAAGGTGCGCAGCCGAACTGGAACTGCCGGATGGGACAGTCCCAAAGATGGTGGCGAAGATGAAGAAGACTATGCCGCAGAGGACCTCAACTAGGCCACGCAGCGCCAAGACATGCGCTGCGTCCCTAGTCAGTGCGGTTTCGATCGGACAAGCGGCCAGGCAAGCAATCTCGTCGTAGGCTCGGCACAGCAAGAGGTGCTGAGCGCGCTCGGAGACCGCGGAAACCCTAGACATCGCGGAATCGATCGGCCGCTTGAGGTAGGCGCTGACCAAGTTGATCGCGATGCCAACCAGGACAACGCTCAGCCACCAATAGGCTGTTCCAAGCGACGCAACAAATTCGTCCACCGTCTGCCTCCCAGCGTTCGTTTTCCCACCGTGGGAATTTTCGCGCGATCCGAGAGGCCAATGCAAAACGGCGACAGCACGTAAGTGCTTGTCGCCGTTCGATGTTAGGTGGGGTGGCTGATGGGACTCGAACCCACGACAACCAGAATCACAATCTGGGACTCTACCAACTGAGCTACAGCCACCACCGGAAGCCAAAGATTATAGCCCGACTTCGCGGGCCCGCGTCACGGGCTTGCTGCAGAGGCCGCTTCAGCGCTCGGGGCCGCCTTGTCGAGCTTGACCTTGTAGCGGCGCTTCAGGGCCTCGTAGTAGGCCGCCGATTCGGCTGCCGTCACCTGCTGGGCCACATAGGCCTTGGCACGCTCGTTGTCGGGGTCCTTCGCATCGCGCTCGACGCGCTTGACGACGCGCGCGACCGTGTAGCCGTCGTTGCCGAGGTCAACGCCGATCACCGCGGGCGCCTTGCTCAGGTCGGCGCGCAAGACGGCCTCGACCACCTGGCGCGGTTGCTCGCGCGACTGGCGCGATAGCGTCACCGCGGCGGGCATCGTTTCGTCGGGGCTCTGCTTCAGTGCGGCCAGGCGGGCCTCGCCGTCTTTCTTGGCGGCGGCGGTGGCCTGCTCGGCCTTCACGGCGGCCATCACGCGGTCGCGCACTTCGGCCAAGGGCAGCACCCGCTCGGGGTGGTGCTCGACGACGCGCGCCGACACCAGCTGGTTCGGGCCGGTCTCGACGGCCTCGGTGTTGCGCTTGTTCTTCACCGAATCGGTCGAGAAGATCGCGTCGAGCAGCTTGGGCGAAGCCAGCGGGCCAGAGGCACCCGGCACCGGCGTGCGCTGCACGGTGGCCTCGACCTTGGCGAGCTTGAGCTTGTCGATCACCGGCTGCAGGCTGTCGGACTGCTCGTAGACGGTGTTGGTGAACTGCTCGGCGGCGCTGGCGTACATCTCCTGCGCCTTGGGCTTGCTCACTTCGTCGACGATCTGCGCGCGCACCGATTCGAACGGCTTCTTCTCACCGCCGCGCACCGCGATCAGCTTGATGATGTGAAAGCCGAACTCCGACTCGACCACGTTGCTGATCTCGCCCGGCTTCATCGCGAAGGCCGCGTCTTCGAACGGCTTGACCATCGCGCCGCGGCCGAAGAAGTCGAGGTCGCCGCCGTTGGTGGCCGAGCCCTTGTCGTCGGAGTTCTTCTTGGCCAGCTCGGCGAAGCCGGCCGGGTTCTTGCGCGCCTCGGCCAGCAGGCTCTCGGCCTTGGCCTTGGCCTTTTCGCGGTCGGCGGCCGGCGCATCCTTGGGCGCGTTGACCAGGATATGCGCGGCGTGGCGCTCCTCGGCGCTGGTGTAGCGGGTGATGTTCTGCTCGTAGTACTTGCGCAGGTCGTCTTCGCTCAGCGTGATCTGCTTCTTCAGCGAGTCCAGGTCCAGCACCACGTATTCGATGCGTGCTTCCTCGTTGCTGTGGAACTGAGCCTGGTGGCCCTTGTAGTAGGCCTCCAGTTCGGCGTCGGTCGGGTTGACCTTGGCCAGGTAGTCCTTCGCCAGGAACGGCTGCAGCTGCACCTCGCGGCGCTCCAGGATCGCATTCACCGCCGAGGCGTTGGCCGTCTGGCCGACCACCAGCGAGCCGGTCACGCCGGCCAGCACCTGGGTCTTGGCCAACTCGTCGCGCAGCTCCTGGGCGAAGCCGGCCGAGGTCATGCCGCGGGCCGACAAGAATTCTTTGCTGACGGTGCCTTCCGGCGAGCGGATCGGGGCGAACTGCGGGTCGGTCTTGAACGTGCGCACCAGCCGGTCTTCGGTGATGACCAGGTTCTCCTTGACCACCGCCGTGCGCATCACGCGGTCACGCACCAGGCTGTCGAGCGTGCGGGCCTTCATCTCGGGCGTGTCGAACAGCTTGGTGTCGACGCCGGGCATCTGCTGCTGCATGCGTGCAACTTGCTGCTTGTGCGCCTGGTCCAGCTCGGACTGCTTGATCTCCATGCTGCCGACCTTGGCCACCGTGGCGTTGCTCGCGTCGGTGAAGCGCGAGTAGCCCTGGATGCCGAAGAAGACAAACGACGGGAAGATCAGCAGCACCAGGATGAACTGCAGCAGCTTGGTGTGCGTGCGAACGAAATCGAACATGGATCTCAGCCTTGAATGAAGGTGCTGCGCAAGAAACGACGGGCCCGGATGGCTTGCCCCCTTCAGAGGGGACAGAAACAAAAAAGGCGAACCTGGGTTCGCCTTGTCGTCATCGGTCTGCGTACGCCGCGCGGGATTCTAATCAATGCCCGCGGGGGGCTGCCGATGATGGGGGTGGTGGGTGCTGAGGGGCTCGAACCCCCGACCTACGCCTTGTAAGGGCGCCGCTCTACCAACTGAGCTAAGCACCCGAAAGATGGCATCAGTTCAACGCGTCTTTCAGGCCCTTGCCGGGACGGAATTTTGGCACCTTGGCCGACTTGATCTTGATCGTGTCGCCGGTGCGCGGGTTGCGGCCGGTGCGGGCGGCACGCTTGGTGACGGCAAAGGTGCCGAAGCCCACGATCGACACGCTGCCGCCCTTTTTCAGGGTGACTTTCACGCCCCCGATCACGGCTTCCAGTGCGCGCGTGGCGGCGGCTTTGGAGATGTCCGCCTGGCGCGCAATGTGTTCGATCAACTCGGATTTGTTCACGTAGGTACCCCTCTCTCAACGGTCTCGCAATGGTGTGGCTTGGCTTGAAGTTCAAGCGTCCGGTGAATGACCTGGTGCGACGTGCAATCGCGGCGCGCTGCGAGGGGCAATGGCCTGATTCGCAGGCGAAAAATCATTACAGCCTCGGGTCCCGGCGGTGTCAAGCGCGGAAGCGGATTCTATGTGTAAACCCCAAGGCTGCTGGCTTCGCGGGCTTGCGCGAGCCTTGTTTTGTTCCTTGTTTTGTGACGATGCGCGTCGCGTTTCTTCGCCTCGCGCGCGCACCGTTGCAGCGCTTGCTGCCGTGTCGATCTCAGCGCGCTTTGGCGCGAATTTCAGGCAGGGCTTTTTGCAGGTAGTACACCATCGACCAGATGGTCAGCACCGTGGCCGCGATGATCAGCACGGTGCCCCAGAACTGGGTGTCGATCAGGTCGAACAAGCGGCCGTGGAACAGCAGGAACGGGATCGCCACCATCTGCACCGTCGTCTTGACCTTGCCCAGCATGTGCACGGCCACGCTGCGCGACGCGCCGATCTGCGCCATCCACTCGCGCAGCGAAGAGATCGCGATCTCGCGGCCGATGATGACCAGCGCGATGAAGGCATGCACCCGCCCCAGGTGGACCAGCACGATCAACGATGCGCAGACCAGGAACTTGTCGGCCACCGGGTCGAGGAAGGCGCCGAAGGCCGAGCTCTGGTTGAGCTTGCGCGCGAGGTAGCCGTCCAGCCAGTCGGTCAGCGCGAAGACCACGAACATCACCGTGGCGGCGAGGTTGCGCGTGGTGTCTTCGAACGGCAGGTAGAACACCCCGACGATCAGGGGGATCGCCACGATGCGGGCCCAGGTCAGCAGCGTCGGAACGGTGAAGAACATGATGGGCGCATTCTGCCCTCTAACCGCGGCGCGAGCGTTTTGCTCGCTCGCGTGTCGGATCGGCGGGCATCGGCATCACCTGCCGGCCTTCAACGGTCGAGCGTGACCGGCTTGAACTTGCGGTTCTCGTCGAAGAGGAAAGTCTCGACGTACTTCCACGGCTTGGGCAGGCGCGAGACATCACCGAAGGGCGCGGCGCGGCGCACCGCATCGATGGCGATCTGCGTGGTGTCCTTGGCCTGGCTCGGGTAGCGCATGACCTCGATCTTCGAGATGCTGCCGTCGCCGTTGAGCTCGATCGACAACACCGGGATCGCCAGCAAGGGCTCGGGCACGCTGCCGGTGTAGGTGATGGTGGCGTTGGCAGACACCAGCTTCTGCGCGGCGCGCACGCGGTACTCGTCCCAGCTGCGCGCGGCGTTGGCCGCAGGGCGCGGCGCAGGCGCCGGAGCCATCGGCCGCGGGGTCACCGGCGCAGGTGCCGGCGGCGGCATCGGGCTCGAGCATGCGGCCAGCCACGCGGTCGGCGCGGCGATGGTGAACAGGTACGCCAGCGATGTGCGGCGCGCGGGGGCCGCCGGGCCGGAGCCAGCAGCGATGTCGGTTTCAATGCAACGCACGGTAGATGTCCTCTGCCAATTCCTTCGAAATGCCTTCCACGCTGGCCAGGTCATCAACGCTCGCGGCCGTCACGCCGCGGACACCGCCAAAACGCTGTAACAGTTTCGCGCGTTTCTTCGGCCCGATGCCGGCAATGTCCTCGAGCCGGCTGCCGCCGGTGCGCACACTGGCACGCTTGGCGCGCATGCCGGTGATCGCGAAGCGGTGCGCCTCGTCGCGGATCTGCGCGATCAGCATCAGCGCCGCCGAATCGGGCGGCAGGCTGAGCTTGTCGCGCCCATCGGCGAAGACCAGTTCCTCGAGGCCCACCTTGCGGCCCTCGCCTTTTTCGACGCCCGCGATCAGCGACAGGTCGAGGCCCAGCTCGCCGAAGACCTCGCGCGCCATCGCCACCTGGCCCCGACCGCCATCGACCAGCACCAGGTCGGGCAGGCGCACCTTGGCACCCGCCACCTGGGCCTGGTTGCCCTCGGCGGCGGTGATCTCGGCCAGCTTGGCGTAGCGCCGGTTCAGCACCTGGCGCATGGCGGCGTAGTCGTCGCCGCCGGTCACACCCTCGATGTTGAATCGCCGGTACTGCGCGTTCTGCATGCGGTGGTCTTCATAGACCACGCAGCTTGCCTGCGTGGCTTCGCCGGCCGTGTGGCTGATGTCGAAACATTCGACACGGAATGTGTCGAGGTTGTCGATCGCCAGGTCCAGGGTGTCGACCAGTGCGCGCGTGCGCTCGCGCTGCGAGCCCTCTTCGGCCAGCAGGCGCGCCAGCGCCAGCTCGCAACCCTTGATGGCCATGTCGAGCCAGATGCGGCGCTGCTCGCGCGGCTGGTGCTGCGCGTTGAGCTTGATGCCGGTCTGCGCGCTCAGCGCGGCCAGCAGCGACTTGTCGACCGCATGGCTCACCACCAGCAGCGGCGGCGGTGGGCTGTGCAGGTAGTGCTGGGCCATGAAGGCCTGCAGCACCTGCTGCTCGGCGCGCGCCAGCTGTTGCTCGGCGCTGCGCTCCACCGCTTCGGCAGGCGCCTCGTCCAGCGCCATCGATTCGTCGGCGGCCAGCGCAGTGGCGTCGTCGACATGGGTCGGGAAGAACGCGCGGTCGCCGAGGTGCCGGCCGCCCCGCACCATCGCCAGGTTCACGCAGGCGCGCCCGCCAGCCACCTTGACGGCGAGGATGTCGACCTCCTTGCCGGCGGCCGACAGGCTGCTCTCGTCCATCGATTGCTGGTGCAGCACCCGCGCCAGCGCCGAGATGCGGTTGCGCAACTCGGCCGCCTTCTCGAATTCCAGCACCTCGGCGTGGGCCATCATCTTGGCCTGCAGCTCGTCGACCACCTGCTGCTGCTCGCCGAGCAGGAAGCGCTCGGTGTCGCGCACGTCGCGTGCGTAGTCGTCGGGCGTGATGAAGCCGACGCACGGCGCCGAGCAGCGCCGGATCTGGTACAGCAGGCAGGGCCGCGACCGGTTGTTGAACACCGTGTCTTCGCAGGTGCGCAGGCGAAAGACCTTCTGGATCAGCTGAATCGTCTCTTTCACCGCCCAGGCGCCGGGGTACGGGCCGAAGTAGCGGTGCTTGCGATCGACCGCGCCGCGGTAGTAGGCGACGCGCGGAAACCCGTGCGAGACCAGCTTCAGGTAGGGGTAGCTCTTGTCGTCACGGAACAGGATGTTGAACTTCGGGTTCAACGCCTTGATCAGGTTGTTCTCGAGCAGCAGCGCCTCGGCCTCGGTGCGCACCACCGTGGTCTCGAGCCGTGCGATGCGCGAGACCATCACGCCGATGCGCGTGCCGCCCAGGTCTTTCTGGAAGTAGCTCGACACACGCTTCTTCAGGTCGCGCGCCTTGCCCACATACAGCACCTGGCCGTGGGCATCGAAGTAGCGGTACACGCCGGGCAGGCTCGGCAGCGCGGCCACTTCGGCCAGCACGCGCTCGCGTGCCGCGGCGGCAGCAACCAGCGCGCGTTGGGCATCGGCTTCAACGGTCGCCGCATCGGGGGGCAGCGCTTCGGGAACGGGCAAGGAAGAGGTGTCGGGGTCGGCCATCGGACGGCGATTGTGCAGTAGCGCCGGCTTCGATAATGCCGCGATGCCGCCCACCTCTTGCCCGGCCCTGCGCTGGGACCTTTTCTGCCGTGTGGTCGACAACTTCGGCGACATCGGTGTTTGCTGGCGCCTGGCGGCCGACCTCGCCGCCCGCGGCCACACGCTGCGGCTGTGGGTCGACGACCCGTCGGCACTGGCCTGGCTGGCGCCCGCAGGCGCACCGGGCGTGCAGGTGCTGCACTGGACCGCCGACGCCGCGGCCGGCGACCCTGGCGACGTGGTGGTCGAAGCCTTCGGTTGCGACCCGCCCGCGGGTTTCGTCGCGGCGATGGCCGCACGGCCGCGGCCGCCGGTGTGGGTCAACCTCGAATACCTCAGCGCCGAAGCCTATGTCGAGCGCAGCCACCGCCTGCCGTCGCCGCAGATGAGCGGCCCCGGCGCCGGCCTGACCAAATGGTTCTTCTACCCCGGCTTCACGCCAGCCACCGGCGGCTTGCTGCGAGAGCCCGGTTTGATGGCCGACCAGGCGGACTTTGACGCCCCGACATGGCTGGCCGAACAAGGCATCGTGGCGCGAACCGGCGAGCGCCTGGTCAGCCTGTTCTGCTACCCGAACCCGGCCTTGCCCGCGCTGGCCGAGCGGCTGGGCAACGCACCGACGCTGCTGCTGACCGCGCCGGGTGCGGCCACCACACAGCTGGCCGGCCTGTCGCTGCCGGCCACCGTGCGCCACCAGGCCCTGCCGTGGTTGCCGCAGCCGGGCTATGACCGCCTGCTGTGGTCTTGCGACCTGAACTTCGTGCGCGGCGAAGACTCCTTCGTGCGGGCCCAGTGGGCCGGCAAGCCGTTCGTCTGGCACATCTACCCGCAAGACGACGGTGTCCACGCCACCAAGCTCGACGCCTTCCTGGCGCGCCATCTGGCCGCGGCCACCCCAGCGCTGGCCGAGCCGGTTCGCGCCTGGATGCGCGCCTGGAACGGCCTCGCCGGCCCGTTGCCGGCCACGCTGCCCAGCCTGCCCGACTGGGCGGCCCACGCCCGGTGCTGGCGTGACACCTTGCTCGCCCAAACCGACCTGGTCGGGCAGTTGCTGGCGTTCGTCACCGAAAAGCGTTAAAATTCAAGGCTTTGCGGAACACGGCCCGCCCGCCTTGAAATGGCCGCCAGGGAACCCATCTTTGGCATCGCCTCTCAAGCACATGACCCGCCGGCCGCGCAACTTGCAGCGAACTGACCTGCCGGCTTAGGCCCGCGGCAGCCACTGCCCCGATTCCCGACTCTTCGGAAACTCACCATGAAACTCGCACAGGAAATCCGCGCCGGCAACGTGATCATGCAGGGCAAGGACCCGATGGTCGTTCTCAAGACCGAATACAGCCGTGGTGGCCGCGGCGCGGCCACCGTGCGCATCAAGATGAAGAGCCTGCTCAGCGGCTTCGGCGCTGAAACGGTGTTCAAGGCCGACGACAAGATGGACCAGATCGTGCTGGACAAGAAGGAGTGCACCTACTCCTACTTCGCCGACCCGATGTACGCCTTCATGGACGCCGAGTACAACCAGTTCGAGGTCGAAGCCGAGAACATGGGCGACGCCATCAACTACCTCGAAGACGGCATGGCCGTCGAAGTGGTCTTCTACGACGGCAAGGCCATCTCGGTCGAACTGCCGACCACCGTGGTCCGCGAAATCGAGACCGACCCCGCCGTCAAGGGCGACACCTCGGGCAAGGTGCTGAAGCCGGCCAAGCTGGTGGGCACCGGTTTCGAGATCAGCGTGCCGATCTTCGTCGAAAACGGCGACAAGATCGAAATCGACACCCGCACGCACGAGTACCGCAAGCGCGTCTGAGTGCGCCCCCAGCCCCCCCTTCAAGCGGGGGCTCCAGCTTGAAAATCGAGCCGGCCTTGTAGGCCGGCTTTTTTCATTCAACCGTGAAGACTGAACCGATCGTTCCGGCGCGCATCGAGTTTCGAGACGGGGTGCCGTTCGCGCCCGAATTCGGCGATGTGTACCACCCGCGCGTCGGCGCATTTGCGCAGGCGCGTGACGTGTTCCTGGCGAGCAACGGCTTGCCCGCGCGCTGGCGTGGGCGCGAGCGCTTCGTCGTGCTGGAAACCGGCTTCGGCCTGGGCAACAACTTTCTCGCCACCTGGGCCGCCTGGCGCGGCGACGAGCAACGGCCGCAACGGCTGGTCTTTGTGTCGGTCGAGAAGCATCCGCCCACGTCGGCCGACATGGTTCGTGTGCACGCCGACTCGCCCGAGCCGGCGCTCGCCGCGCAGTTGATCGCGGCCTGGCCCCCCGCCACGCCCGACCTGCACCAGCTGGAGTTCGAAGGTGGCCGGGTCACGCTGCTGCTGGGCCTGGGCGACCTGGCCTTATGGCTGCCCGAGTTGCAGGCGCAGGCCGATGCGGTCTTCCTCGATGGCTTCGCGCCGGCCCGCAACCCGCCGATGTGGGACGCGCGGGTGCTGCGGGCCTTGGCGCGCTTGGCCGCCCCCGGCGCCACCGCAGCCACCTGGAGCGCCGCCCGCAGCGCACGCGACGCGCTGACCGGCGCGGGCTTTCACGTCCAGCGCGTGCCAGGGTTCGCGGGCAAGTTCGAGACGACGCAGGCGCAGGTCGTGGGCGACGCCGCCGCGCGCCGGCGCGGCCCGCCGCCGGGGCGGCTGCCTGCCCCTCAAGCCCGCCACGCGCTGGTTGTCGGCGCGGGCCTGGCCGGCGCCGCGGCAGCGCGCGCGCTGGCCCGCCAGGGCTTGCAGGTCACCGTGCTCGAACGGGCAGACCAGGCCGCCAGCGGCGCCTCGGGCAACCCCGGCGGCCTGTTCCATGGCGTGGTGCACGCGCACGACGGGCCACACGCGCAGTTGCTGCGCACTGCGGCGCTGCGGGCCGAGCCGGTATACCGGCCGTTGATCGCCTCGGGGCGCGTGCCCGGCACATTGCAGGGCCTGCTGCGCGGGGCCGGCAGCGACCCGTGGGCAACCCTGCAGGCGGTGGTCGACGCGCAGCAGGTGCCGCCCGCCTACGCCGAAGCGCTGTCGCGCGAGGCAGCCTCGGCGGCGGCCGGTTGCCCGCTGGCCGGTGCGGCGTGGCGCTTTGCGGGTGCCGGCTGGCTGCAACCGTCGGCGCTGGTGCGGGCCTGGCTTCAAGAGCCCGGCGTTTGCCTGCGCACCGCCGCACCGGTCGCCCGGCTGCAGCCCTTGCCCGATGGACGTTGGCAGGCGCTGGACGCACACGCGGCCCCGCTCGCCGAGGCCGATCTGGTGGTGGTGGCGGCGGCGCATGCCACCCCCACCCTGCTGGCCGAGCACAGCGATGCCCAGGCCTGGCCCTGGCGCCGCACGCGGGGCCAGATCACGGTGGTGCGCGCCGCCGAGGCCACGGCCCTGCCCCGGCCGCAAGTGCCGATCGCCAGCGGCGGCTACCTGCTGGCCTTGCCTGATTCACTGGGCGGCGGCCTGCTGTGCGGCGCCACCTCGCACGTGCAGGACGACGACCCTCAGGTGCGCGAGGCCGACCACCGCGCCAACCTGGCGCAGATCGCCGCACTCATCGGCACGGCGATCGATATTCCGCCGCATTGGTTCGATGCCGACAGCCGAGTGCTCGAGGGTCGTGTCGCCTGGCGGCTGGGGTGCGACGACCGCTTGCCGGTCGTCGGCCCGGTGCCTGCGCCGGCCGCGGCGCTGGTGGGCGCCCGGCGGCTCGAACAGCCGCGGCATGTGCCCCGGGTGCAGGGCTTGTATGTGCTGGCCGGGCTGGGTTCGCGCGGCATCACCTGGGCGCCGTTGTTGGGCGAGGTGCTGGCTGCCGGCATCACCGGCGCGCCGCTGCCGCTGGCCGGCAGTCTGCTGGATGCGATCGACCCCGCGCGCTTCGTGGCGCGGCAGCATCGCCAACCGCCCGGCTGAGCCGGCGCGGGTTCAAAAAATCAGCCGGCGTTCGTCGGCTCGTTGCCGCTGCCTGGCGTGGTGTTCGCGGGCTGGCCGGTGTCGCCGCCCTGGCCGGAATCGGACGATCCGCCTTGCGACTTGCGAGCGGCCTTCTCTTCCTTCTTGCGCTTCTTGGCCAGTTCGCGCTGGCGTTTTTCGTAGGAGTAATTGGGTGTGGCCACGGGCCGTCCTTTGCTTCAGAGGGAAGAGGCGAATGCCGCCGCGGCGAGCGGCATCTTGGTCCAACGATACACCCACTGCGAGGGGGCGCACCGCCGGGCCCGTCGGTCAAAAGCGCAAGGTCTTCACACCCTCGGGCGTGCCGAGCAGGCAGACGCTGGCCTTGTGCCGCGCGAACACACCCATCGTGACCACGCCGGGCCACTGGTTGACCTCGGCCTCCATCGCCGGCGGGTCGCTGATGGTCAGGCCGCGCACATCGAGGATCAGGTTGCCGTTGTCGGTCACCACGCCCTCGCGCACCGTCGCCTCGCCGCCATAGGTCTGGCGAAAACGCCGGGCCACCTGCGCCGCCGCCATCGGGATCACCTCGACCGGCAGCGGGAACTTGCCGAGCGTGTCGACCAGCTTGGACGCATCGGCGATGCAGACGAAACGCTCGGCCAGGTCGGCCACGATCTTCTCGCGCGTCAGCGCCGCGCCACCGCCCTTGACCATGTGGCCACGGTGGTCGATCTCGTCGGCGCCGTCGATGTAGACCGGGATCGACTCGACCTCGTTCGCATCGAGCACCTTGATGCCCAGCGCCTTCAAGCGCTCGGTGCTCTTGACCGAGCTGGACACGGCGCCGGCGATGCGGTCCTTCATCGTCGCGAGCGCGTCGATGAAGCAGTTCACCGTCGACCCGGTGCCCACGCCCACCACCGCGCCGGGCACCACCTCGGCCAGGGCCGCCCGGCCCACGAGGACCTTCAATTCGTCTTGGTTCATTCGCTCCCCTTGGCGCTGCGTGCTGATGGGGCCGGATTATCGCGGGCTGAGAGAATGCAGCCCCATGTCCCTCGTCCCCTATGCCCTCGCCCGCCCGTTTCTCTTTGGCCTCGACCCCGAGGCTGCGCACGACCTGACGCTGGGCAGCATCGCCCGGCTGCAGAACACGCCGGCGCAGTGCCTGTGGTCGCAAAGCCGTGTCGACGACCCAGTCACCGTGGCCGGGCTGCGCTTCCCGAACCGCGTGGGCCTGGCGGCCGGGCTCGACAAGAACGGCCGCTGCATCGACGGCCTGGGCGCGATGGGCTTCGGCTTCATCGAGGTCGGCACCGTCACGCCGAAGGCGCAGCCGGGCAACCCGAAGCCGCGCATGTTCCGCCTGCCGCAGGCGCAGGCGCTGATCAACCGGCTGGGCTTCAACAACGAGGGGCTCGAGGCCTTTCTCGCCAACGTGCGGCGCGCGCGCAGCTTCCGCGCGGCCGGCGGCGTGCTCGGCCTGAACATCGGCAAGAACGCGGTGACGCCAATCGAGAACGCGGTCGACGATTACCTGATCGGGCTGACCGGCGTGTTCCCGCACGCCGACTACATCACTGTCAACATCTCGAGCCCGAACACCAAGAACCTGCGCGCGCTGCAAAGCGACGAGGCGCTGGACGCGTTGCTGGGCCGCCTGACCGAGCACAAGGCACTGCTGGAGCAGCAGCAGGCGCGCCGCGTGCCGATGTTTTTGAAGATCGCGCCCGACCTCGACGACGACCAGATCGGCGTCATCGCCGCCACGCTCAAGCGCCACGGCATGGACGGCGTCATCGCCACCAACACCACGATCGCGCGCGACGCGGTCAAGGGCCTGCCGCATGCCGAAGAGACCGGGGGCCTCTCGGGTGCCCCGGTGCGCGAGGCCAGCAACCGGGTCGTGCGGGCCTTGCGCAGCGCGCTGGGCGCGGGCTTCCCGATCATCGGCGTGGGCGGCGTGATGAGCGCCGACGACGCCAAGGCCAAGGTCGCCGCCGGCGCCGACCTGGTGCAGGTCTACACCGGATTCATCTACGGCGGCCCGCCGCTGGTGCCGCAGATCGCCCGCGCGCTGGCCCGGCGCTGAGGCGCAACGGCGCTATTCGCCGACCACCACGCCTTCGCGGCGCCGGTCGGCGCCACCGAGCCAGCCGCCGTCGACCCGCTGCAGCACCTGCGAGCCGCTGGTCAGGTCTTGCTCGATCACGCGTTGCCCGCGCGCGCGCAGCGCCTCGATCGTCGCCACCGGGAAACGGCCGGTCTCGAGCCGTGTCGCGCCGTTGTCGTTGGCAAAGTTCGGCAGGTCCAGCGTGGCTTGCGGTGACAGGCCCCAGGCCAGCGTGCCGAGCAGGGTCTTCGCGTTGTAGTGGATGATCGCCGAGCCCCCCGGCGAGCCCATCACCATCGTCAGTTGCTTCTGCGCCGGCGCTTGGGTGTCGAAGACCATCGCCGGGCCCATGCTCGAACGCGGGCGTTTGCCCGGCTGCACGCGATTGGCCACCGGCTTGCCCTGCGCATCGCGCGGCATGAAGGCGAAGTCGGTCAACTCGTTGTTGAGCAAGAAGCCGCCGGCCAGGCCGGTGCCACCATCGCTCATCACGCGGCTGCCGAACGCGGCTTCGACGGTCGTCGTCATCGACACCGCGTGGCCTTGCCGGTCGACGATGCTGATGTGGCTGGTGCCGTGTTCGGGCTGATCCTGCTGCGGCGCCCATTGGCTGGCCTTCACCGCCACGGAGGGCTCGCCAGCGGTGGCGGTGCCCAGGCTGCGCCGGTCGTCGACCAGCGAGGCGCGCTGCGCCAGGTAGGGCTCGTCGAGCAGGCTGCTCCAGCGGCCTGCGGGCGGCGCCACGAAATCCGGGTCGGCCACGTAGCGGGCGCGGTCGGCAAATGCCAGGCGCGCCACCTCGGTGTAGCGATGCAGAAAACCGGCGCTCGGCACACCGCCCTGCAGCGGCGCGGGCGGCGCCGGCAACGCGTCCAGCATGCCCAGCATCTGCATCACCGCGATGTGGCCAGACGATGGCGGCGGGAAGCCGCACACGCGGTACCGGTGGCGCCACAGCGTGCACATCGGCTCGCGCTGCCTGGGCTGGTAGGCCGCCAGGTCGGGCTCGCTCAACACGCCCGGGTTGCCGGGGTACTGGCGCACGCGGCGCACGATGTCGGCCGCGATGGGGCCCTGGTGCAACGCGGCGCTGCCCTCGGCCGCGAGGCGGCGCAGCACGGCGGCAAAGGCCGGGTTGCGCACCCGGTCACCGGCGGCCAGCGGCTCGGCGGCGCCGGCCGAACGAAAGAAATACGCCGCGGCCTGCGGATCACGGCGCAGCGCCTCGGCATCGGCGCTGCGCAGCAAGCCCGCCAGGCGCGGGCCAACGGTGAAGCCTTGCTCCGCCAGGGCGATCGCCGGCTCGAACAGCGTGGCCCACGGCAAGTGGCCGTGCTGCCGATGGGCGGCCTCCAGCATCCGCACGGCGCCCGGCGTGCCGACAGACCGGCCGCCCGTCACCGCAGCGTCGAACGGCATCGGCTGGCCGGCGGCATCGAGGAACAGCGACTCGGTGACCGCCGCGGGCGCGGTCTCGCGGCCGTCCCAGGCTTGCAGTGCAGCGCCGTCCCAGTGCAGCAGGAACGCACCGCCGCCCAGGCCACTGGACTGCGGCTCGACCAGCGCCAACACCAACTGCACGGCGACCGCCGCGTCCATCGCGTTGCCGCCCTGGCGCAGCATCGCCGCGCCGGCTTCGCTGGCGGCCGGGTTCGCACTCGCCACGGCCCCTTGTTGCCAGCGCTGCGGTGCGGCCGCGGCGGCCAGGCCGGTGGCCGCCTCGGGTGCGCGTGGCAGGTCTTCGGGTGCCGGCGGCTGAAGCGGCGCCTGGGTGCAGGCCGCCAGGCTCGCCGCGGCCAACCACGGCAGCCACCGAGTGGCCACCTGCTTGTTCAACCTGCCACCTGCCATGCGCCGTGCCTCGATGCCTGCAAAGCGGCGGATGATGCCACCGCCCCAAGGTGGCGGCGTAACGCCTCGTCGGTCAGAGCACCATGCCGCCCGACACCTCGATGCGCTGGCCGGTGATCCAGCCGCTGCCGGGCGACAACAGCATCGCCACCGCGGCGCCGATGTCGTCGGGCTGGCCGACCCGGCCGAGCGTGGTCTGCCCGGCGATGGCGGCGTTCAGCTGCGCGTTGTCGCGCACCGCGCCGCCGCCGAAGTCGGTCTCGACGGCACCCGGCGCCACCACGTTGACGGTGATGCCGCGCGGCGCCAGCTCTTTCGCCAGGTAGCGCGTCATCACCTCGATGCCGCCCTTCATCGCCGCATAGGCGCCGTAGCCCGGGAAGGTGAAGCGCGCCAGGCCGGACGACACGTTGAGGATCCGGCCGCCATCGGCCAGCAGCGGCAACAGGCGCTGGGTCAGGAACAGCACACCCTTCAGGTGGATGTTGAACATCTGGTCGAACTGCGCTTCGGTCGTCTCGGCCAGGGGCGCATGCGTACCGGCACCGGCGTTGTTGACCAACGCGTCGAAGTCGCTGCGGCCGAAGTGCTGCGACAGCGCCGTCTGCACCTGGTCGGCAAAGGCGGCGAAGCCGGCCGTGCTGCCCATGTCCAGCGGCAGCGCCAGTGCACGCCGGCCCAGCGCCTCGATCTGCGCCACCACCTCGGCCGCCTCGGCGGCCTGTGAGCGGAAGGTCAGCAGCACATCGAAACCCTGGCGCGCCAGCTGCAGCGCCGACGCGCGGCCCAGGCCACGGCTGCCGCCGGTGACCAGGGCGATCTTCAGAGAGGGGGTGGAAGCAACAGTCGTCGTCATGGCAGGTCCTTGGGTCAGGTGAAACAGAAGCGATGACGGGACTTTATTGATCCGCCTTCAGCTGATAAATTGCCAGAAACAGATCAATTTGTTCTCACCACAAGAACAGTCAGGCACCCCGCGATGAGCTTGCTGGACCAACTGAACGCCTTCGCCCAGGTCGCCGAGCTGGGCAGCTTCACCCAGGCCGCCGACCGGCTGGGCTGGCCCAAGGGCAAGGTCTCGACCACCATCCAGGCGCTCGAAAACCACCTCGGCACGCGCCTGCTGCACCGAACCACACGCAAGGTGCAGCTGACGCAGGACGGCCTCGCGTTCCAGGACCGTTGCCGCGACCTGCTGGCCGACGTCGACGAGCTGCAGACGCTGTTCCAGCGCAGCGCGCCCGAGCTGCGCGGCCGCGTGCGGGTGGACATGTCGACCGGCGCCGCGCGCCACATGGTGATCCCGCACCTGCCCGAGCTCTTGCAGCGCCACCCGAAGCTGGAGATCGAGATCAGCAGCACCGACCGCCGGGTCGACTTGGTGCGCGAGGGTTTCGACTGCGTGCTGCGCGTCGGCGCGGTGGTCGACAGCGGCTTGATCGCGCGGCCGCTGGGCCGCTTCAAGATGATCAACTGCGCGAGCCCCGGCTACCTGGCACGCCACGGCACGCCGCAATCGCCCGACGAGCTGGCCACGCATCTGCTGGTGCACTACGTGCCGGTGCTCGGCGCGCGGCCCGACGGCTTCGACATCGCCCACCCAGACGGCAGCGTGCGCACCGTGGCGATGGCCGGCCAGGTGACGGTGAACAACGCCGAGGCCTACCAGGCCGCCTGCCTGGCCGGGCTCGGCCTGATCCAGGCGCCCCAACACGGCGTGCAGGCGCTGATCGCCGACGGCGCACTCGTCGAGGTGCTGCCCGAACACCGCGCGCCCTCGATGCCCGTGCACCTGCTCTACGCGAACCGACGCCACCAGCCCCAGCGCGTGCGCGCGGTGATGGACTGGCTGGCCGAGGTGATGGCCCCGCATCTCGAGCCCTGGGCGTGAAAACCGCCCCACCCGCCCTCCACGTTTGACGGAGTGGCGCACTGCGGCGCGGCCGTCGCGTCGGGCATCATGTCGGCACTCACAAGGGAGGGAGATCACTCACATGGGGAAGACCGTCGCCGCCGCCGACATGGCACGCGGCCACCTGGCCGGCCGTTGGGCCCACGTTGCAAACGCCTGCCTGCTGGCGGCCTGCGGGCTGTGGGCCACCGCGGCCTCGGCGCAAGCGCCAGCCGGCACACCGGCGAAGGCACGCACCACAGCCGCCGCCGCAGCCAAGAACCCGACCGGTTTCAACATCGCACCGGCGCCCGCCTGGGTCTTGCCGGTGCCGGTCGACGCGGGCCTCGTGGCCCAGCTGCCCAAGGCGCCGCTGCAGTTGCTGGTCATCGACCGCCAGACGCGGGTGGAAGCGGGCGACGAAACCCGCTACATGCGGGCCGTGCGGCAGATCAACGAGACCGCCGGCCTGGAAGCCGGGGCGCAGCTGCAGATCGAGTTCGACCCCAGCTACCAGAAGCTGACGCTGCACAAGCTCGAGCTCTGGCGCAACGGCCAGCGCATCGACAAGCTGGACGCGCGCCAGGTGAAGCTGCTGCAACGCGAATCACAGCTCGAGCGGCAGATGGTCGACGGCCGCAGCACCGCCTCGGTGGTGCTGAGCGACGTGCGCGTCGGCGACCGCGTCGAGTTCGCCTACAGCCTGCGCGGCGCCAACCCGGTCTTCGAAGGCAAGTTCGTCGACACCGACTGGGCGCTGGGCGTGCGCGGGCCCACGGCCCTGCTGCGCTACCGCCTGCTGGCGCCGCAGGGCCGCGCCATCCAGGTCCAGGCCGACCCGAGCCGCATCGAGACCAACAGCCAGGTCCAGGCCGGCTGGCGCGACACGGTGATGCGCCGCACGCTGATCCCGCAGTTCCAGTCCGACGCGAACACGCCGCCGGCAGCGTATCTGCCCGACGTGATCCAGCTCAGCGAATACGCAGATTGGGCCGACGTGGCCCGCTGGGCCACACGTGTGTTCACACCGGGTGGCGGCGCCGCGCCGGCCGTGCAGGCCCAGGCCGACACGCTGGCCGGCCCCGCCGCCGACGCGGTGGCCGAGCGCGTGCGCCGCACGCTCGACTTCGTGCAAAACGAGGTGCGCTACTTCGGCACCGAAACCGGCATCAACAGCCACCGCCCGGCCGACCCCGACCAGGTGCTGAAGCAACGCTTCGGCGATTGCAAGGACAAGGTGGCGTTGCTCGTGGCGCTGCTGAAGGCCCAGGGCGTGGTCGCCACGCCGGTGCTGGTGTCCACCGGCTTTCACGACGACGTGGCGCGCATGCTGCCGAGCCCGCTGGCCTTCAACCACGTGATCGCCCGGGTGCAGGTGGGTGACCAGGCCTGGCTGCTCGACGGCACCCGCTCGCGCCAGACCGGGCCGCTGGCGGAACGCCAGTCGTTCGGCCTGGGCCAGGGCCTGGTGGTCGATGCCGGCACGGCCGGCCTCAGCAGCGTGCCCGATGGGCACGACACGCTGCGCGTGGCCGGCGAAGACCGCCTGGTCTTCACCAGCCTGGCCGAAGACCCGCGCCTGAGCGCCGACATCGTCTACCACGGCGACGTCGCCGAAAGCGTGCGGCACACGCTCGATGCCCAGCCCGCCAGCGAGCTGGAGAAGCAGTTCCTCGACGAATACACCCGCTTCTACAGCGGCGCCCAGCTGGACGGCGCGATGCAGGTCGACGAGGTCGAGGGCCACAACGCGCTGCGGGTGCGGCTGAACTTCAAGCTGCCGAACTACCTGCGCCTGGTCGACCGCAAGACCCTGGTCGGCGACTACGGGCTGCCGGGCCTCGTGCAGATGCTGCGCCTGCCCGACCAGGTGCCACGCAAGCTGCCGATGGTGCTGGGCTCGCCAGGAATCTACCGCCACACGCTGGAGTTTCGGTTCCCGGAAGAGGTCTACACCAGCGAAGCCAAGCGGCCATTCGACGTGGTCGACCCCAATTTCGAGCTGCACATCGCGGCCGATTTCAAGCGCGCCAGCGCCCGCTTCGACGGAGAACTGCGCCTGCTCAACGAGCAACTGAAAGCCGCCGATTGGTCGGCGCACCGCGAACAGCTGGTCAAGCTGTGGCCCCGACTGATGGGCACGGTCAACGTGCCGACCATCGGGCCGAAAGAAGCCGCACGCTTGACCGAACGCGGGAAGAAGGACAACGCAGAGACCCTGCGGGTGCTGTCCAGCCGGCGCACGAAGGTGCAGGTCACCGCCCAGATCAACCTCTGGGTGGCCCAGGCGCAGCTCGACTCGAACCGCCTGACGCCGTTGCTGCGCGCCAAGATCCTCACCGAGCGTGGCGTGCAGCAAGACCATCTCGGCCAGGCCAGCGAAGCCGCGCTGAGCTTCACCGAAGCACTCAAGCTGGACCCGAGCAACAGCGAGGCCCATGCGGGCCTGTCGGTCAATGCGCTGATGCAGCGGCAAGACGCGCTGGCCATCGAACATGCGTCGAAGGCACTCGCACTGGCACCGAGCGACTCAGGCCCGCGCTACACCCGCGCCTACGCCCACTACTACGCCGGCCAGCCCGAGCAGGCGCGCGACGAACTGCTGGAGGTGCTGAAGAACCGCGCCGACGTGGACCGCGGTTATGCCACGCTGTGGCTGCACGTGGTGTCCAAGCGCCTGGGCAGTGATGGCGTGGCGGCCACCCAGCCGTTCAAGCCCAGCGACAGCAAGCCGGCCTGGCCGTACCCGGTGGTCGAGCTGTTGAACGGCACCGGCAGCCTGGACCAGGCGCTGGCCGCCGCCCGCGCCGACAAGGACGAGACCGACGGGCGACTGTGCGAGCTGTATTTCTTCCTCGGCCAGCAGCAGTTGCTGGACGGCAAGCCACAGGTCGCGCGCGACTGGTTCCAGAAGGCCGTCAACACGCGCGTGGTCGAGTTCGTCGAGTACGCGCTGGCCGAGCGCGAGCTGCAGAAGCTGGCGGCCCGCTGATCGGGCCGCCCGGCCGGCGTGACCCGCCGGCCGATCGGGTTCAGTGCAGCGGAACGCCGGTCTTGGCCTGCACTTCTTCGCGCGTCACGCCTTCGGCCAGCTCGACCAGCTTCAGGCCCTGCGGCGTCACGTCCATCACCGCAAGGTCGGTGATGATGCGGTTGACCACACCCAGGCCGGTCAGCGGCAGCGTGCAGCTCGGCAGGATCTTCAGGTCGGTCGAGCCGTCTTTCTTGGTCGCGACATGCTCCATCAGCACGATCACGCGGCCAACGCCGGCCACGAGGTCCATCGCGCCGCCCATGCCCTTGACCATCTTGCCCGGGATCATCCAGTTCGCCAGGTCGCCCTTCTCGCTGACCTGCATCGCGCCGAGGATCGCCAGGTTGATCTTGCCGCCGCGGATCATGCCGAAGCTGTCCGCGCTGCTGAAGATCGACGAGCCCGGCAGCGTGGTCACGGTCTGCTTGCCGGCGTTGATCATGTCGGGGTCGACTTCGTCTTCGGTCGGGAACGGGCCGATGCCGAGCAGGCCGTTCTCGCTTTGCAGCCACACCTCCATGCCGGACGGCACATGGTTGGCCACCAGCGTGGGCAGGCCGATGCCCAGGTTCACGTAGAAGCCATCGCGCAGTTCCTGCGCCGCGCGCTTGGCCATCTCTTCACGGGTCCATGCCATTTGTGGGTCTCCTTCAGGCCTTGCGGGTCGTGCGTTGCTCGATGCGCTTTTCCGGCGTCGTGTTCAGCACGATGCGGTGCACGAAGATGCCCGGCAGGTGAACCTGGTCCGGGTCCAGCTCGCCGGTCTCGACGATCTTCTCGACCTCGACGATCGTGACCTTGCCGGCCATCGCGACGTTGGGGTTGAAGTTGCGCGCGGTGCGGCGGAACTGCAGGTTGCCGCTCTTGTCGGCCACGTGCGCCTTGACCAGCGACACCTCGGGCAGCAGCGAGCGCTCCATCACGTAGGTGTGGCCGTCGAACTCGCGCAGCTCCTTGCCTTCGGCCACGATGGTGCCGACACCGGTCTTGGTGAAGAACGCCGGGATGCCGGCGCCGCCGGCGCGCAGCTTCTCGGCCAGCGTGCCCTGGGGCGTGAATTCGAGCTCCAGCTCGCCCGACAGGTACTGGCGCTCGAACTCCTTGTTCTCGCCGACATAGCTGGAGATCATCTTCTTGATCTGCCGCGTGGCCAGCAGCTTGCCGAGGCCGAAGCCGTCGACGCCCGCGTTGTTCGAGATCACCGTCAGGCCCTTGACGCCGCTGGCCTGCAGCGCGTCGATCAGCGCCTCGGGGATGCCGCAAAGGCCGAAGCCGCCGACCGCCATCAACTGGCCATCTTTGACGATGCCGTCCAGCGCTGCGGCAGCGCTTGGGTATACCTTGTTCATTCGGAATTGCCTCCGGGCTTGTTCGGATGGGCACGAAGGGTACTACGTAACACATTAAGTAGTCGTTACGTAGATTTGACTAAGGTTTGTCCGACCCATGACTGATTCCCCCCGCCCGATCGGCCCAGTTGACGCCGCCCACCTGCAAGACCTGCTCGCCACGATGTTCGCGCCCTGGGTGCAGGACCTGGACCTCGTCGTGCGCGCCGTCGAACCCGATGGCGTGATGCTGGCGCTGCCGGTGGGCCACCGCCACGTGCACGGCGGCGGCGTGCTGTGCGGCCAGACGCTGATGGCCGCCGCCGACACGGCGATGGTGCTGGCCATCAGTGCGCAGTTGGGCGGCTTTCGCCCGATGACCACCGTGCAGCTGCAGACCAGCTTCATGCGGCCGGTGCCCAAGGATGTGGGCGAGGTCACGGTCGTCGCGCGGGTGCTCAAGCCCGGCCGGCAACTCGTGTTCGGCGAGATCGAATGCCTGCTGCCCGACGGCAAGCTGGCCGCGCACGCGACCACCACCTACGCGCTGTTGTGAGCGCCCCGCCCACCGCAGCGGCACCGGCGATCGACCTCGACTACCGCACCGCCTTCGACCTCGCCCCGATCGGCATGATCCTGTCGCGCCACCGGCTGGTGGTCGACTGCAACCAGCGCGTGCTGGAGATGTTCCGCGCCCAGGCCGACCAGTTGATCGGCCAGTCGTTCGAGGCGATGTACCCCAGCGCCGACGAGTACGAGCGCACCGGCGCCCGCATCGTCGCCAGCCTCGACGCCACCGGCTTCTACGCCGACGACCGGGTGATGAAGCGCATCGACGGCGAGCTGTTCTGGTGCCACGTGTCGGGCCGCGCGCTGGACGCGAACGACCCGCACGCCGCCGGCATCTGGACCTTCGAAGACCTGTCGGCGCGGCGCGTGCTGAAGGTCGACTTCACGCCCCGCGAACGCGAGATCGCCGCCTTGCTGATCGACGGCGCGACCAGCAAGCAGATCGGCAAGCGCCTGGCCATCAGCCCGCGCACGGTCGATGTCTACCGGGCCCGGCTGATGCGCAAGGTCGGCGCCAGCACCACGCCCGAGCTGGTGCACCGGTTGCTGGGCGGCTGAACCTGGACGCAGCTTGAAGGCGACGCTGAATAGGCCCCGCGAGGCTGCGCGCCCTGGTTTGGGATGGGCTGCAAGGCGCAAACCACAGCCATAGCTTGTGCTATGGCGAGGATTTGCAACGCAGCAGACCGCCCAAAGCAGGGACGCGCGGCCCGCGAGGGACTTGTTCAGCGTTGCCTGAAACCCCTTCCTTGAGTGTTTGAACAGGGCTCGACAGAATCTGCGCCCCAAAACCAAACTCAGAGGAAGACCATGTCATTGATTCGAAGGGCCACCGCCGCGGCGGCGGTGTTGGCGTTGCAAGGGCTGCCGCTCGCCGCGATGGCGGGGCATTACTACGTCTCGGCCTCCGGCACCGCCGACAACAGCGGCCCCGGCACCAAGGAGCAGCCCTGGGGCCACCTGCAGCGCGCGATCAGCGAGGCCCTGCAGGCCGGCGACACGCTGACCGTGCTGGACACCTACCCCGTCACCAGCCGCCTGCGCATCACCAAGAACCCGATCGGCGCGCCGATCACGATCAACGGCGAAGCATCGGTGCCCAACGGCAGCCACCAGCTCAGCTGCGCCGTCGTACGCCAGTCGCAGGAAGAAACGCCCGACTGCATCACCATCGAAGATGCCAGCAACCTGGTGCTCGCCGGCCTGGTGATCGACGGCACAGCCACGCCCGAAGGCAGCCTCGTGCGCATCAAGCGCAGCCACGACATCCGCGTCACCGGCAGCACGCTGAAGAACTCGAACGTCTACGGCATCTACCTGGACGGCGCGCGCAACGTCGACCACAGCGAGGTGTTCGAGCACAACACCATCACCAACAACAAGAACACCGCCATCTACCTCGTGCTCGGCAACAACCTGACCGTGTTCCACAACACCGTCGACACGGTCACCAACGGCGACGGCATCGTGATCGTCGAGAGCGTCGGCGCGACCGTGACCAACAACACCGTCAAGAACATCCGCAAGGTCGTCAACGGCCAGGGCAAGGACGGCATCAAGATCCGTCCGTCCGAGAACCTGGTCATTCAAGGCAACTGGATCGAGAACATCGCCGGCTCGGGCATCTACCTGGCCGACCCGTACGACTGGGCGATTCGCCAGCGGCACACGGGCGTGAAGGTGCTCGACAACACCATCACCCAGGTGGTCATGGTCAACCAGGGCGACGGCACGCCGCGCTGCCAGGGCTTCGGCTGGCCCTCGGCGCTGAACATCAGCCGCACCGACGACGTACTGGCCCAGGGCAACACCGTCTACCGCAACTTCGGCGAGGGCCTCGTCCTCAACGACGTCACGCGTGCCACCGTCAAGCGCAACGATGCCCACGACAACTTCGGCGTCAACTTCTACCTGAACAACGCGTCGAACAGCGTGGTCGACCAGAACCAGGCCATCAACGACCCGGCGCTGACCGCCTACTACCGGTGCGGTGCGCCAGCAGGCGGCATCGGCATGGCCAACGAGCGGGCCGACTACGACAACCACCAGCCGCTCAGCCGCCTGAAGATCAGCAACAACATCGTGGTGAACAGCCGCTTCGGCATCAACTTCTACTGGGAAAAGTCGGACCACTACCACCCGCGCAACATGACGGGGCTGAAGAAGGTCGACATCCTGAACAACACGGTCCACCGAACCTGGGAAAACGCGCTGGCGATCGTGGACACGAGCAACCACAGCGACAACCGCGTCCAGAGCAACATCTGGGCGCCCGACGCGTCCACCTGGCCGGTGGCCAAGGTGCCCGCGGTCGGCTTCGACTGCCTGGCGAACCTGTGGTGGGCCTCGACCTCGAATGGCGACTGCACCAGCAAGGCCGACGTGGTGGCCGACCCGCAGTTCGCCGATGCGAACGACGACTCGCCCAAGGGCCACATGCTGGCCGCGGGCTCACCGGCGATCGATGCCGCCCAGTATTCGACCGTGATGCCGAGCATCTGGCACGACTACTTCGGCAACAAGCGCGCGCTGAGCGCGTGGGACATCGGCGCCCACGAGTACCGCAAGCCGTAAGCCCGTCTCGGCCGGTCGGCGCAACGGCAACGAAGCGCCGGCCGGTGCTCAGCCTGTCAGGCCCTCAGGCGATCAGCGCCCGCAACCAGTCCGGCACCGGCACCGACTTGCCGGCCGGGAAGTCCACCCACACCGTCGTCGCGCCGCCTTCGGCGTGGATCACACCGGGCTGGTCGGTGCGCTCCAGTGTGATGAAGGTGTCGAAGCTGGTCCGGCCCAGGTTGGCCACGTAGTGCTTGGCCAGCACGTCGCCCGGGTACTCGAGCTGCTTGATGAAGTTGCAGAAGGCGTTGACGATCACCGGGCCCTGGGCGGTCGGGTCGGGTGCGCCGCCCACCTCGTGCAGCCACTGCACGCGAATGATCTCGAGGTAGCGGAAGTAGACGGTGTTGTTGACATGGCCCATCGCGTCCATGTCGCCCCAGCGGATGGGGATCACCATCTCGTAGGTCAACTTCTTGTCGGCGGGCAGTTCGAAACGCATCAGCCCAGGCCCAGCTCTGCCTTGACCGCCGCCAGGTCGGCGCGCAGCGCGGCCAGCTCGTCGGACAGGCGCGTCACCTCGCTGCGCAGGGCCGCGACCTCGCCCGCGGCGACGCCCCCGCCCTCACCGGCCGATGCGCCATACGCCGCGCTCGGCTGCGCCGGCTCGCCGCACAGCAGGTGCGCCCAGCGCGCCTCGCGCTCGCCCGGCGCACGGGCCAGCTTCACCACGCGGGCCGGCTGCTTGGTCGACAGCTCGTCGAGAAAGCCTTCGACCGACGAGATGTCGGCAAAGCGGTGCAGGCGCTCGCAGTTCAAGCGCAACTCGGCCGAGGTCTGCGGCCCGCGCAGCATCAGCACCGCCAACAGCGCCACGGACTGGCTCGGCACACCCAGCACCCGGCCCAGGTTGTGCTCGTAACGCGCCACGCGGCTGCCGCTGACCTCGAAGATCAAATGCAGGTGCTTCAGGCTGTCCACCGCCACCAGCAGGTCGGCCTCGCTCGCCTCCATCACCGGCGCACGCGCCGTCTTCTGGTTGCAGCCCGACTGCAGCGCGTTCAGCGACAGCGGGTAGGTGTCGGGCACGGTGTGCTGCTTCTCGACCAGCACGCCGAGCACGCGCGCTTCGAGAGGGGTAAGGATTCGCAATTCCATCGTCGACAGCGCGCTCACACACCGAAGCCGTCATCGGCTTGAATGACCGCGCCATTGACGAAGTGACTTTCCTTCGCGCACAGCGACAGCAGCATCAGGTCCAGGTCTTCCGGCTTGCCGATGCGCTTGCGCGGCATCATCTGCACCAGCTTCTGGCCGGCGTCGGTCTGCCAGTGGTGGTGGTTGATCTCGGTGTCGATGTAGCCGGGGCAGATGCAGTTGACGTTGATGTCGTAGCGGCCCCATTCGAGCGCCATGGCGCGGGTCATGTGGATCACAGCGGCCTTGCTCATCGCATAGACGCCGATCTGGCTCAGCACGCGCACGCCGGCCATCGAGGCGATGTTGACGATGCGCCCGCCGGTGAAGGTGCCCGGCGCCGCGCCGCGGGCCCGCGCCACCATGCGCTTGCCCACCTCTTGCGCCACGAAGAATGCGCCGCGCACATTCGTGTCCATCACGTAGTCGAAATCTTCCGGCGTCACGTCGAGCAGCTTCTGCGTCGTGCTGACCCCGGCGTTGTTGATCAGCAGGTCCAGCGTGCCGACCTCGGTCTCGGCGTGCGCCACGCCGGCGCGGATGCTGACCGGGTCGCTCACGTCCATCGCCACCACGTGGGCGTCGCCGCCGGCGCCTTCGATCTCGGCGCGCAAGGTCTTCAGCCGCTCGACCCGGCGGGCCGACAGCACCACCGCCGCCCCGGCCTTGGCCAGCGTGCGCGCGAACTGCGCGCCCAGGCCGCTGGATGCCCCGGTGATGAGGGCCACGCGGCCGGACAGATCGATGTTGTAGCTCATGGTGTTGGGCGCGCAGCGCTTGGGGCGGGGAGGCGAAAAGCGTAGCACGCCCGGTTCGGCGCCAGCATGTCATCCCTCAACTAGGGCCGGTTCACACTACGGAAACCCGGGCTTGCGTAGTGTGAACAGGCCCTAGCGCGCCATCGCCGGTGGTGCAGCGTGCCGGCCACAGCAGAAAAGCACGACCGTTCTATTTTTCAGCGCTGCCGCTAGAATGCCCCTCGCTCGGCCCGGCCCCCCGCCCTGCGGCCCGGCCCCGACCCTGCATCCGCGCGGCGCTACGCCGCAGGCCGCCCGGCCGCCGTCACCACTCGAAAGACCTGCCATGACCGCCCCCGAACTGCTTGCCCAATACGGCCCCCGCGAATCGATGGAATACGACGTGGTGATCGTCGGCGGCGGCCCTGCAGGCCTGGCCACGGCCATCCGGCTGAAGCAGCTGGCGGCCGAAAAAGGCGGCGAGGTCAACGTGGTGGTGCTCGAGAAAGGCTCCGAGCCCGGCGCGCACATTCTCTCCGGCGCGGTGATGGACCCGCGCGCCATCACCGAGCTGTTCCCGAACTGGAAGGAACTCGGCGCCCCGCTGAACCAGGCCGTGACCGGCGACGACGTGCTGTTCTTGAGCGAAACCGGCTCGACCCGCACGCCCGACGCCTTCGTGCCGCGCAACCTGCACAACGATGGCTGCTATGTCATCTCGCTGAGCAACGTCGTCAAGTGGATGGCGCAGCAGGCCGAAGCCCTCGGCGTCGAGATCTTCCCCGGCTTCTCGGCCGCCGAGGTGCTGTACGACGAGCAAGGCCGTGTGCGCGGCGTGGCCACCGGCGATCTGGGCATCGGCAAAGATGGTCAGCCGCACGACGGCTTCCAGCTCGGCATGGAGCTGGTCGGCAAGTACACGGTCTTTGCCGAAGGCGCGCGCGGCCACCTGGGCAAGCAACTGCTGGCCAAGTACAAGCTCACCGAAGGCAAGGACCCGCAGAGTTATGCCATCGGCATCAAAGAGCTGTGGGAGATCCCGGCCGACAAGGCCAAGCCCGGCCTGGTGGTGCACACGGCCGGCTGGCCGATGGTGGACGACACCTTCGGCGGCGGCTTCCTCTACCACCTCGAAGACAACAAGGTGACGCTCGGCTTCGTGATCGGCCTGGACTACCAGAACCCGTACATGAGCCCGTTCGAGGAAATGCAGCGCTGGAAGACGCACCCCGCCATCCGCGCGCACATCGAGGGCGGCAAGCGCATCGGTTATGGCGCCCGCGCCATCAACAACGGCACGCCGCAAGCGCTGCCCAAGACCGTGTTCCCCGGCGGCGCACTGATCGGTTGTGATGCCGGCTACCTGAACGCCGCGCGCATCAAGGGCAGCCACGCCGCGATCAAGAGCGGCATGCTCTGCGCCGACGCGCTGTTCGACGCGCTCAAGGCCGGCCGCAGCGCTGACGAGCTGAGCGCCTACCCCGAAGCCTTCGAGAAGAGCTGGCTCAACGACGAGCTGCAGCAGACGCGCAACTTCAAGCTCTGGTTCAAGAAGGGTGACCTGGTCGGCAAGCTGATGACCGGTGTCGAGCAATGGCTGCTGCCCAAGCTCGGCGTGCAAAGCCCGCCGTGGACGCTGCACGCCACCAAGCGAGACCACGAGTACCTGAAGCCGGCCGCTCAGTGCCAGCCGATCACCTACCCGAAGCCCGACGGCAAGCTCAGCTTCGACCGCCTGTCGTCGGTGTTCATCAGCAACACCAACCACGAAGAGAACCAGCCCGCGCACCTGACGCTGAAGAACGACAGCGTGCCGGTGGCCGTGAACCTGGCCAAGTACGCCGGCCCCGAGAGCCGCTACTGCCCCGCCGGCGTCTACGAGTTCGTCAAGAACGACGATGGCGCCGACCGCCTGCAGATCAACGCGCAGAACTGCGTGCACTGCAAGACCTGCGACATCAAGGACCCGACGCAGAACATCGTCTGGGTCACGCCCGAGGGCGGCGGCGGGCCGAACTACGCGGGCATGTGATGCCCCGCGCCGGGTGCCAGGTGCCAACAGGCACCGGCGCGCGGCATCCTTCGCATTGAGGACGGCAGCCCCGTGGGTCGCGCCCGGATCGGGGCGCGATGCGCCATGATCTGCCCGCCCATGAACGACTTCGCCGCGTTTCGCCCCACGCCATCAACCCGGGCGAAGCCTGTCCATTCTTGGTTGGCCGAGTTCTACGGCATCGACGTGGCGCGCGCCCGCTGCGTTGCGCGGCTCGATTGCGAGATCTACCGGCTGACCGTGCCCGGCCGTGCGGACCTGGCGCTGCGCATCTACCCGCCGCGGATCGTCAACGAAACGGCGATCGCCGATGAGGTGAACTGGCTCGTTGCGCTCGGTGCCGAAGGCCTGCACGTGCCGACGCCGCAACCGGCGCTCGATGGCCGCTTCATCCAGCGCTGGCCCGATGGCCGACTCGCGGTGGTGCTCAGCTGGGTCGATGGCCGCCTGCTCGACAAGGCGCTGCGGCCGGTGCACCTGCAACGCGTCGGCCGGCTGGCCGGCGCGATGCACCGCGTCGCCGAGCGCCTGGTCGCCGCCGGCCAGGTCGTCGGCCAGCGCCTGGGCGATGGTGACGGGCCCGACCTGGGCGCCTGGGCCGATGGCAGCCGACCACCCCACCCCGCCCTGCCGCCGGCCGCCCATCAGCGTGTCCAGGCCGCGGCCCGGCGCCTGGTCGATGAGCTGGCCGGTTTTCCGCGCGACAGCACCGCGTGGGGCTTCATCCACGCCGACCTGCACCCGTGGAACCTGCTGTTCAGCGGCGCCGCCGCCGGCGCGATCGACTTCAGCGAATGCGGCTGGGGCCACCATGCGCTGGACCTCGCGGCCACGCTGCAGTACCTGAAGCACCCGGCCGTCGGCAACCACGACCACGCGCCGCTGTACCCGCGCCACCGTGCCGCGCTGCTCGAAGGTTATGCCCAGGCGCGGCCGCTGCCGCCGGGCATCGAGCGGCAGCTCGACGCCTACATCGAGGTCCGCATGGTCAACACGATCGAGTGGGTGCTCGACTGCTGGCCCACGCTTGACGAGCGGCCCTGGGGCCGCGGCTTCCTGCAGCGTGCCGGCGAGTTCTTCGCCGATTGAGCCTGCGCGCCGGCCGGGCCGCAAAGCCTGTCAAGATGCCGCTCCATTCTTGACCCTTCATGCAAAGGAGCGGACCTTGGACAGATGGCTTGCCGCGGCGCTTGACTACCTCCCCACGTGGATCGACCACCAGATGCGCCTGAGCGAACAACCCGGCTGCACGCTGGCGGTGGCGAGCAAGGGCAAGCTGGTCTTCGAGGCCGCTTTCGGCCATGCAGACCTGGCCCGGCAGCTGCCGCTGACGCCGCAGCATCGCTTTCGGGTCGCCTCGCACAGCAAGACCTTTGCCGCGGCCGCGATCATGAAGCTGCGCGAGCAAGGCCGCCTGCAGCTGGACGATGCGGTGGGCCGCTACGTAAAGGGCTTGCACCCGAGCGTCGCGAAAGCCACGTTGACCCAGCTGCTGTCGCACACCGCCGGCCTGGTGCGCGACGGCTCAGACGCCAGCCAATGGCAAGACCGCCGGCCTTTCCTGAATGCGCAAGAGCTGCTGGCCGACCTGGCCGACGGCCCGACGATCGACGCCAACACGCGGTTCAAGTACTCGAACCACGGCTACGGCCTGGTGGGCCTGGTGATCGAGGCGGTGACCGGCGAGAGCTTCGGCGAGTGGACGGCGCGCGAGATCGTGGCCGCCTCGGGGCTGGAGCACACCACGCCCGACATGCCGGCCAGCCCCAAGCTGCCCTTCGCACACGGCCACAGCAGCAAGATGCCGCTCGGCCGCCGCGTGGTGATCCCGGCCACCAACCCGACGAACGCCCTGGCCGCCGCGACCGGCTTCGTCAGCACCGCCGGCGACCTGGCGCGCTTCTTCGGCAGCCTGGCCCCCGGCGCCAAACGCAGCGTGCTGAAGCCCGAGAGCCGGCGCGAGATGGTGCGCCGGCAGTGGAAAGACGCCTACGGCACGGTCGAGCGCTGGTACGGCCTGGGCACCATCTCGGGCAAGCTGGGCGAGTGGGAATGGTTCGGCCACTCCGGCGGCTTCCAGGGCACGATCACGCGCACCTGCTGCGTGCCCGAGCAGGACCTGACGGTGTCGGTGCTGACCAATGCCGCCGACGGCATCTCGCACGTCTGGCTCGACGGCGCGCTGCACATCTTCCAGGCCTTTGCCAAACACGGCGCGCCCAGCCCGCGCACCGCCCGCTGGGGCGGCCGCTACTGGAGCCTGTGGGGCGCGTTCGACTTCGTGCCGGTGGGCGGCAAGGTGCTGATCGCCAACCCCAACCTGCCGAACCCGATGCAGGACGCCTCGCAGGTGGTGCCCGACGCACGACGGCAGGGCGGCACCGACAGCGGCCTGATCACGCTGGCCGGCGGCTTCGCCAACCACGGCGAACGCGCGCGCATCGAGCGCGACGCGCGCGACCGCGTCACCCAGGCCTGGGTGGGCGGCACCCGGCTGGTCAGCGAAGCCAAGGCAGCGAAAGAGCTGGCGGCCCGCTACGCGGCGGACCACTGAGGCCGGCGCCCCCGCGGAGGGCGGCGACGGCCGCCCTTAGTCGTTCGCCTCGCCCAGCGTCACCGCCAGCTTGCGCGTCTGGCCGCCGCGCCACAGGCTCAGCGTCACCTTGTCGCCGGGGCGATAACGCTCCAGTGCGGTCAGCAGGTCGTCGAGGTCGGTCACCGCTTCGTCGTTGACCGCGGTGATCACGTCGCCTTGCACCACCCGCCCGTCGCGGCCGCGGCGGAAAGGCTCGAGCCCGGCGCGCTGGGCCGGCCCGCCGCTGGTCACGCCGACCAGCGCCACGCCGGTGGGCAGCTCGAGCGAGCGGGTCAGCGAAGGCGGCCCGCCGCTGATGCCCAGCGCCGGCCGCACCATGCGACCGTCGCGGATCAGCCGCGGCACGATGCGGTTGACCTCGTCGACCGGGATCGCGAAGCCGATGCCCGAGCTGGCGCCGGACGGGCTGTAGATCGCCGTCGTCACGCCCACCAGCCGGCCCGCCGAATCGAGCAGCGGCCCGCCGGAGTTGCCGGGGTTGATGGCCGCGTCGGTCTGGATCACGCCGCGGATCATGCGCCGCGTGGCCGACTCGATCTCGCGCCCGAGCGCGCTGACGATGCCGGTGGTCAGCGTCTGGTCGAGCCCGAACGGGTTGCCGATCGCGAACACGCGCTGGCCCACCTGCAGCTCGCGGCTGGTGCCAATCGGCAGCGCCGGCAGCCGCGCCTTGGGCGCGTCGATGCGCAGCACCGCCAGGTCGCGGTCGGGGAAGGCACCGACCAGCTCGGCGCGGTAGCTCGTCTGGTCGGCCAGCGTCACCCGCGCCGCGCTGGCGCCCTGGATGACGTGGAAGTTGGTGACGATGTGGCCGCGATCGTCCCACACGAAACCGGTGCCGGTGCCGCGCGGCACCTGCTGCACGTTGAGCGAAAAGAAGTCGCGCTCGACGGTGAGCGCGGTGATGTTGACCACCGACGGCGACGCGGCCTTGAAGACTGCGATGTTGTTCTGCTCGTCGCCCGACAGCGGGCCGCGCGTGGCGATGCTGCGCGGCGCCGCATCGGGGCGGCCCCAGGCGGGCTGCAGGCTGGCCACGCCGGCGGCGGCGGCCAGAACGACAAACGACGCCGCCGCCCAAAGGCGGCGGCGTCGGCGGGGTGGCGGCGGCGTCTGCGCCACGGCTTGAATCATGCCGATCTCCTTGTGCACATCCTCGTGCGCGGCAGGCCCGCCGCCGGCCGGTGCTCATGCACCCGCTGGCGGCCGGGCCTGCGCTTCAGACCTTCAGCCGACCTGAACGTTCACTCGGCGTGGTTGGGCATGCGCCTGCTTCGGGATGCGCAGGTTCAGCACGCCATCTTTCAGGTTGGCCTCGATGTGGGCCGAATCGAGCTCACGGCTGAGCGTGAACGAGCGGCGGTAGCGCGGCACGCGCAACTCGACATAGCCCGGCTGCAGCCCTGCCGGCGTGGCGGTGGCCACGGTGCCTTCGATCGTCAGCGTCTCGCCGTCGACCTTGATGTCCAGTTGCTCGCGCGGCACGCCCGGCAGGTCGGCCAGCAGCGTGATGCCGCGCTCGTCTTCGAACACGTCCACGCGCGGCAGCAAGGCCCGGGTGTCGGCGTTCTTCTCGACCGCCGTGCCGGTGGCCGGCAGCGTGGGGGTCGTCTTTTGCAGTTCGGTAGGGGTGGTGGTCATGGTCTTGGCTCCTTGTCGGCGGCTGTCAGCTCGTCACTGCACGGTGATGCGCTTGGGCTGCGCTTCTTCGCGGCGCGCGATGCTCACGTTGAGCACGCCGTCGCGGTAGCTGGCCTGCACGCGGGAGGCGTCCACGTCGTCCGGCAGGCTGATCGCCCGCTTGAACGCGCCGCTGGCCCGCTCGTGGGTGTAGACGCTGGTCTTGGTGTCGCCGCCGGCGCGCGGCAGAGACGAGGGCCGCTCGCCAGAGATCGTCAGCACGCCGCGGTCGAGCACCACGTCGATCTTGGCCGGGTCGAGGCCGGGCGCAAAGGCATAGACCTCGACGCTGTTCGGCGTCTGGCCCACGTTGATGGCCGGGAACGCGCCAGGGGCCGCCGAGCGGATGCTGCTGGGCGCGCCACCACCGGTGAACACGTCGTCCAATTCACGGCGCAGGCGTTCGAATTCGCCGAGCACGCCGCCAGGGAAGCTCCAAAGGGATTCGTACATGGCTGCTCCTTTCAAGGGGTGAAAACGCGGCGCCGGGTTGCCCCTCGCAGGGGCTTCGGCAGCGCCGCATGCTCAACGAATTAAGGGCAGCTTCGGAGAGTTCAAGACCCCTTTTTGTTGCGCCAACGCAAACGGGTGAGCGAGTGCTCAGGTGCCGATGACGCCGCCGTCGAGCTTGGTGATCGCCACCGTGGCCGAGCGCGGGCGGCCGCCGTCGGGCCATTTCGAGTAACGGCTGGGCGCGTCGGGGTCGCCGCGCTCGGAGGGCGACTCGCCCGGGTGCTGGATGTTGACGAACAGCGTGCGCAGGTCGCTGGCCATCGTGAGGCCGGTCACCTCGCAGCCGGTGGGGCCGACGAGGAAGCGGCGGATCTCGCCCTTGGGGTCGGTCGGGTCGCAGGCCAGCATCTGGTTGTTCGGCAGGTTCGCGTACTCGCCCTTGCCCATCGCCGACGACGACACGTCGGTCTGGATCCACAACACGCCGCGCGGGTCGACCCACAGGCCGTCCGGGCTGCCGAAGATGTCGCCGCGCACATTGCCCTTGGCCTCGGCCCGCGGCTGGGCTGGGTCGCCAGCCAGCACCAGGTGGTCCCAGCGGAACCGGGTGCCGTCCAGGTCGCCCTGCTCTTGCCAGCGGATGATCTGGCCCATCGTGTTGTTGGCGCGCGGGTTGGCAGCATCGGGACCGGGCCGGTCGGGCTTGCCGCGGTCGCTGTTGTTGGTCAGCGTGCAATAGACCTGCTTGGTGATCGGGTCGACCGTCGTCCACTCGGGCCGGTCCATCTTGGTGGCGCCGAGCGCGTCGCTGGCCTGGCGCGACTTGATCAGCACCTCGCCCTGGTCGGCAAAGCCGTTGGCCGCCGTCAGCGGGCCCTGGCCGTGCACCAGCGGCAGCCATTCGCCGCTGCCGCCGGCGTCGAAGCGGGCAACGTACAGCGTGCCATGGTCCAGCAGCTCGCGGTTGGCGGCCAGGCCGCCGGGTTTCATCGCGTCACGGCTGACAAATTTGTAGATGTATTCGAAGCGCGCGTCCTCGCCCATGTAGACCACGGCCTTGCCGCCGGCCGTCAGCGCAGTGGCCGCCCCTTCGTGCGCCGCGCGGCCCAGCGCGGTGTGCTTGACCGGCATGCTGGTCGGGTCCATCGGGTCGATCTCGACGATCCAGCCGAAGCGGTTGAACTCGTTCGGGTGCTTGGTCGCATCGAAGCGCTCGTCGGCCTCGTACCAGTGGTAGTAGCCGCCGTTGCCCTTCTTCACGCCCCAGCGCTTCTGGTGCGCGCTGGGCTGCTCGGGGCCCTCGAAGTAGCCGGCCCAGTTTTCTTCGCAGGTCAGGTAGGTGCCCCACGGGGTCTGGCCATTGGCGCAGTTGTTGAAGGTGCCCAGCACCAGCGTGCCGGTCGGGTCGGCGGCCGTCTTCATCAGCGCGTGGCCGGCGGCGGGCCCGGCAATGCGCATCGGCGTGCGGGCGGTGATGCGGCGGGCGTAGCGCGAGGGCGTCACCACCCGCCAGGCGCCGACGAACGCCGGGCCGCTGCCGGGCGCCTGGCCCGCCGGCGGCGCCACACCCTCGGCCACGGCCCGGGGCGCGATGTCGACCCGCTCGACCTCGATCACCGACACGCCGTGCGCGGCCATGCTCTTGAACGCCTTCTCGTTGCTCCAGGTCTTCACGCCGTCGGTGTGCAGCAGGCCGTCGTCGACATACTCGTGGTTCATCGCCAGCACGCCGCGGCGGGTGCCACCATCGAGCGGAAAGAAGGCCATGCCGTCGTGGTGCATGCCGGCCTGCAGCGCCTGTTCGGCGGCGGTGTTCGACGCATCGGGCTTGAATGCCGGCATCTGCCCGGCCACCCCCACCGGGTCGCCCCAGCGGTACAGCACCTGGGCGCGGTAGCCTTCGGGCACGACCACCGTGTCCACCGCGGCCATCGGCACGCTCTTGAAGCCGATGCGGCGACCGAGCGAAGCCGGGCCGGCAGGCGTGGTGGCCTGCTGCGCCGCGCCGGCGCAGGCGGTGAGCAGGCCGGGGCCGAACAAGCCACCCGCCATCGCCCCGAAGCCGCCGCGCAGCCACACGCGGCGCGCCGGGTCCGACACCTCGTGGATGCTCGGGTTGGCGCTGGGGTTCGAGTCTTCCATGTCACTGAAATTCTTGGCCATGCGGGTGCTCCTGGAGTGGCATCGGCAGCGTGCACACTGCCCTTACGAAATGTCGTGGTCGTGTCATTGTCCTGGCAGCAGCAAGGTTCGCACCGATCTCTAGAATTATTCGCTTTGCCCGGCCTTTCCGCATGACGCTTGCAGCCCTGATCCGCGCCTTCGTCCGCCGTCATGCGGCGGCCTACGCCGGCGCGGCGGTGATGCTGCTGGGCATCGCGCTGTTGACGGTCTGGCTGCCGCGCCAGATCGGCCACCTGGTCGACGCGCTGGTCGCGCACCAGCTGGCCGGCGCGGCGCTGTGGCGTGAGTTGGCGCTGCTGCTGGCGGCGGGCCTGGCGATCTACCTGTTGCGGGTGGGCTGGCGCATGCGGCTGTATGCCGCGGCCTACCAGATGGGCGTAGAGCTGCGCCGGCGCCTGTACCAGCGGCTGGCCAGCCAGGGCCCGCGCTTTTACCAAACGCGGCGCACCGGCGACCTGATGGCGCTGGCCACCAACGATGTCGACGCGGTCGAGATGGCCGCCGGCGAGGCGATGCTGGCCGGCTTCGACGGCACGCTGACCCTGGTGCTCGTGGTGTCGACGATGGCGCTCGGCGTCGACTGGCGCCTGGCCGCGATCGCGCTGCTGCCGTTTCCGCTGATGGCCTGGAGCTTCGCCTGGATCTCGGGCCATGTGCACGGCCGCTCGAAAGAGGCGCTGGAGCGTTTCGGCGACTTGAACGACCACGTGCAAGAGACGCTGTCGGGCGTGCGCACGCTGCGCGCGCTGGGCCTGGAGGCACGCAGCGCGAAGGTCTTTGCCGACCTGGCCGAGAAGGCCGCCGATGCCGCCTACTGGTCGCAGCGCTGGGAAGCCCGCTACGAGCCCGCCGTGGGCATGACGCTGGCCACCTCGGTCGTGCTGTCGCTGGCGCTGGGTGGCTGGCTGGTGTGGCACGGTGAGCTCACGATCGGCCAGCTGACCAGCTTCCAGCTCTACCTGATCCAGCTGATCTGGCCGATGTTCGCGGCCGGCTGGGTGCTGGCGCTGTGGCAGCGTGGCCGCGCGGCATGGACGCGCCTGTCGGCCGTGCTCGACGAGCCGCTCGCGATCGACGACGACGGCAGTGTCGAGGCCGTGCGCCCCGGCGAGATCGCGCTGCGCGACGTGCGCTTTGCCTACCCGGGCGCCAACAACGCGGCGCTCGACAGCCTGTCGCTGCACATCGCCCCGGGCTCGACGCTGGGCCTGGTCGGCCCCACCGGCTCGGGCAAGAGCACGCTGATCAAGTTGCTGCTGCGCCAATGGATGCCGCAGGCCGGCGCCATCACCTGGGGCGGCGTCGGCCTGCCCGACTACACGCTGAACGCGCTGCGCGCCGGCATCGCCTGGGTGCCGCAAGAGCCGATCCTGTTCTCGGCCAGCGTGGCCGAGAACATCGCGCTGGCCAAGCCCGCTGCCACGCGCGCCGAGATCGAGGCGGTGGCCGAGCTGGCCGATGTGCACGACGACATCCAGCGCCTGCCGCAGGGCTACGACACGCCGGTCGGCGAGCGTGGCGTCACGCTGTCTGGCGGGCAGCGCCAACGCGTGGCGATCGCCCGCGCGCTGCTGGCCGATGCGCCGCTGCTGCTGCTCGACGACGCGCTGTCGGCCGTCGACACCGAGACCGAACACCGCATCCTGGCCCACCTGCGCGAGCAGCGCAAAGGCCGCACCGTGATCGTCGTCAGCCATCGCTTGTCTGCCGTTGCGGACGCCGACTTGATCGCGGTGCTGCGCCACGGCCACCTGGCCGAGCGCGGCACGCACGAGCAGTTGCTGGCCAAAGGCCTGGCCCACAGCTGGTATGCGCAGCAGTGGCGCATACAGCAGCTGAAGGCATCGCTCGAGGCGGACTGAGATGCGGGCATCGAATCTCCCATCCAAGGTGGCGGGTCGCGGCGGGCGGCACCCGGCAGGGGCTCATGGTTGCGCTCCACAAATCGGCCCCGCCAGGTACCGCCCGCCGCGAGGGCTACCGATGGTGGCCATGGCACGCCTGTTCAACCCACCACGGCTCGGTCATCGCGCGTGAAGAACACTGACACCAACTCCCCCGGCCGCCGCGCCGCCGCGCTGCTGTGGCGCGCCGCCAAGCCCGAGTCACGGCACCTGTGGATCGGCTTGGCCTGGTTGGCGCTGGCCGCTGGGCTGGACGCGCTCGGCCCCGTGCTCGGCAAGGCCTACATCGACCGCTACCTGCTGCCGCGTGACCCGGCGCTGGCCAACATCGCCGCGCTGTTGATCGGCGCGCTGGTGGCCGGCTGGGTGGCAAGCTGGGTGCGCTATCGCCAACTCTCGCGGCTGGCGGGGGTGGCGATGCGCTCGGTGCGGCGCATCCGCGAATCGGTCTATGGCCACGTGCTGCGGCTGCCGATGAGCTTCTTCGACAAGGCCATCACCGGCCAGCTCGTCAGCCGCGTCACCAACGACACCGAGTCGGTCAAGCAGCTGTACGTGCAGGTGCTGTTCGTGATGCTCGACTGCCTGATCATGCTGGCCAGCCTGTTGGTGACGATGGCGTTTCTCGACTGGCGGCTGATGCTGATCGTGACCACGCTGGTGCCTGCGGTGTTCGGCATCGTCTACCTGTACCAGCGCCTGTCGGCCCCCGCCGTGGCCCGCACCCGCCAGCTGCGCAGCGAGCTGAACGCGCAGACCGCCGAGTCGATTTCGGGCATGGCGGTGCTGCAGGCCACCGGCGCCACGCTGGGCTATGGCGACCGCTACGCCCGCATCAACAACGACCACTACCAGTCGCGCCAGACCGAGCTGCGTGCCAATGCGCTGCTGCTGCGCCCCGCGCTCGACCTGCTGAACGTGGCGATGTTGGCCGTCGTGATCGCGGTCTTCGGCCTGCGCGAAAGCGGGGGTGCGCTGAGCGCGATCGAGGTTGGCGTGTTGTATGCCTTCGTCAGCTACGTGGGCCGCGTGACCGAGCCGCTGATCCAGCTGACGATGCAGTTCTCGCAGCTGCAGCAGGCGATCATCGCCGCCGCGCGCGTCAACACCTTGCTCGACGAGGCCGAGGCCGACCGGCCGGCGGCTGAAGGGCGCGTCACCGCCGGTGCCGTGAGCATCCGCCAGCTCGACTTTGCCTACACCCCTGGCACGCCGGTGCTGCGCCAGGTGTCGTTGGACATTGCGCCGGGCGAGTTCATCGGCATCGTCGGCCCCACGGGCAGCGGCAAGTCGAGCCTGCTGTCGCTGTTGCTGCGCTTCTACCCCGTGGCCGACGGCCAGTTGCTGGTCGACGGCCAGCCGATCGCCAGCCTCGACGAGGCCGCCTTTCGCGACGCGGTGGGGTTGGTGCCGCAAGAGCCTTTCCTGCTGGCGGCGAGCGCCCGCGAGAACATCGCGATGGGCCGCGCGCTGACCGACGCGCAGGTCGAGACCGCGGCCATCGCCGCCGGCGCGCACGGCTTCATCAGCCGGCTCGAGCACGGCTACGACACCAAGCTCGGCGAAGGCGGCGCGCGCCTGGCGGTCGGCGAGAAGCAGCTGATCGCGATCTCCCGCGCGCTGGCCGGCCAGCCGCGCATCCTGCTGCTCGACGAGGCCACCTCGCACATCGACAGCGAAACCGAAGCCGTCGTGCAGCAGGCGCTGGCCAAGTTGCACGGCAAGCTGACGCTGATCTCGATCGCCCACCGGCTGTCGACCATCCGCGACGCCGACCGCATCGTCGTGCTCAACCACGGCCGCATCGCCGAGCTGGGCCCGCACGAGGCGCTGATGCAGATCGAGGGCGGCCTGTACCGCCGGCTGGTCGAGCTTCAGCAACTCAGCAGCGCCGAACAAGCCGAGCCCGACGCGGTGTAGCGCCTGCCGTGGGCCGCGGCCCACCGCGACAATGCCGGCATGCCGCCGCCCGAAGACAGACCCGAAGACGCGCCCGTCATCGCGGCCCTCTCGGGCCTCAGCCGCTGCCTGCTGGACCTGCACGCCTCGGCCGACCAACCGCTGGGCATGCAATGGGTGGCCCGCGCGCTGGAGACGCTTCGCCCGCTGGTGCCGTTCGATCGGGCCTGGTGGGGCGAATGCTCCACCGGCGACGCGAGCGAGCCGCCGCTGAACTGGCAGCACGGCAGCATCGGCCTGGCGGCCAGCTTCGCCGACGAATGGAACGAGATCGGCTCGTCGGATGAATTCGCCCGCGCAACGATGGGCCAGCTGGGCGTGGCCTGCCGCTCCAGCGGCCACGATTCTGCCGGCCCGGCGATCGAGGGCTTCTCGCGGCGCCATGACCTCTACCACGCGATGGCGGTGACGCTCGAGCTGCCCGACAGCGGCCTGATGTTTTTCGTCTCGCTGTACCGGGGCGACAACGAGCCGGCCTTCGATGGGCTCGAAGCGACCGCCTTCGAGGCCTACTGCCTGCACCTGCGGCAGATCTGGCATCGGCGGCTGCAGCAGTTGCTGCGCGGCCCGGGCCGGCGGGCCGGCGAGGGCTTTGCGCTGGCCGAAGCCACGGGGCGGGTGGTCTACCTCGACCACGCCTTCGCCCGCGCGCTGCGCCATGAGTTCGCTGGTTGGCAAGGGCACCACCTGCCGCCGCCGCTCGTGCGCCCGGCCGAGCTGTTGCCCGCCACCCTGCGCCTGGGCGGCCAGGCGCTGACCGTGGCGGCCTGCGGCGCGTTGCTGGCCCTTTCGTGGGGCCGCAGGCCCAGCGCACCGGCGCTGGCGCCGCGCGAGCGGGCGGTGGCCGTGTTGTACGCCGAGGGCCAGTCGTACAAGGCGATCGCGGCACGGCTCGACCTCAGCCCGGCGACCGTTCGCACCTACCTGCGCGATGCCTACCTGCAGCTCGGCGTGCGCAACAAGGTCGAGCTGGGCGCCCGCCTGGCGCGAGACGGCTGATCCTCCGCATCTGCAGAGGGCCGTTCGGCAACCCGCCTCGATAGGCTGCTGCCCACGATGGCCCAGTGGCGTGCCCGACGACCATCGCGCGCCCCGGCGGCACGCCGGCGCCGGGCGATGCTTGCGAAGGGGTTGGCATGTGGGGTTCGAGGGTTGCGCTGCGGCGTGCGGGTGGGGTGAGCGGCCGGGCGCTGCTGGCATTCGTGTCGGTGGGGGCACTGGCGGGCATGGTGCTGGCCGCCGGCTGCGGGGGGTCTGAGCGAGAGGCCGATACCGTGCTGCGCCACGGTTATGTCTACACCGTGGACGACCGTGACTCGGTGCAGCAGGCGGTCGCCGTGCGCGACGGGCGCATCGTCTATGTGGGCGAAGACGAAGGCGCGGACCGCCTCGTGGGGGCGCACACCCAGGTCATCGACCTGGGGGGCCGGATGTTGATGCCCGGCTTTGTCGACGGCCATCTGCATGCGCTGGCTGGCGGGCGCGCCTTGCTGCTGTGCAACCTGAACTACGCCGCGTTGACCCGCGCGCAGCTGCAAGCCGCGATCCAGGTCTGCCTCGACGACAGCAGCGCGAAGGAGCCCGACACCTGGCTCGAAGTGGTCAACTGGGTGCGGCAGGCCACCCAGGCGATCGACGCCGACCCGGACAAGGCCACGCTCGATGCGCTGACCACGTCGCGGCCGGTCCTCGTGCGCTCGTCGGACTTTCACACCGTGCTGACCAACAGCCGCGGCCTGGCGCTGGCCGGTGTCACCCGCGACACACCCGACCCCGCCGGCGGCAGCTTTGCCCGCGACGCGCAGGGCAACCCGACCGGCATCTGCGAAGACGCGGCGGGCTGGGCGGTGTCGGCGGTGATCCCGCCCGACACCGACGACGACCGCCTGGCCCAGGGGCGAGCGGCACTCGGTGCGATGCGCCTGCAGGGCGTGACCACGTTCATGGACGCGGCCGCGGGTGATGACCAGGGCAAGACCTTCACGGTGCTGCAGCAGGCAGGCGAGCTGACGGCACGCAGCTTCCTCGCGGCGCCGATCGCGGTCGAGGCCGCCACCGCCAGCCCGGCCCAGGCGGTGGCAGATGCGAAGGCACTCGCCGCGCGCTACGACCAGGGTGCGATCGCGCCCGCGCCGGGGGTGAGCTTTCACCACGTCAAGATCTTCGGCGACGGGGTGGTCAACGCACCGGCCGACACCGGTGGCCTGCTGACGCCCTACTACACCAACATCGGCACCGACGACGCGCCGAACTGGGTGCCCGGCAGCAAGCTCGGCAGCGTGTACTTCGCACCCACGGTGCTGGGCCCGCTGATGACCGAGATCGCCAAATCGGGCCTCGACCCGCACGTGCACGCCACCGGCGAGCGCACGGTGCGGCAGACGCTGGACGCGATCGCCCAGGCGCGCCTGCAAGTGCCCGGCACCGACTTCCGCCCGGTGATCGCGCACAACGAGACGGTCGCTGAGGCCGACTACGCGCGCTACCAGGCCCATGGCGTGATGGCGAGCTTCTCGTTCCAGTGGGCGCAGCAGGCACCCTACTCGGTGGGCGAGACCGAGCACCACCTGGGCCCGGACCGTTTCGCCCGCATGGAGCCCTTTGGCAGCCTGCGCGCGGCGGGTGCCCGCGTGGGCTTCGGCAGCGACTGGCCGATCGACCCGTTCGACGAACTGCTGGCGCTGAAGATCGGCGTCACCCGCTCCGGCGACCCGCAAAGCCCGAACAGCTTCGGCCCCGACTTCGCCGGCCCGATCAACGGCGACCCGGCCCTCAGCCGCGCCGACGCGCTGCGGGCGATCACGATGAACTCGGCCTGGCAGCTGCGCATGGACCAGCAGGTGGGCTCGATCGAAGTCGGCAAGCTGGCCGACCTGATCGTGCTGGACAAGAACTTCATGCAGATGCCCTTGGCCGAGCTGGCGCGCAACCGGGTGCTGCTGACGATGACCGGTGGCCAGGTGGTGATGGCCCAGGCACCGTTCGGCACGGTGGCCAATCGCCTCACCACGGCCGCGGCCGGCGGGCGCCAGCGCCTGCTCGACCTGCGGGCCTCGACCGGCCACGCCGCCGGGCCCGGTGGGCCGCACGGTGACGGGCACCGGCATTGAAATCGCTCGGGCCGCCGTCCCGGGCGGCCTGAGTGGCCCGGTCGGCCTGAGCGGCCTGAACGACCGGAGCGGCCTCGGGTAGTCCCCGATGGTTGAGTAGTCATGACTACCTAATAGTCATGGCTATGAATGGCGTTCGTCGTGCATTCCGGCGTCTTGCAGTCTGACCCGGTGCATTGATCAGAGCAATGCCAGGCCCTCTCGCGGGGGCCGTCCAGCAGCCCTCGTGTGCGCCTTCATGTCCTCCACCCTGCGCCGCCGCCAAGGGGGCCGGGGCGGTTCGTTTTCGAGCCAACCTTGAGAGGCATTTCATGAAGCACGGGAACCCAGCCCCACGAGGGCTGACCACCTTCGCCCGCCATGGGCTGATGGCTGCAACCCTGGCCCTGTTCGGGCACGGCGCGTCGGCCGGCGAGTTCAACATCGGCACCGGCGTCTACGACATCACCGGGCCGGTGGCCGAGACGGGCCTGTTCGGCTACGTGGCACAGCAAGAGGCCGACGGCCTGCACATGCGACTGCGGGCACGGGCCTTCATCATCCAGAGCCCGACGAGCGGCAAGCGGGTCGTCTACGTCAACGCCGATCTCGGCGCGATGTTCCAGTCGATCAAGCTCGAGGTCGTCAAGAAGCTCAAGGCCAAGTACGGCAACCTCTACGACCACAGCAACGTGATGCTGGCCGCCACGCACACCCACTCGGGCAATGCGGGCCTGTCGCACTACACGCTGTACACGCTGGCCTCGGCCGACAAGTCGCTCTTCGGCTACAGCTCGCAGGCCTACAACGCCGCGGTCAACGGCATCGTCGCCGCGATCGACCGGGCCCACCAGAACTTGGGCCCCGGCAGCATCGAGCTGACCCAGGGCGAGCTGCTCGGCGCCACGCGCAACCGGTCGGCGCTGGCCTACCAGACCAACCCCGAGGCCAACCAGTCGGCCTACGACACCAACAAGACGATGACCCAGCTGAAGTTCCGCAAGGACAACGGCCAGGAGGTCGGCTTGCTGAACTGGTTCTCGATCCACCCGACCGCGCTGAGCATGCTGCAGACCAAGATCAGCTCGGACAGCAAGGGCTACGCCGAATCGTTCTTCGAGCGCTCGAAGGCCAGCGACTACAACGCCCGCGAGACCTTCGTCGCCGCGTTCTCGAACAGCGACGAAGGCGACGTGGTCTCGTCGCAGGGCAACGCCCACTCGGCCCCCGGCTTCGAGGGCAGCCCCGACGAATACACCAACGTCGAGGTCGACGGCAGCCGGCAATTGCAGCGGGCCAAAGAGCTGTACGCGCAATCGGGCCAGCGGCTGTACGACCGCATCGACTACCGCCACCAGTGGACGGCGATGAACGGCCTCACCGTGCGGCCCGAGTTCACCAAGACCTCGGCGAAGACGCTGTGCACCGCGGCGCGTGGCTACTCGATGGCCGCCGGCGGCGAAAACGGCCCCGGCACCATCCCCGGCATGTACGAGGGCATGACCAACGAGAACACCAACCTGGCCACCGCCGCCGAGCTGTTCCTGACCTCGCCGCTGGCCGGCGCGATCCTGTTCACCTTCAACGTCGTCACGCTTGGCGCCGACGACTCGTGCCAATGGCCCAAGCCCAACATGCTGGCCACCGGCGCGCTCGACTGGGTGCCCGAGGTGTTGCCGCACCAGGTGATGGTGGTGGGCCCGCTGGCGATCATCGGCGTGCCGTATGAGGTGACCACGATGTCGGGCCGCCGCATCCGCGCGCAGGTGCTGCAGCAGCTGGCCGGCCAGGGCGTGACCACCGCGGTGATCGCCGGCCTGTCGAACAGCTACTCGGGCTACCTCGCCACGCACGAAGAGTTCCAGCTGCAGCACTACGAGGGCGCCAGCACCGAGTACGGGCCGTATGCCAGCGCGGCGGTCGAGCAGATCACGCACGACCTGTCGGCGGCATTGGCAAGCGGCACCACGCTGGCCGACACCGGCACGCCGCCGGACAAGTCCAACGAGATCCGCCTGGAGCGGCCGGGGGTGGTGTTCGACGACAAGCCGCTGTTCCAGAGCTTCGGCCAGGTGCTCACGCAGCCCAACGGCAGCTACGCGCGCGGCAGCACGGCGGTGGTCACCTTCCGCGCCGGTCACCCGAAGAACAACCTGCGCACGCAAGATACCTTTCTCAAGGTCGAGCGGCTGAACGGCTCGACCTGGGAGACCGTGGCCAACGACTGGGATTTCGAGACCACCTACACCTGGCGCCGCGAAGGCATCGCCAACTCGCGGGTCGACGTGGAATGGCGCATCCCCGCCAACGCCCAGCCCGGCACCTACCGCATCCGCCACTTCGGCCACTGGAAGAGCGGCTGGACAGGCGCCATCTCGGCCTACTCGGGAACGTCACGAACCTTTCAAGTGAACTGACTATCGTCGGGCCCCTGCACACAAGGCGGCGGCCCGGCGCGACCAACCCAATAAGAATGAAGCCGTTTCAATCCATCGCGTTGACAGCGGCCTGCGCCGGCGCCCTATTGCTCGGGTGGGCCGTGAGCGGCAACTCTGCGATCCAGAGTGCCGCTGCATCGCCCGACCCCGCCGCCGCCCCGCCTGCTGCGCTGGCCGCAGCGGCGGCGCTCGCGCCCATCGACAAGGTCGAGAAGCCCCGCAGCCATGACGAGCGGGCCCGCCTGAGCCGGCAACTCGCCGCCGACCTCGCCGGCGCCGGCGACCTGCCGCCATCGCTGAAGCAGTTGGAAAAGCTGTGCGGCAGCACGGCCCCCAGCCCCTGCCTCGACGAGGTGCTGGCCGGCCTGCCCGCCGCGCAACGGCAAACGCTGAACGACATCCTGGCCCGGCTGCCACTGCTGGGGCCGCGGCTGTCGGCGCTGCTGATGTCGACCCAGCAGCCGCTGCAAGAGCGCATCGACGCAGTCAGCCGCGTGCGGGCCGAGGTGCTGGGCACTGCCAACGCGCAGCTGCTGTTCGGCCGCCAAGAGGCCCAGCTGCGCTACCAGGCCCAGCTCGAACAGTTCATCGAGCGTGATGCCGCCCGCCTGCCGCTGGCACAGCGCCTGGCGGCGGCCCAGGCGCTGCGCGCATCGTGGCTGCCAGACAGTGCTGCGCCTGCCGCCAACGACCCCAACGAGCGCACCCGCCAGTACCAGCTCACGCTGCGCCTGGCCCTGCTGGACGCCACCAGCGAGGCCGACAAGGCCCGGTTGACGGCGCAGGTGCGCAGCCAGTTCTTCCCGCCCGAGCAGGCCGAGCAACTGGCCCGCAACGACCGCTTCGACGCGCAGCAGCGCGATCGCATGGCGGTCTACGCCGAGCGCAAGCAGGCCATTCAGGCCCGCTATGCCGGCGTCACCGACCCGGCCTCGCTGCAACAGCGCGACGCCGAGCTCGACGCGCTGCGGCGCGACGTTTTCCCCGACAGCTTCCAACCCTAAGAACAGAAAGCCCCGATGAAACTCACCTCTGTCTTCGCGCGGCTGATGGCCGGCATCGCGCTGATGAGCGGCCTGGCCGCCCAGGCCGAAACCTACGTCTACGTCACCAACACCACCGCGAACCCGCTCACCGTCTCGACCGTGCAATACGGCGACAAGACGCTCGTGCGCAACAGCCAGTGGGGCACCTACGACTCGGTGATCCCGCCGTATGCCACGCGCCGCGTGGTGTGGATGAACCGCGACGAAGGCATCACCAACGGCAAGAACTTCTACTTCGACACCACCGTCACCGGCGCCCGCGGCGGGCCGCAGGTGTTGAAGCAACGGTTGCGCGGCAAGTTGATCGGCTCGTCGCTGTGGCAAGGTGCCAAGGCGGCTTCGTTCGAGACACCCTGGTACTACGACCGCACGATCCACACCAACACCGTGGTGCCCGACGAGCAGCTGTCGTTCAAGGCCGAGTTCACCGGCGGCTACGACGATGTCTACTACATCGTGAACGACGCCAACGTGAAAGAGGCGCGCAGCGACGACCCCAACACCTTGAAGGTGCTGGCCTACAACACCTGGGGCATCTTCGTGGCGAAGAACATCTGCGAGCGCTACGCCGCCATGCCCGCGGCCGTGACCGGCTTCGATGCGATCGTGCTGTCGGAAGCCTTCGACGGCGGCTGCCGCGAACAGCTGCTGAACGACCTGCGCGCCGAGTACCCCTACCAAAGCCGCCTGGTCGACCAGCCCGGCAACATCATGAACGGCGGCGTCGTCGCTGTCAGCCGCTGGCCGATCGCCGCGCAAGACGTGCACGTCTACCCCGACTGCACCGGCGACAACTGCTTCTCGAACAAGGGCTTCATCTACTTCGAGATCATCAAGCAGGGCAAGGCCTACCACGTGCTGGGCACGCACACCAACGCCTACAACGGCCCCCAAGACCGCCAGGTGCGCCTGAGCCAGCTGGGCCAGATGGGCAGCTACCCCGCCAGCCACGGCGTGCCCGCGGCCGAGCCGGTGGTCTACGCCGGCGACCTGAACGTGGACCGCTACGCCACGCCCGACGACTATGTGCAGATGCTGGGCCTGCTGCACACCACCGAGCCACGCTACCTCGGCCACCCCTACAGCTACGACCCCACCGTCAACGCCCTCGGCTCCGGCGGCCGCGAATACCTCGACTACGTGTTCGCCGACACCCAGCACCGCTCACCCCGCGCCAACGACAACACCGTGCGCATCTACCGCAGCCTGAACCCCACGCTGTGGATGGACCACGACCTGTCGGACCACTTCGCGGTGTCGGGGGTGCTGCAGTACTGACGCAGGGCGCGGCCCCTGCCAGCTGGGGGCCCGGGGCGCGCGCAGGGCGGCGGTTGGGCGGATGAAGGTCGGCGGGCGGCTACAGTCCCGCCCTCCCCCCGCCCTCACCCGCCTTCCCGCCCTTCGCCATGAGCCTCGCCGACCTGCGCGCCGCGTTGAGCGCCGAGCTCGCCGCCACGCCCGAGTACTACGACTTCAAGGTCTTGCGCACCGAGCGCGACGGTGCGCTGTGGCGTGTCACCCTCGAGCCGGGTTATGTCTATGCCGACGGCCAGGCACCGGGCCGGTCATCGGCCCAGGCGCTGCTGGACGACAGCCTGGACGGCGCCTCGGCCTGGTGGGGCGCGCCCGAGAAGGGCGGCGCCAGCGTGCTGGCCGTGTTGGCCGAAGACGACCAGTTGGTGCTGCAGAACGCCAGTGCCCCGCCACCGGGCACAGACCACCTGATCCGCCTGTACCCCACCCGGTTTCTCAATGCCGTGGCCGACGCCTGGAGCGACACCGCCTGGGCCGAGCGCGCCATGGCCAGCCTGGGCGACCTGGCTCGGCCGCAGCTCGCCGACAGCGGCCCCGCATTGACCGGCGCGCCCTTTCGCTGGCTGCGCCAGGCGCAGCGCGAGGCGCTGTCGCTGGTGCGGCACAGCAGCTCGTTTCTGTGGGGCCCGCCAGGCACCGGCAAGACCACCACGCTGGGCGTGTTGCTGGCCGAGTACCTGGACAGCCGGCCCGGCGCCCGCGTGCTGCTGCTGTCCACCACCAACCACGCGGTGGACCTGGCGACGATCGCCGTCGACAAGGCGCTGCAGAAGGGTCGGCGCGAACACTGGCGCCACGCCGTGCAGCGACTGGGCACGCGTTTCGACGCGGCGGCCTACGCCGGCCGAGAGCATCTGATCCCGAGCGACGACCAGGGCCTGATCGGCTCGCTCGCCCGCGCCGAGGCGGCACGGCCCTCGCCGCGCGATGCGCGGGGGCTGAAGGCCTGGGCAGACCGCGTGGCCGCGCTGCGCGAGCAACTGCGCAGCGCGTCGCTGCAAGTGCTGCGACGCTGCCGCCTGGCCAGCATGACGACCACGCGCGCCGCGTTCACGCTGAAGACGCTGCGCGAACTGGCCGCCGATTCACAAGAGCCAGCATTCGACCTGGTGGTCTTCGATGAGGCGAGCCAGGTGAGCCTGGCCCATGCCCTGGCGCTGATGCCGCTGGGCCGCACCCGCTTGTTCGCGGGCGACCCGCAACAACTGTCGCCGGTGGTGCGCAGCGCCGACCGCGGCGCGCTGCGCTGGCTGGGCCGGTCGGCGTTTTCCGAGATGCCGCGCCAAGGCGATTCGGTGCGGCTGCTCGATGAGCAGTCGCGCATGGCCGGGCCCATCTGCCAACTGGTCAGCGATCTCTACTACGACGGCGCGCTGAAGGTGGCCGCCGACGCACAGGCGTCGACCGACTGGCAGGCGGCACGCCAGCGCACGCTCGGCGAGATCGACGCGCAAACCCATGTGCACGTGCACCGGGTGACGAGCGACGGCGGCTGGTCGGCCGCCGACCGCGGGCCGGTGCGCCGCGAATCGGCCCAGGCCATTGCCGAGACCGTGGCCGCCGCATTGGCCAGCGGCCACTGGCAGGCTAACGAGCTGATCGTGCTGACACCCTTTCGAGCGCAACGGGCCTTGATCCGGCAGCTCCTGGCGGCGCTCGGCGTGGGCGCGGCGGTCAAGGTGAGCACGGTGCACCGCGCGCAGGGCAGCGAGGCGCCGGTGGTGCTGTTCGACCCGGCCGATGGCGCACAACCCTTTCTGCGCACCGAGCAGGCCCAGCGCCTGGTGAACGTAGCGCTCAGCCGCGCCCAGGCCAAGATCGTGGTCTACCTGTCGACCGCCGACACGGCGAACCCGCTGCTCGCGCCCATCGTGCAGCGGCTGCGCCTGGCCGGCGACGCGCGCGAAGCCGTGCCCCTGCGGCACCTCGCCCTGCACCCCGACTTCCCCGCCAACGCCCTCGGCCAGCGGGTGACCACCGGGCGCCAGTGCGGCGAAGTGTCCCGCCTGAGCCCCGACGGCCGGCAGTTCTGGCTGGTCAACGAACGCACCGGCGTGGAGCAGTTGTTCGATGCCGACTTCTGGCGCGAGCGGGCGAAGGCCGACGACTCAACCCACGCGGTCGGTCATGTCGACAGCGGCAGCATCACGACGCGGGCGTAGGCCGGCCGAGAGGCGAGCGCGCCGAACCAGCGTTGCAGCGACGGCAGCACCGGTCGCTCGACCACGCCAAAGTGCCGCCCGGCATCGATGCGCTCATGGCCGAGCCCCAGCAACCCGAGGTGAGAACACCGTCATTCGACGGCCGCAGACTCGTTCTCTGTGTGCCGGTCAGGCTCTGTGGTGCGGAGGATTTCGTTCAGGACGGACGTGGCGTAATTCCCGGCGGGCAACGAGAACGTGAGCACCAGCTGATCGGCTTGCGGCCATTCCCATGACATGTCCGCGGGGCTCGCCACCAGGGCGCGGCGCTCCTGATCCAGACCGGCGTGTTCCATGCCGCCGCACAAGGTGGCGTGACGTTCAGCCACTCCGTTTTCCAGGGCTTGCGCTTGGTCGGTGGTGCTCACGCGGCCCCGACCCCAGAGCGGCCCGGTGGGCCGGCCCGCCTCGTCCATCACGTCGCCGGGCAGGGCCTTGCCCCAGAGCCCCTGCTGAATTCGCAGCGCCAGCACTTCGTTGAAGACGAAGGAGCGCACCGCCGACAGGTAGATGCCCTTCTTCTTCGGGTTGCGCACGCGGATTTCGCGCGCCAGCATGGCCCGGCCTTGCTCGACATTGCCGCCGTCGTGGCCGAAACGTTGCGCGCCGAAGTAGTTGGGCGCGCCATGTGACGCAACGGCATTGAGATTGGCCTCAACGGCGTCGCGGTCGCCGGTCACGTCACGCAGCACGATGCGGAACCGGTTGCCCTGCAGATCACCGGGGCGCAGCTTTTTCACGTGGCGGCTCTGACTCAGTACCTTGAATTCCGGATGCTGAAGCAGGGTCAGGTCAGGCGTTTCGCCCTTCGGCAGATAGATGCTGAACCACTGACGGGTGATGGCGTAGCGGTCCTTGAGGCCGGCATAGCCCACGTCTCTTTCCTGCACGTCGGCGGCCTCGGCCAGCTGCTGGGCGACGAAGGCGGTGTTGGCACCGTTCTTTTCGATGTCCAGCCAGATGTGTTCGCCCTCACCGGAGGGCAGCTGCAGCGGCAGCTCGGTCACGACGAAATCCTCGTTGAGGAGTTTCAGCGTGGCGCTGGCGCCGCTGGCAGGATAAGCGTTGGGCCATGGCGGCAAGGTCGTGTATTGAGCGTCGGTCATGAGCAGTTTTGACAGCACCAGCTGTTGATGGAGACAGGCCCTCACCGATCAGGGGCAGTCCGGGCTGCGATTCTCTCCCTACCCGCAGCGTTGACGACGCGTCAACAGAGGCGACTTCAATGGGAACCGTTGCGCGCTACGACAGGCGGCCTCCGGGCGGCGACATCAACTCACGGACCCGGCCATCTGCTGACGTTCGAAGCCGCCTGACGACAGGCAAGTCAAGACTGGGTGCAGCCGATCGATTCTGGCGGTTGAATGCCCGCTGTTACCCGAACCCGCCATCCGGGCAGATTTCGCGCTGATTCGGCTAGGCGCCAAGCGAGAGAGCGAAGCGCGACCTGATTGCCGGTGCCCAGCGACTCTATCGCCAGGACAACCGGCGAGCGAGACCAACTGCCGAGACTTCCACCATCGCTTGGTAGGGTTATCTCTAGCCCAATTGGACTCGGAACGTGTCGGGTTTTCTGGCGATTTTTCGTTCTTACGAGTTGAAAGGACCCGCGCTCTTGAGGTGCCGAGCATCCGTTGCTTAGCCACCTCCCAGGCAGGCAGACCATGACTCGAAACGAAGTATCCGGAGGGGACCTTGAATACCGCAAATTGCTCGTCGAAGCCGAGCGAAAGGGTCAAGAGGAATTCGACAAGACTGTGCTGTCGCTGTCAGGCGGCGCCCTTGGTGTTTCCTTTGTCTTCCTGAAGGACGTCATCGGCAATCAGCCACTAGACCTGCCTGGGCTGCTGATCGCGGCTTGGGTGTCCTGGGGCTTCAGCACTTTGGCGGTACTACTCTCGTATCACCTTAGTATCCACACGATTCGTCGGTGTATCGAGCAGATCGACAGGTGTCAGCGCGACGAATCCTTCGGCGGCGTTTACGCGGAGTGGACGAAGAGGCTCAATGTCGCTGGCGCCGTGCTGTTTTTTGTCGGAGTGATCTCAATCACTGTGTTTGCCGCATTTAACTTTTCCAACAAGGGAGCACCCAATGCCCGCACCTCGACCGTCAAGCCCGCCGTCTCCGCCTCGGCCGCCGCCCCCGTCTCCAATTCCAAACCGTGAGACTGGTTGGGTCCCGCCAAACCCACCTCCGCCTCCACCGTCGTCGCCGGGGTAGCTCCCAAGCACCAGCATTGCTCGTTTTGCACCAAACATTCTCGATGGATTGCGGACGTCACGGCTCAGCAATGCTTTGCCGCGGCTCGAAGCCGAGGGAAACGGAGCGCTCATGCCGACAAAGGCCGTCTTCGTAGGCATCAACAAGCAGCTCGATCCGACGATTGATGAACTGACCGGCGCGATGCGCGACGCCTGCGCGCTGTGGGCCTTGTTCAGCGACACCATCCCGGACCTCAGTGCACGGTTGTTGATTGACCAGGAGGCGACCAAGGAGGCCGTGTCGCAGGCGATCTTGCGGACGTTGGAAGGCGCCGAACTGGACGACATCGTCATCGTCAGCTTCGCGGGTCACGGGTCGCCGGACGGTAGTCTTGCATTTTACGACACGGTGAGTTCGGACTTGTCCGGTTCGACCCTTCCGATGGCGGTCCTGGCCGACGCCTTCAAGGCCACGCGTGCGCGCGTCGTGCTTTTCATCCTCGACTCGTGCTTCAGCGGTCATGCACCCGCACGCGTCCTCGAAGTGCAAGCGCGGCCCCGGGCGGCATTCTCACTGGAGAGTGTCTCGGGGGAGGGCCGCATCCTCCTGGCCGCGTGTACCGCCACGCAGTCAGCTTGGGAGCAGCCTGGCACGGGTCACGGCCTTCTTACGGGCGCCATCATCCAAGCGATGACCGGGGCAGTCGCCGGGCAGGTGAGTTTCCCGGCGATCGTCGATGAGATCATTCAGCTGACCAGGGTCGAGGCCGAAAGGTTGGGGGTCAATCAGACGCCTGTCTTCCTGGGCAGCGTGCAAGGGGGGCTGGTGTTTCCGCGCCTGGTGCGAGGTGCGAACTTCCAGGCTTCTTTTCCGGCGAGCGATGTCGTACGGCTCGGTGGCAACTTCAACGAACTTCTCTCACATGGCTTTCCTGAAGCCATCGTGCGGCAATGGAGTGAGCGTTTTCCGGGTGGCCTCAACGCCCTGCAGCTGCGAGCAGTCAATGACTTCGGCGTGCTTGCCGGTCGCTCGTTGCTGACGATCGCTCCAACCAGCTCCGGAAAGACCATGGTCGGCGAGCTCGCCGCGGTGCAGTCGGTGATCGCCGGGAAGAAGGCCGCGTTCCTGCTTCCATACCGCGCAATCGTGGCCGAGAAATTCGAGGAGTTCTCGGAGCGGTACGGACAAACAGGCTTGCGCGTCGTGCGCTGCACGGGTGACGCTACCGACAGCGTAGGTGCGGTGCTGAGCGGGCGCTATGACCTCGCCTTCTTCACCTACGAGATGTTTCTGAATCTGACTCTTGGCACACGGCATCTCCTCAACCGACTCGGTCTCGTCGTCGTCGACGAGGGACAGTTCATCACCGATCCGCGTCGAGGCATCACCGTCGAGCTAGTCCTTTCGATGTTGCTGCGCGCGAGGACGCGAGGTGTCTCGCCGCAAGTCGTATTGCTGTCGGCCGTGATCGGTCAGCTTCGCGGCTTTGATCAGTGGCTCAACATCCCGGTGCTGATGTCGCGCGAGCGCCCGGTGCCGCTTGTGGAAGGGGTGCTCGACCGTTATGGTGTATTTCAGTTTGTTGACATTGACAGTTCGACAAAGACGGAGCAGCTCCTGCCGCGACATGCCATCGTTCAGCGCCGGGACAAGCCGTCGTCGCAGGACGTGATCGTGCCCCTGGTTCGGCAGCTCGTCGGCAGCGGCGAGAAGATCATCGTCTTTCGCAACGTTCGGGGGAAGGCGCAGGGGTGCGCGCGCTACCTGGCGGCAGATCTGAATCTCGGTGCTGCCACCGCCGCGCTTGCGGCCTTGCCGGAGCAGGGCCTTACGAGAGCGTCGCAAGAACTGCGGGCCTGCCTTAGCGGCGGGACGGCGTTCCACAACACGAACCTGCTGCGTGGTGAGCGGGAGGCGGTCGAGCGCGGCTTCCGTAGCTTCGACGGCGGCATTCATGTGCTCGCGTCGACGACGACGCTCGCCGCGGGGATCAACACGCCGGCCTCGACGGTCATCCTGGCCGAGAAGGAGTTTCTTGGCGAGGACGGCCGCCCGTTCACGATCGCCGAGTACAAGAACATGGCCGGTCGCGCCGGCCGCCTTGGCTTCAAGGAAATAGGGAAGGCAATCATCCTGGCCGACACGCCGGTCGAACGGGCACAACTTTTCCGACGCTATGTGCAAGGAGTGCCAGAGGATGTTGTGTCGTCCTTCAGCGTCGACGATCTGCCTACCTGGATTCTGAGATTGCTGAGTCAGGTACGCGGCATGCATGCGACGGAGATTCCCGGGCTTCTCGTGAACACCTTTGGTGGCTATGCTGCGTCACGAGCCAGCCCGAATTGGCTCGGCATGATCGAGCAGCGCATAGCGCAGCTCGTCACGCGCTTTCTGAAGGCCGGACTCGCACAGGATGAAGGTGGGGTTATCCACTTGACCCTGCTGGGTCAGGCGGTGGGTGCCTCGTCGCTCTCATTCGAGTCGGGGTTGCGGCTAGTCGAGCTCCTACGCGACATCAACGTCGCCACGACGCCGGCGGCACACGTTCTGGCGGTCGTTCAGGTGCTGGATGAGATGGCGACGGTCTATACGCCCATCATGCGGCGAGGCCGCGGCGAGGCAGTCCGCGTCAGTGATGCGATGGAGCGTTACGATCGCTCCACGATCCATCTTCTTCAGCGCTATGGTGCCGATGAGCACACATTCTGGGAGCGCTGCAAGCGCGCGGCGATCCTGCATGACTGGATCGAGGGCGTACCGGTCGATGCGATCGAGCGGTACTACACGACAAACCCCTACTCCGGCACGATCAGCTTTGGCGACATTGCCAGCATCGCGGAGAGCACGCGCTTTCATCTTCGTTCGGCTCACCGGATTCTGTCCGCGCTGTTACCGGACCAGCCCGGCTACCTCGCGGCGACAGATCAAATACTGATCCGTCTCGAATCGGGTCTACTGGACAGGGCGTTGTCTCTGCTCGCACTGCCTGTACCACTGACGCGCGGCCAGCATCTGGCATTGGTTGAAGTCGGAGCGCTTGATCGAACCGCAGTGCTTGCGTTGTCGGACGACGTTCTCGCGGAGCGGATCGGGAAAGCAAGTGCCGCACGCTTGAAGGAATTGGCCGGATCGACTTGAAGGTGACAACATACCGGGTCCATGAAGCGGGCGTGGACAGCCTGCGGCCGATAGGAATTTGGAGCCATATCGAAACGACGGTCGCCCAGGCCATACGGAGCTGGCGGAGATGTCTCGTAGCTGGCTGTGCAGTTCCTTGACGCCTATCTGAGTTGCTCGAAATCTGCCGTACGAACCCCAAGGCGAAAATGTCGCAATCTAGTCTCAAATCGAAGTCTGGAGATCGCCCTACCGATTGGTACTCGGACTACAAGGCTCCAGAGCTTATCGGTCGAGGCCGAGTGCTTCGCCGCGATCTGGACCCTGGGGACACGGTGTATCGCTACACGTCCATCGATCGAGTGACGCAGATGATCGATCAGAAGGCTCTCACGTTGGTCTCGCCGCGAAAGTGGCATGACCCCTATGAAGAGTGGTGGTGCGACCAACTCTTCGCGCCTGGCAGCCAGCTTGCCACGGCGCACGCGTTCGGCTCTTGTTGGACTGTCAGCTATCTCGATGAACCTCGGTGGCGCCTGTATGCCTGTATCTGCGACGAAGAGCAGGAGCCATTGCCGGCGGTGAGAATAGCGACGACCGTAGGCAAGCTGGTGGATGCGCTGGTTTGGTCCCCGGGAATCGACACCTCAAAGGCCTACATTGGCCGAGTCCGCTACCCGAAGCGCTCGGCAGAGCTGACACGAATTGCGGTTCGACTCAGGGATGGCGGCCATCCGCAGATTGCCAATTCCGCGGCGAACGCGCTGTACACCAAGCGGTACGCGTACCGCTTCGAAGATGAAGTGCGCGTGCTGTGGATTGACCGCTCGAAACGGCGTGACCTTCACGAGATTCCGATCCAGCCAATGTCATTCATCGACCAGGTAATGATCGGGCCGACGAAGAGTGAAGCGCACGTCGCAGCTATCGCGGGCAAACTGTTGGATCGAGGTTTCCCGTCTGACCGCATTCGAGAGTCGGGGCTCTATCGCCGGCCGCGTGAGCTTCCGCCAGAGCCTTAGCATACCGGCTCTACCTTCAGCATATGCAATACAGGCGCACTGTACCGAGCCGTGAAAGCACTCCGTACCTACGACTGACTCGAGCCCGGTGCCTTGAGCGACCGCTTCCTGTAGGAATTGAGCCCGTGGGCACTCGGACGCGGCGGTCCGCACCCGCTGCACAGCAGCCAAACTGGATTTCCCAATGCCTTCAAAGCCTGAGTGCGGTCGCTTGTTCCATCAACGTTGGATTCCATCGATTGCGCATGAAACCTCGTGACTTCAGCGGGTGGATGTCCTCGGTGCAGGGGTGATGCGCAGGCGGTACACCGCGCCTTGGTTGCTGGTGCCGCCGACGGCGGTCGCGCCGAGGAACTCGCCGTCGGACACCTCGACCAGCGGGTTGCTCGCAAACCAACCCTCCTCGCCCTGCAACTGGAAGCTGTGCAGCGTCGTCAATCCGCCATTCGGCGTCAGCCGGAAGAGCGTGCCCCTGTCGAACTCGCCTCCCTGGTTGGTGCTGCCGTAGAACGCTCCGTCCCGGCCGAGCGCCAATTCCTGGAACGGAAACTTGCCTTGGACGTCGACCGGCGGCGTGAAGCTGTAGACGACCTCGTAGTGGCCAGCGGCGTCGATGCGATAGACCAGGCCGCGCGGGTTGTCGGCCCGGTCGGCCTCGATCACGCCGTAGAAGCGGCCGTCCGGTCCCTTGGTCAATGCCTTCAGCGCGGCGCCGTTGCGGCCCTTGCGACCGAAGTCGTACAGCATCTGTGGCGACCCGCCATGGCGGCGCATCTTGAAGACGATGCCGTAGCCTCGCGGGCCTCCGGAGTTCGTCGTGCCGTAGAGCAGGCCGTCGGCACCTTCGACGAGGCTGCCGGTGGGAGACCGGCCGCCTCCGCCGGAGAAGGTGAAGCTGTGCAGCGACGCCACCTGGCCGTTCGGCCGCATGCGGAAGATCGTGCCCTGGTCGTCGCTACCGCCGAAATTGGTGGCACCGTAGAAGAGGCCGTCGCTGGCCAGCAGCAGCTGGCCTTGCGGGCCTCTGCCATCGACCGCCGACTGGAACGAATGCAGCAGCTTGAGCTTTCCTTTCGCGTCAATGCGATAGGCCATGCCCTCGTCGAACGCGCCGCCGGCCAACGTCAGGCCATAGAGCGCACCATCCGCCCCGCGCGCCAAGCCGACCGGCCGGTCGCCGTCGTCGGGCGCGCCACGAAAATGGTGCAGCACCTCGAGTTGGCCGTCGGCCAGGATGCGGAACACAGTCCCCAGGTCTTGGCGGCCGCCTCTGACGGCGGTGCCGTAGTGCAGGCCGTCAGCCCCCTCAACGATCGGGCCCAGGATGTTCTTGCCCTCGAGCCCTCTCATCGGGTGGACGCCCTCGACCGTGACCTCGTCCGCCCAGGCGGGCGCGGCGGCCAAGATCCACGCCAGCAGGGCACCGGTCAGCCACCCATGGCGTGCCGAGACTCGGCGAGGGAAATCAAAGTGCATCCAACCTCCGAATGGCAGGTTCCTCATCTCCGCTGACTGGCGTGGGTTGTCCCAGGTGGCGTGAGACTGGCAAGGTAGGGGCGCCGGCCCGGTAGCGTCAAGGGCAATTCGTGGGGGATGCCGCTCTCCGATGCGGTCGAGGCAGGCCTGGTCCAGCGCCGACTCGACCTCGCTGGGGTAGCTGTTCGACTCGCCGCTGATGATCACGTCCTTCGAGCGATCGCGCAGGGTCAGGAAGAAGACCTTCACCGGCCTGCTGGATCAGCAACGGAACGTCATCGCCGTCGCGGGGGTACAGCGCGACGGCGTTGGAGACGCCGACCTGGGCGTCGCGGGCCGCCGGCTCAATTGGGGCGGCGCGCCAAGTCCCAACGGCCCTTGGCGGCTAGAGAGGGGTCGGGCGTGCGGCGCCGGATGCCGCCTCGACGACCTCGTTCAGGTGTCGCTCGATGATCTCCGGCAGCAGGCGGGCTTCATCGCCCGGGGCGCCACCGCTCTTGCGCAGCGCGGCGAAGGCCCTTTCGCAGCGCTTGCGGTCGGCCTCCGGCCAGTGTTCGACCGTGAGCCGTTGTTCGGCCAACCAGGGCTGAAGCTCGTCGACCTTGACCTGCGCGGCGTCGCGCCGGCCGTGCGCGCGGCCGGCCACGTAGACCAGGGTGCAAAGGGCCCGATCGATCAGGATCCACGGGAAATTGACAGCCTTGAGGGGACCGACGACCACCTCGTTGGCAGACAGCCGAAGCTTGTTCGGCAGCAGCATTCGCATGGCTTTGGGCAGGCTGGCGGTGCGCAGCGAAACCGAGATGTCCGGCTGCTTCTTGCCGAGCAAAAACGCCCCGCCCGCGCCGACGGCTGCACCGATGGCCGTGCCGGCCAGCAGCGTGTGGCCGGCCGTGAGGGCATCGACACCGGCGCCCGCCAAGCCGCCGGCCACCGCGCCGGCTGCCAACAGCTGGTCGCCGCTCAGCCCCAGCAGTCGCCAGGTTTCTTCGCTGAACAACGAATGGCCGAACATGTCTTTCGACTGCCCGGGCGACTGCACGAGGCGGTGAGCAAACAGCCCAATCATCGCGTCGTGCGCCTTGGCCTCCATCGCGGCCATGTCGGCCTTGAAACTGGCTTGAAGCTCGACTGCAGCAGAACCTGGGGCGCCTGCATCTTCCGCCTCGATGGCCTGCCGCTTTGAAAAACCCAGGGCGGTTTCAAGCAGCCCGGTGACGATGGCCGCTGCATCGGCTACGCGAGAGCGCCGGTCGCTTTCGAGCGCGGCCACGGCCTTCTGCAGCTGAGGCTTCCACGCGCGTTCGATGTTGGCCAGGGCTTCGAGCAGATCTTTGCGGTCTTCGAAGCTGGCCCAGTGGGCGTTGAATTCGCGCACGGCATTGAAGGTCTGGGCCAGCACGGCGCGCCACTCATCCACATGGTCGCGCCCGGCGGTGCGGTTGACGATCGCCAGCCGTGGGGCGGCCGTCAGGCGCACGAGCTCGACTTCGCAGCGGTGAAGGTCGGTGACGGGCAGCGAGCCGTCCACCACATAGATGACGCCGGCACCGGCCAGGATGGGTTGCAGCAGCCGGCACTCGGCGTCGAACTCCGGGTCACCCTGGTGCCGATCGACAAATGCCCGAAATCTGGCCAGTGGGTCCGGTGGGGCCGCCGCGGATTGGATTTCGGCCAGCGCCTTGCGCGCGTTCTGGAACCCCGGGGTGTCGTAGAACGTGAGCAGATCGCTCAGCCGAAACTGCTTCACCTCGACCGTTTCGCCGGGCATCGGCGACACGCGAACCTCGTCGTCTTCAGACAGCGTCGACACGACGGAAGACTTGCCGTGGTTCACCGCGCCGATGACGGCGAAGGTGGGCTTCGGCGCGATCACCGGCATCGCTCCACGCCCACGCCAAGCCGGTGGATGGCGACGAAGCGAGACCAGATCCGGTGCCGCTCGTCCATCGATGACGCATCGGGCGCGGCCTCACCGGCGTCGCCTGCAAGAAGCACGACCACCTCGCCGCCAGGCTGGACGGCGGCGCTGAGTTCACGAAGAAAACTGGCGATGGCGACGATCGGGTTCTGCGTCGCGGGTGCCACGACCGCCACCGCGTCAGGCCGCGTGCGCAGCCCGGCAGCCAGCTCAGGCCCGAGCCGGTCGTCGTCGATGCAGGCCGTCACGATCTGGTCAACCTTCCACCCCAAGTGGTTCTGAACGAGCATCGTCAGCTGCGCGTCGTCGAGCGCACAAGCGTCTGATCTGACGGCCAGCACCCGCTGTGGGCGCACGTGCGCGGTGCCGGCACCGGGCGATTCGGCCGGCAGCTCTGCGTTGCCCCCGGCCGAGACGATCAAGGGCCCCTGAAGCCGGCGCCAAAGCGCATTCGCAGCCGGGTGGTTGAATGCTGGGCGCCGCAGGCGCCATCGAAGCAGGCCTTCCATCAGCGCCGCGGCCATGAGCCGGAGTGTCAAGCCATAGAAGGCGACGGCGCACAGAAGAAAGGGCCACCAGGCATGCGCGGCCGATGGGTCGAGCGACAGCGAGCTCTGGCCGCGGGCGAATTCGGTGGCCAGAATCTGCGGCCTCGAGGGGGCCAACCCATCGGAGATCCAGCGCCAGGGTGCGGCGATCACCTGGGTGGCCTGGTAGACGGCCTCGGGGCCGAGGGAGTAGGTCGACTGCCAGCCGAACCGCAGTTCGAGAAACGGCAGGTAGACCAACAGCATGGACGCCAGAATGCCCAGGTTGAAGGCGATGGCGAAAGCCTGCGTCAGCTTCATCAGCTCGAGGCCGACGAACGGTGCGAGTCGGCCGGACCGTGCGCTGACCCGCGCGAGTTGCTGCCGCACGGCCATGCGGCGTTCGCCGTTCAGACGGCCGGCCAGCCCGGCCATCAGGCGCACCAGCGTCTCCATCCAGCCCCGCAGCGTGGTGAACCGAAAGCCCATCGCGCGCGCTGCCGCAGCCAAGAGCGCCGCCACGACGATCCCCACCTGCAGCCCCACGGTCCACACGAGGAACAAGGGGGCGTTGATGGGTTGCGGCCCGTCGTGCGAGAGAAGGCCCGCCGTGGTGGCAGCCCCCAACAGCAGGCCGATGGCCACGGCCAACGCCCCGGCCGCCCGAAGCCCACGCTCGAACAGGGCGCCGGCCGATGGGCTGTCGGCGGCTGCCCCGGATGCACGCAACCAGGCCAGGAAGACGGCTGAACGGTCACTCGCCAGGTGGCGCAAGGCCGGCGCGATGCGTTCGACGAACAAAGCCCTGTCACGAGCGGGATCGGCGCCGCTCGTGGCATCGAGCGCGAGCTCGAAGTCGATCAGGTCGGCAAAGCGCCACCGCGCGCCTTTCGGCGCGATGGCCGATGGGTCGTCACCTTCGATCTCGTTCGATGGCCGTGGCACACGCTCCCCTGTTCATGGCCTCGCGCGGGCCCACCATGGACTGGCGACCATGGCCTTCTCACGCCTGGTTCGATGAACAGCTTAGCAGGCGAGCCCTTCACCCAGGGCCCACGTGGCGCGAATCAGCAGGCCAACGCCGGCTCGAACCAACGCCCCAGCGCGGTCAGCAGCCCACGCGGGTTGTCGATCTGCACCGAGTGGCCGGCCATCGGCACGACGGCCAGCTCGGCTTGCGGGCAGGCGGCCACCAGGCTTTGCGCGCATTCGCGCGACACCACCCACGACAGCGCACCGCGCACCACCAGCACCGGCAGCTGCAGGCGGCCGAGTTGTTCGTTGGTGGTGGCCAGGTCGTCGCCATGGCACAGCGCGTCGAGCACGGCGATGTCGAAGCGTGGGCGGTGGCCGGCATCGGTCGGCCGCAGCGCCGCGTGGGCCACGGCCTCGAGCAGTTGCGGGTTGGCCAGCACGTGGCGCCGGCGCAGGATGGCCACGTAGTCGGCGATGCTGTCGTAGGTGCCGTGCATCAGCGCCAGCGCAGTGCGCACCAGCTTGATGTTGGCCGGGGCCACTTCGGTGGCGTAGTCGACCAGCGCCAGCGCGGCGTAGCGCTCGGGGGCGGCGGCGCAGGCCTGGATCGCCACCGCGGCACCGAGCGAGTGGCCGATCAGCAGCGGCTTGCGCAGGCCGAGCACCTCGACCAGCGCCGACAGATCGGCCGCCATCTCGCGCACCTGGTAGTCGCTGGGCGCCACGTGCGGTGAGCCGCCGTGCCCGCGCAGGTCGACCGCCAGCACCTCGCGCTTCTCGGCCAGCGCCGGCGCCACGCCTTGCCAGACCCACGCGCAATCGCCCAGACCGTGCACCAGCAGTGCCGGCGGCGCGGTGCTGCCCTCGGCGGCCGGCCAGCGCAGCAGGTTCAGGCTCAGGCCGGACGGCAGCGTGACGGTGCTGGCGATCGGCGCCTTGTCTTGCGGTGGGGGCGTCGTGGGCGTCATGGCGAAGTGGCCTTCGTCGTCAGGGGTGGAGTGTCGTGCACGGCAGCCACGGCCGAGGCGACCAGCGCCTCGAAGCCGCGGGCGCCGAAGTCTTTGGCGTGCGAGCGGCCGAGCCGAACAATGACCAATCGCTCGGACGGGATCACCGCCAGGTACTGGCCCAGGTTGCCGAGCGCGTAGAACGCATCGGCCGGCAGTTGCGGCATCAGCGGCATGTCGAACTTGCTGATGCGCACGCCATTGGGGTTGAGCGTGCGGTTAGGCCACCAGCCGGCGCCGTAGTCGGTCTCCAGCGTCGGCGCGGTCGACATCTTGACCCAGCCTTCGGGCAGCAGCCGCTGGCCGCCCGCCACGCCGTCGTTCAGGTACAGGCTGCCGAAACGCGCCCAGTCGCGCGCCGAGGCCAGCATGTAGTGCGCGCCGATCGGCGTGCCCGTGGCGTCGGTCTCCATCGTCACGTGCTGCATGCCCAGCGGGCCGAACAGCTCGTTGAACGCGAACTGCTGCACCGCCTCGCCGCTACCGCCCGCCTTGTCTCGCACGATGCGGGCCAGCAGGTGCACACCAGCGCTGCTGTAGAACCAGCGCGTGCCCGGCGCGGCCTTGAGCTTGGCCTGCTCGGCGAAGGCGGCCATGTCGGCCACGCCGCCGTAGAACATCTGGTTCGACGGGTCGAAGCCGCTGCCGGTCTCGTCCAGGTCGAGCCCGCTGGTCATGCGCATCAGCTGCTCGACGGTCACCGCGCGGCGCGGGTCGTCGGCGCCCTGCCAGGCCGCGATTGGCGCCGGCGCGGTGATGTCGAGCTGGCCCTTGCGCACCAGGATGCCCAGCAGCGCATTGATGACCGACTTGCTGATCGAGAAACCGAGGATCGGCGTGTCGACACCATAGCCCGGCGCATAACGCTCGGCGATCACCTGCCCGTCGCGCAGCACCACCACGGCCTTGGTCCGTTCATAGGGCGGCTGCGCGGGCTCGGCGAAGGCCGCGTCCAGCACCGCGCGCCATTTGGCGTCGCTGGGCTCCACGATCGCAGGGCCGGCGATCGGCGGCAACAAGGGCGCGGCGGTCGGGTGCACAGGCGCCGGCGCGTCGTTCAACTGCCCGTCGATCGGCACCAGTGCGCAACCCAGCCCTTCGCGGTAGACGGCGCGGCTGCCCAGCGTGCCGGCCAGGGTGGCGTCGACCTCGCGCCGCGCGGTGTCGACGTGGTAGACCAGGCTCCAGCCGACGAGGTTGAAGCCCGGCCGCGGCTGCAGGCTTTCGGCGAAGACCACGTTCGGGTCCAGCCCGCTGACGAAGGTCTCGGAGCAAAGGTCGTGCGCCGCCACGCCGGTGGCCACGCGCAGTGCCCGGTCAGGGCGAAAGGTGCTGCAGGCGCTGACCCCTGCAACGACCACGGCGGCGGTGACCAACAAGGCAGTGCGAGACGGCATGGGTGGGTGGTGTGCGATGGTGGTGGGCAGGCTCAGTGGCCCAAGGCCCCAATGTAGTCGCGCAGCGCCTGCGCCGACCGGCTGCGCACCAACACGTGGCCCAAGCGCTGCTCGACACCGAAGCCGCCGGCACCCGTGTCTTCCTTCGCGTGGCGCACGCGTTCGAGCACCTCGATCGACGGGTCGAGCGGGGTCGCCTGGTTCTCGTGGAAGAGGAACTTGACGCCGTAGCAGTAACCGTCGCCTTCGGGCGTGTGCCGGGCCAGCGCCGAGCGCACGTCGCCGCGGCAACGCAACAGCACCAGGCACTCTTCGAGGCTGACACCGTGCCGCTTTTCGGTGATGGTCGAGATCAGGTCGCCACCAATGCGGCACGCCGCCTCGATGACCTTGACCTCGCCGTCGCACCACTTGAACTCGACATGCAGCACCGCCGATTCGAGCTGCCAGGCGCGGATGATCCCCTCGACGGCCCGCTCGGCCTGGGCCTGCATCGACTCGCTCAACCACGGCTCGCCCGAGATGTGGCCGACCTCGTCGCAGGTCGGGTAGGCGCTGAGCAGCTTGCTGGTCAGGAAGGCGGCCACCAGCTTGCGCTTGTCGACCACGCATTCGATGCTGTACTCGGGGCCCATGGCCACCTCTTCCAGCAGCCCCTGGGCCGAAAACGCCACGCCAGAGAACGATTGCGAGTGCTTGAAGATGCGGCGGTAGATCTTCTTCGCGCTGTCGGCGTCGTCGCACAGGCGCACGTAGAAGCTGCTGCTCAGGTCGATCGGCTTGACGATGACCGGGAAGCGCACCGACGACCAGTCGAACGCCTCGACTTCTTCCATCGAAGAGAACTTGGCCAGCAGCTTCGGCTGGTTGACACCGGCGTCGGCAAAGCGCTGGCGCATCTGGTATTTGTCGCGGTACGACTCGATCGGCCCCAGTGGGTTGTGGAACAGGCCCAGCCGCGCGCTCAGCCGCTCGCCCAGCAGCACCGAGTATTCGCCGGCGGCCACCACCGCGTCGTAGCGGCCCAGCAGCGGGGCCATCGCCTCGTCGTCGTCACCGGCCACCGCCAGCTCGTCGATCGTCTCGAGCGAATCGTTGGCGAACGACACCAGGTAGTGCTTGGTCGGCGGCCGCGGGGCCATCATGATCGTCATGTCGACACCGGCGCGGCTGCAGGCGTCGGCAAAGCGGGTCAGCACAAACAGTGCTTTGGGCTTGAGCAGGAGGATGTTCATCGGTCGGCCTCGCGGTGGCGGTGGGCAGCGGCGGCGCGGCAGCGCCGCAGCGGGGTATCAGGAAGAGAAGAGATCGACATCCTTCTTGGCCAGGATGTCGCAGAAGCCTTGCACCGAGTTCAGCGCAAACACCTCGGCCGCGCCGAACGAGACCTTGAACTGCTCTTCGATCGCGACCACCAGCTCGACGTGGCGCAGGCTGTCCCAGTTGCGGATGGTCTTGGTGCTGGAGCTGAGCGCGATCTCTTCAGGCTTCACGCGCAGCACCTGCGCGAACACCTGCTTCAGTGCTTCGGGGACTTCGTGGGCGGCAACAGACATGGTGGATCTCCGTGAACGGGTTGGAAAAGAATTCAGGCGGCCGGGGCCAGCGCCGGCGTGACGCCGGCGTCTGCCGCGTTGGGGCGCGCATCGGCCAGGCCCAGCGCCTGGCGCAGCGCCGGTGGCCACTGAGCCGGCTCCAGGCCGTGCTGGGTGAAGACCACCAGCACCAGCCGTTCGAGCCCCCACGACGCGCAGCCGCTGAAGGCCGGGCCGCCGCTCGCATCGCTGATGTTGAAGGCCGTGCCGAAGTAGGTGCCGTGCAGGTTGAACGAACCGGCGGCCACGGTGCGCGGCCCGTCGCCGTCACGGCCTTCCACGGCAGCACGCAGTTCGAATTTCAGGTCTTGCCCGCGCTGCCAAAAACTCTTGGCGGTCGACACCGAGGTGAAGAAGGGGTCGCTTGCGGTCTCGATCGTGCAGTCGATGTCCCAGGCGCGGGCCAGCTCCATCGCCAGCTCCATCGCCCACTCGCGGCGCTCGTTGCAGAAGCCGTCTTCGCCCAGCCAGATGATCGAGCGCTGGCAGAACTCCCACAGCCGGTCCAGCCCGACCATGCTCGACGACTCGTAGCGCGCGATGCGGCCGTTGGCCGTTTCCACATGGCCGCGCAGGTCGAGCTTGCGGTTCTCGAGCGTCGGGTAGCAGTGGTAGCACAACGCCGGGCACAGACAGACCTTGGGGTGGCCGAAGGCCCGCGCATCGGGGATGCGCAGTTCGCGCTGGTCGGCGTTGGCGCTGCGAAAGCGCTCGATCGCGTCGTAGTTTTCGTCGAGGTGGCTGACGATCGACAGGTGCTGCGGGAACGAGCTGGTGTAGCCGCACCGCGCCAGCACCTCGGCCGGGATCAGCGCCGGGTAGGCACGCTGCATCGCACCGAAGCGCTCGACCGCGATGTCGGCCAGGCTGCGGTCCAGCGCGTTCGACAAGGCCAATGCGGGGCCGGCGAGCGCCACCTGGCCCTGGCCGAGGTCGAGCACCCAGCCCTTCTCGACCAGCTTCGCGAACACATCGGTCTCGTAGGGCCGCGGGTTGGCGCGCTCGTGGCGCGCCACCACCTTCATCGGCACCGGCCGGAAGCCGCGGCGGATCGCGTCGAGAAAGCGGCGCACACGTTCGCCGACCTCGTCTTCTCGGCCCGCCCGCACGCTGAACACCACCTCGCGGCGATCGGCGCCGACCTTCAGCGCCAACAGGCCGGTGTCGATGTAGACCGATTGCTTCTCGACCTCGGCGACGAGGTCTGCGTGCAGCGGTTCGTCGAGCGTGATGGCGACCGAGCGCCTGTCTTGCATGTCCATGGCGATGCTCCTGAAATCGTTAGAACCGGTAGTAGATGAACTGCGCCGCCTTCGGGATCAGCACCGCCGAAGAACAGAAGACGACCGACGCGAACAGCGTGCCCAGCGTGCCGTGGTGCCAGGTGAAGCGCTGCTGCCAGCGCGGCACCGCGTCCCAGGTTTCTTTCAGCACGACCGGGAAGCGCTCCATGATTTCGTGCGTGTTCGGTGCCAGCAGCGCCACGCCGCCCAGCGCCAGCAGCCAGCCGGCCACGGTGGACGCATCGAGCAGCGTGCTGGCACCGCCCTGCCCGGCCATCGCCTGCAACACGAGCGACGCGGTGGCCATGTCGTCGGAGCGGCTGAAGACCATGCCGCAGACGACGATCAGCGTCGTCATCGCCCAGCCCACGCCCCGCGGCATGGCCGGCAGGTCGAGCTTGACCCACAGGTGGTTGACCGAGATCGCCGCGCCCATCAGCAGGCCGAAGACCATCGCGGTGACGCCGGCACCGTGCCACAGCCCGATCAGGAAGAAGGTCACCAGCATCGGCAGCAGCACCGTCGCCAGGTAGCGCACGATGGCGCCGCCAACGCCGCTCAGGCGCCAGTGCACGGCGGCGCGCATCGCCTTCAGCACCAGCGGCAGGTAGATGTGGTTGGTGAAGAAGCGCGTGGCCGACATGTGCCAGCGGCGCCAGAACTCCATGATGCTGCGCGCCTTCAGCGGTGAGTGGAAGTTGCGCGGTAGGCTCAGGCCGAACAGGCCCGCCAGGCCGGCCGCCATGTCCGAATAGCCCGAGAAGTCGAAGTAGATCTGCAGCGTGTACAGCGACGCTGCGCCCCAGGCGTCGAGCGTCGACAGCGGCACGCCGCGCCCTGCGGCCTCGTAGACGGAGTCGACGTACAGGCCCAGGTTGTCGGCGAACACGACCTTCTTGAACAGGCCGAGCGAGAACAGTGTCAACGCCGGCAGGAACAAGGCCTTCATGCGCGCCAGCGACATGCCGGCGAACTGGCTGAACATCTCGTCGCGCGTGACCACCGGGCCGGCGATCACATACGGGAAGAACGCGACGAACAGCAGATAGCGGCGCAGCGGCGGCAGCCCGTCACGCCGGTCGTTGTAGGTGCTGACCAGGTAGCCGATCTGCTGCACCGTGTAGAACGAGATGCCCAGCGGGATCGACACCGGCGCGCCGTCGCCGAACAGCAGGCCGGCGTACTTCAACCATGCCAGCAGGCCGATGTTGAACGCCACGCCGGTGATCAGCAGCGCACGTGTCTTGCCCACGGAGTGCTCGCGCCAGCGCACCATGCCGGCGGCCAACAGGTGGTTCACCACCACCGACACCAGCAGCTGCGGAATGTGCCGGGGGTCCAGCGATGCGTAGAAGACAAGCGAACACGCCACCAGCCACCAACAGGCGGCGGCGTCCAGGCGCCGATGCACCAGGCCGGCGAAGCCGAGCCAGGCGATCGGCACAAACAGGAACAGGAACTCGTAGCTGGTGAAGAACATGGCGGTCGGCGCGTCGGTGAAGGCCGGTTCAGTTCAGGCCGGGAATGGATCTCAGCACCTGCGTCAGGCAGTGATCGCTCGCGTGGTTGAAGTCGCGGTAGTCCGCCGCGGTGCAGCCCAACGCCAGCGAATCGAACCCGCCGCCGACCAGCGCGCCCGAGGCGGCCGCCACGCTGCGCGTGTCGGCCTCGACCTGGCGGATGTCGTCGTAGTAGGGCGTGCCCTGGATGGCCTTGAAGTACGCCGGGTGGAACGGCGTCTGCACCAGCACCACCTGCACGCCTTGCTTCTTCAGAAAGCCGATCAAGGTGCCCAGTTGCCCCACCAGCTCACGCTTGATGTGGATGCGCGCGGTGCGGTGCTGCGCTGCCGTCTCCAGCGCATCTTTCTCGACGCCCTCGGGCGTCAGCGTCTTCAGGTGCGCTTCGGAAAAGCGCAGCGCGCCATCGCTGCCGATGATGTTCATCTGCGGGTCAGACACCGCGGTGGTCGGGCGCCAGCCGGCCTCTTCGACGCTGCCGCGTTGCAACGACTTGAGCGCCGAGTCGGCCGACAGCAGGTGCGAATACTGGCTGACCGGCACGCTGTCGGTCCACGAATGGGCGGGGATGCCCAGGCGCTCGGACATCTGCTTGTACTCGGGGCTCGTCAGCGTCCACCACAGCTGGTCGTGGCGGTCGAGGTAGTCGAAGCTGAAGAAGCGCACGCTCAAGATCAGCGTCTTCGGCAGGTGGCCGGTGGTGTAGAGCTGCCCGGTCAGCGCGACGATGTCTTCGAAGAAATCGTTGGTGACGAAGGCGTTGTAGAAGCGCTTGTTCGGCGCCACCGCGGCGCTCGCCTCTTGCCAGCGGCTGCCGCCGAAGAGGATGACATCGGGCGTCTCCTTCATCTGCGACAGGTGCTTGCTGCGCAGCGTGCGCCAGTCGATGTTCGGGTCGGCGATCGCCACATTGCCCCCACCCGCCAGCGTGGCGGCCACGGCCTGCTGCTGGTCGCCGTCGTAGGTCAACGGGTTGTAGCGGTAGTTGACGGTGCCGATGCTGCCGAACACCAGCGCCGCGACGCCGACGAACAAGGCGCCCAGGCGCCACGCCGAGCGCCGGCGCGCGGGCTGCGTGGCGGCGGTGGGGTCACCAGACAGGAGGTTCAGCGGCGCTGACGAAGATTGCATGCTCATGGTGGGTTCAGCCAACAAGGCTCGGGTCGATGGGGTGGATGGGGTGGCTGGCGGCAGCGCGCTCACGGGTCGGGATCAGCTCGCGCGGGGCGATGGGGTCGCGCGGGTGCAAGGCCGGATCGTCCACCGGCAGCGGGCCGCTGGCCGCCACCGGCGCGAACTCGCGCACCATGCGAGCCGGCACGCCGACCACCGTGGTGTACGGGCGCACGTGGTGCAGCACCACGCTGCCGGCGCCCACCTGGGCCCCGTCACCGATGCGGATGTTGCCCAGCACCTTGGCACCGGCGCACAGCAGCACGCCGTTGCCGACCTTCGGGTGGCGGTCGCCCTTTTCCTTGCCGGTGCCGCCGAGCGTGACCTCTTGCAGCATCGACACGTCGTCGCCGACGACCGCGGTCTCGCCGATCACGACACTGGTCGCATGGTCGATGAACACCCCGGCGCCGATCCGCGCGGCCGGGTGAATGTCGACCGCAAAGACCTCGGACGTGCGGTGCTGCAAGAAGGCCGCGACACCGTGGCGGCCGCCGCGCCAGTGCAGGTGCGCCGCACGGTGCGCCTGCAGCGCGTGGAAGCCTTTGTGGAACAGGTAGCCGGCGAGCAGTTCGTCGGTCGACGGGTCGCGTTCGACGATCGCGGCCACGTCGCGCCGGCTGGCCACCATACTGGCCGGGTCGGCATGGAACGCATCTGCCAGCGCGCGCGCCAACGGCTCACGGGCCACCGCCTGGGTGCACAGCTTGTCGGCCAGCATGTGGGCCAATGCACCGGCGAGGTCGGCGTGGGCCAGCACCGCGTCGTCGAGCATCCAGCGCAGCAGCGGCTCGCGGGCCTGCATCGTGCGGGCCTGTGCACGCAGCGCCTGCCAGGTCGGGTCGAGGTCTTCGCGCGTCATGGCTGGTCCTTCACGGCAACAGGGGTGCGGTGGGCCAGCACCAGGCTCAGAAAGCCGAGCAGCGCGACCAGCGTGAGGCTGGACTCGACCCCGATCAACAACGCCGCCACGACCGTGCACAAGGCCGCCACGCGGGCGAAACCCCGGTCGGGCCAGATCGCCTGCAGCCCCGAGCGCAACATGCCCCAGCCGATCAGCGCGATCGTGCCGGCCACCGCGGGCAGCGCGATGTAGGCGAACAGCGGCCCGGCCAGCCAGGCCAGCAACAGCAGCAGCACCGAAGACAACACGCCGGCCAGCCGCGTCTCGGCGCCGGCCTTCACATGGGCCGCCGTGCGGTTGAACGAGCCCGAGCCGGCGAAGCCGCCGGTGAACGCCGCCGACAGGTTGGCCATGCCTTGCGCCAACAGCTCGCGGCGCGGGTTCTGCGCGCGCGGGTCGTCGCCGCAGACGGCGCGCGAGATCACCACCGTCTGCAACCCGCCCACCACCGCGATCGCCACTGCGCTGTAGGCCAGTTGCTTGATCACGAACCATTCGTGCCAGCGCAGGTCGGGCATCGACCAGGGCAGCAGCAGCACCTGCAGGTGGCCGATGCGGTCGATGTTGGCCACCGCAGCGCCGAACAACAGGTCGAGCAGCCAGGCCATCAGGCTGCCCCCCACCATCGCCGCCACCAGCGGCGGCAGGCCGGGCACGCGGTAGCGGCCGCACAGGTGCCCGGCCACCAAGGCCGACACCGCCACGGTGATCGAAAACGGGTTCATGGCCGCGTGGTCGATCAACACCGACCAGGCCGACAACCACGGCGACGCCTCCGGCAGCGACAGCACGCCAGTGGCCGGCGCCAGCTGCGAGCCGATCATCACGAAGCCGATGCCGGCCGTCAGCCCATGCGAGACGAAGGGCGGCAGCAAGGCCAGCAGGCCACCGGCACCGCAGGCCGCGAAGACCAGCTGGGTCACACCGACCATCACGCTCAGCACCGCCACCAGCGCGAGGTAGTCGCAGCCACCCGGCGCGGCCAGCGGCAGCAGCGCCGCGGCGATCATCACCGACACCGCCGTGTTGGGCCCGGACAGCAGGCGCGGCGACGCGCCCAGCAGCGCGGCCACGATCACCGGCACCACCGAGGCATACAAGCCCATCTCGGGTGGCAGCCCGGCGATGACGGCAAACGCCACCGCCTGCGGCACCATCACGATCGACGAGACCCAGGCCGCGCGGAGGTCGCCGCTGCGCGGCCGCCAGCCTCGCAGCAGGGCCGGCGCACCGGGCGGCCGCACAGGGGCTGCGGCCTTGTCGTCGCGCGCCAGGGGCCCGAGGTGAGTTGGCACCGGCGTGGTCATCGTGTTCATGCCCGTGTCCTCTCGCTCAGCGTTCCAGCAGGCCGGTGATCAGGCCCTTGCGCGGGTCGGGCCAGCGCTCCTGCAACGTGATCCAGGCGGCCACGTCGAGCGCCTCCTGGTCGGTCAGGTCAGGCTTGTCGTAGGGCATGTTGGCCTTGACGAAGCCGGCCAGCAGGTCGATGCGGTTCATGCCGGCGCCCTTGTTGAAGCTGTCGTGGCCCCACAGCGGCGGGAACACCGCGGCGCCACTGGGCGAACGCACGCCCTCGCCTTCTTTCCCATGGCATTGCGCACAGCGCGCGGCATAGACCGCCTTGCCGCGGAAAGCGTCGGGGTCGGCGCCGGTGCGCGGCACGGTCGGGAAGCCCCGGCCCGGCTGCTCGACGCCGATCGGTTGCCCGATCGACACGAACTGCATGTAGGTCAGCAGTGCGCGCATCTCCTGGCTGTCCTGCGGCGGCGGGAAGCCGTTCATGCTGAAGCGAAAGCACTGCTGGATGCGCTCTTCCAGCGTCGTCACGCGGTCGGTCTTGCCCAGGTAGGCCGGGTACATGCCCCAGGCGGCCCACATCGGCGCAGCGTTGGCGCGGCGGCCGGCGTCCAGGTGGCAGCTGGAACACGACAGCGAGTTGCCGCTGAAGCGGCGCGCGAACACCGGCGTGTTGGTGAAGATCGCGTGGCCCTGGCGCACCAGCTCGCCGTGCTTGTTGGGCGGCAGGTCTGGCAGACCGGTGACAGGCGGCAGCTCGGCCGCGGCCGGCACCGAGGTCACGGCCGCCGCGGCGGTGTGCAGCGGTGCGTCTTCGCGCACGCGGCCGCAGCCGGCGAGCGCCACGAACACCACCGCACAGGCAGCAGCCGAGGCGAGCCAGGTTGGACGACGAAGGGCGGCCATGGCGAGTCCTGATGTCGGGATGGAGATCAGCGCACCGCCCGCTCAGGGCTTGATGTAGGCGTAGCGCTCGGTGACCTGCAGCCGGGTCAGCTCGGCCACGCCGGCGGGCACGATGTTCACGCCGGCCACCAGCGTGGCCGGCTCGACGTTCTTCTGCGTCATCGAGTTGCGGCAGGCCTGGAAACGCACGCCCTTGCCCTGCAGTTCGTTGATCAGCGGGGCGTATTCGCCCACGCGGTCTTTCTCGCCCTGCACCAGCATGAAGATGCCGCGGCCGTTGGCCACCAGCGCCAGCTTGGCGCCCGGCGACGCGACGAGGTGGTTCTTGATGTTGACCAGCGCCTCGCGCGCCGATGCCACGTCGTTGACGTGGTAGACGGCGCGGTCTTCGGCCGCGGCCTCCGGGGCGGCGGCGCTGGCGCGCGAGGCGGCGCCGGCGAACAAGGTGGCGGCAAAGGCAGCGGGGATGTAGCGGCGGATCGGGTTCATGGTGAGGTCACTCCGTGGCGGACAAGGGAAGACAAGCGTGCGCAATGAAAACGAGGCCGGCACAGCGCACCGCCGGCATTGGGAATACGAGGACAAGACTCATGCGGCCTCCTCCAGGCAGGCGGCGGCGGCGAAAGCGGGGGCCGCGTCGGGCGCACCGGCCCAGGCGCGGCTGACGCCCACGGCCGAGAACACGCCCGAGCTGGCCGACGCGAACAGGATCGCGTTGCCGCTGCCGACCTGGGCCGGGTCCTTGAAGCGGTCGAGGAAGTTCAGGAACGGGTCGCAGCAGAACAGGTGGCCGGTGACGCCGATGTTGCGCGAGTGCAGCCGGTCGATCGGCATGCCGAGCAGCTCGATGACCTTCGAGAATGCCGTCAGGTTGGCGTTCATCGGCAGCACCGCATCCACATCGGCCGCGGTCCAGCCCGAGCTGCGGATCACGTCGTCGATCACGTGGTGGGCCAGCACCGCGTAGTTCAGGCCATAGCGGCGCGTCAGCTCCGGCCCCTTGGCCGAGCCGCGGTAGTAGCGGCCGTCGATGTTGTAGGCGATGTGGCCGATGCGGTTGAACTCGGCGTCGCGGCGAATGCGCAGGGCCAGCCCGCCATCGCTCTGGATCGCGTAGTTGCTGACGTTGCGCGAGGTCTCGCCGAACACCTTGTCGGCGCTGACGATCAGCACCTCGCGCAGGTTCGGGTCGCGCCACATCAACGTGCGCAGCAGCCGCAGCGCGCAGACGATCGACGCGCAGTTCTGCTGCGCGATCGAATGGCCGATCGCCCGCGTCATGCCGAAGCGCTTGATCAGCGTTGCCGGGATGCTCGAAGGCGGCGCCATCACGCTGGTGGTGTTGGTGTGGCAGTAGATGACCCGGTCGATGTCGGCCATGCCCTGGCCCGACTCGTCGCACAGCCGCTCGACCGCCGCAACGCACAGCGCCTCGACGCTCATCTGCGGCGCGACGTGGTAGTTCGCCAAGCCGTTGGCCTTCATCGACGGCAGCAGCGCACCGGCCACGCCGGGGCCGACCGCGGCGGCCCAGTCGTCCAGGCCGCGCCGCTCGGCCGGCAGGAACCAGGCCCCGGCGGCGATGCCAAAAGAGGGAGCGCTGCTCACAGCCGCCTCAGCACGGTGCATGCGAACTCTCCGTTGTTGCCGGCGCTCCAGGCCAGCACGCGCGCCCCGGCCGGTACCGCCGCTTCCACGGCGGCCAGCGCCAGCAGCAGGTCGGCCGACCCTGCCTGGGGTTGGCGTGGCGCCGCGGTGGCGGCCGGCACGACCAGCCCGGCCCCCAGGTGGACGCGGGCCGCGAACGCCGCATCGGGCGAGGTGGTCAGCACGGCCTGCAGATTGCCGGGCGCTTGGCCACCTTCTGCCAGAGCCTGCCGCAGCACGCCGGCACCGAACTGTGCGAACGCATCGAGCTCTGCCTGTGGCCACACCGCCAGCGCGTCGCACGGGGTGGTGAAGTGGCGCAGCAGCACCTGCTCGACCGCCCAGCCCTGCTCTTCGCCGCGGCTGACCAGCGCCGCCGCAGCCACGTCGCCGAAGATCAGCCGGCGTGCGTCGGTGCCTGGGCCGCCGAAGACCAGCTTGTCCGAGGCGACCAGCAGCACGTGCTGAGCCTGCTCGGGCCCGTCGACCAGGCCGAGCGCCATGTCCAGCGCAATCCACAGCGCGGTGTGGTGCGCCTGCGAGATCGCAAAGGGGTTGGCCGCACGCAGCGCCAGCTCGAACTGCAGGCGGCCGACGGTCGACTCCGACATGCGCTCGTCCGGCGCTTCGTGGCAGTAGATGACGGCGCCGACACGCCCGCTCGAGCCCGGCGGCATGCGGCCCATCAGCTGGCGCGACACATCGACGGCCAGGTCGGCCGCGCTGGGCCCGCGCCGACGACCGGCACCCAAGGGCACCACGCAGGCCGGCCGTTGCCAGTAGCGGCGCGAGAACATCGCCCGCGCGTTGTCGCGCAGCGTCGTGCAATCGCCCAGCAGCACGCGGCGCGTGATCACCGCGCGCTGCAGCCCCATCGGGCGGCGCGCGGGCGCACCGTGCGTGGCGTCATGCGTGGCGATGGCAGAGATCGAAGCCATTGGCGTTGCACCCTGCCCGGCTTACTGGCGCACCAGCACCAACTTGCGCTGCACCAGCGACTCACGGCCCGCCTGGTCCCACTGGCCCTTCTTCGCCAAGTTCAGGATCTTGCGGCTGAGCAGCGTGGCGTAGTCGGCCGGCACACTGCGCTCGAAACCGTCACCGGCGCGGGCGTAGTTCAGCTGGGCGCTCTCCTGCAGCACGCGGTCCTGTTCCAGCGTCTTGGGCTCGTCGTCGCACCACTCGACGCAATGCTCCTTGCCGCGCTTGCGGGTCAGCCACTCGATGCGGCAGGTGTGCTCGCCGGTGGGCACCATGTGCAGCACGTTGTAGAAGTCGGTCAGCGCGCCCTTCTGCAGCACCGTCACGCGGTCCGGCAGCTCGAAGGTGACCAGCGAATCGGCGTTGGGCGGCACCGGCGCATCGGCAGACTCGGCCACCGGGTAGAACAGCACGTAGCCGTAGTCGGTGACGCGAACCTCGTACTCGTACTCTTTGAAGCCGTTGATCTGGTGGAAGAAGTACGCCGGGTGCGTGCCCTTGTGGGCAAACACCGGGTGCGCGCCGTCGAGCATGTTCTCGAGGAACAGCTCGGCGTTGCACTTGGCGTCGATCGTGCCCTGCTTCCACGCGTATTCGTGGGCGCCATGGATGCGCCGCGGCGGCGCCGGCGGCTCACCCTCGCCCATCCAGACCCAGACGTAGTGGTCTTGCTCGACGACCGGGTAGCTGCGCACCTTGAAGCCAGCCGGGATGGCCGTGCCTTCGCAGAACGACGGCACGTGCACGCACTTGCCACAACCGTCGTACTGCCAGCCGTGGTAGCCGCAGGCGATGTGCTCGTCGACGACCTTGCCGAGCGACAGCTGCACGCCGCGGTGGCAACAGCGGTCTTCGAGCGCGTGGGCCACGCCCTGCGCGGTGCGAAACAGCACGATCTTGTCGGTCAGGATCGTGATGGCCTTCGGCGTGTCTTTCAGTTGCGACGACGCACTGCCGGCGTACCAGTAGTTCTCAAGCATGGCTCTGTAGCTCCAGCGGAAGTTGGCGAGGGGAATGCGGCCGCGCGGCACGCGAATCGATCAAGGGTTCGTCGGCGGGCGCGCCGATCGCACGTTCGAGCGAGGCCACATCGCCGCCGAGGCGGCGAAAGCCGACGCAGGTCTGCGCGTCGACGACGACCGGCGCGAAGCTGTAGTAGCCGTTGTAGGCAATGCCACCGGCCACGACGCTGCAGGCCGACTGCGGCGGCTGCGCCTCGAACCACTCGATCAGCCCGATCCAGGGGTCGGCGCCGAAGCAGTGGCCGTACTCGGCGTTGCGGTTCGGCCCCAGCTGCGTCTTGGCCAGCACACGCTCGGCGGTGGTGGCCAGCGCCCCTTGGGTGAACGGGATGAAGGTCGGCTGCGCGCCGTGCCGGCCGTGGTGGGCCTTCAGCGCCATCACGAAATCGTTGAACGCGCTGTTCGGGTGCGGGCCCGAGCACTGCGGCTCGCGGCTGCGGTCGCTCGGCAGCGTGGCCAGCAGCGTCGTGACGCCGAAACCCGAGGCGCCGATGACCGGGTGGCGGCGCTGCCAGGCCAGGTTGTGCGGGTCCAGGTCGACGATCGCGATCGCGACACGCTTCACGTCGGTGTGGCGCAGGAAGTGGCGCAGCGCATAGCCCCAGCCGGTGCACATGTAGGCGTTGACGATCGCCTGCGGCCGCAAGCCGCAGACCTGCTCGATCGCGTCGAAGAAGCGGGCCTCGCCGGCGGCGCTCATCGTGATCGCCGCGGTCATCACGGTCGACGAGACCACCAGCGCCTCGGCGTCGAAACCGGTGCGCGCCATCGTCTCGGCGAGTTGGCGCCCGGCCAGCTGGCCGCTGAGCGTGATCTGCTGGTCGAGGTCGGCCGCGTCGATCGCGAACGGCGGCTCGACGCGCCAGTGCACCGCCGCGTGGATGTAGGTGTCGGCCAGGTCGGTGGTGGCCATTGCAATGGCGCTCATGCGCAGGCCTCCACCATCGCAGCGGGTTCACCGGCGGTTTCGGCATCACGCCGCAGCTGGTCAGCCTCGCCGCCCCAGTCGCGCAGCGCCAGCTGGATCGACGCGGGCACCTCGAAGCTGCACAACGTGAAGTAGCCGTGGTACGCGAAGGCACCCAGCGTCACGTCGCGGGACTCGGCCGACGGGTGGGCACGGCACCATTCGATCAAGCCGATCCACGGGTCGGCGCCAAAGGTGTGGCCGTAGTCTTCGTGCCGGTTCGGCCACAGGTTGTCGGTGCCGATCATGCGTTCGGCGACGCCGGCAAACCCTTCGGGCAGGAACGGGATGAAGGTCGGCACGCGGCCACGCTCGCGGTGGCTGGCCTTGACCGCATGCAGAAACTCGTTGAACGCGCGGTTCGGGAACGGTCCGCCGCAGCGCGGCAGCGCCGCACCGGCCGGCAGCTCAAGGCCCAGTGTCGTGATGCCGAAGCCGATGCGGCCGATCGCCGCGACATAGGCGCTGGACACGGCTTCGTGGATGTCGGCATCGACGATCGAGATCGCCAGCCGCTGCGCCCCGGCCTGCTGGCCGGCGAAGCGCAGGGCGTAGCCCCAGCCCGCGCATTGGTAGGCCTGCAGCAAGGCCAGCGGGCGGATGCCGCTGTGGCTTGCAATGCGGGCGCTGAAGCCTTCGGCATGCTGCGGCCAGCCGGTCAGCATCGGGCTCAGGCAGGTCGTGCACAGGATGTGGTTCCAGTGCGCCTCGGGCGTGGTGGCGCGCACCTCGTCGAGCTGCGCGCAGACCTCGTCGGCCAGCCAACCCATGCGCTGCGGCGCGGTGCTGGCGTGGCCGCCGAACGGCGCGACGATGCGGGTGTGCAGCGCGGCCTGCACCCGCGGCAGCGGGCGTTGCGGCGCGACAGCCGCCGGCGTGGCTCGGGTGTTCATGCCAACGCCCCCAGCGCACTGTCAGCGACCGGCGCCACGCTCAGGCCCGACAAGCCTTGCAGAAACGCACTGCGGTCGACGAAGCGCTGGAAGCCCTCGACCGCTTCGGCGGTGGGCTCGACCAGCCAGACGGCGAACTCGTTGCGCCCCTGCTCCAGCCCGTCGGCGCGCAGATCCTGCTGGACGATCGCGATGTTGCGGCGGCCGGCGCGGCGCATCGCCGGCAGCAGCTGCAGCGGCGCGTGGGCCACCAGCACGTCGGGCGCCAACAGCTCGGCCGACATCTGCACGTCGAAGTCGGGCCCGTACATGCGCACGCCGATGAAGCTCAGGCCGGGCACCTCGGCGCGCAGCTCGCGCACCACGCCGGTCAGGATGGCGCAGCGCTGCGTCGGCGACACCAGCACCGGCGCGGCCTGCGGCTGCTCGAACAGCGAGACGCTGGCGTACTCGTGCGCATCGGTCATCGGCACGCAGGCCAGCTCGGCCTTGCAAAAGCGCGGCCGGCCGGCGCCGACGTAGGTGCCCGCCACCCGCAGCGCGGCAGGCACGGCCGTTTCCCAGGCTGTCGACGGCGCATTCATGAGGCGATGTAGCGCTGGGCGCCGCGCAGGTTCAGAAAGCCGGTGGGCGAGTAGCTGTGGTACGCGCCGCAGTGGTCGAACACCAGCAGGTCGCCGACGTTCGCCGGCTCACCGTCGAGCTGGCCGATGCGGTCGGCCTTGTTGCAGCTGCTGCCGACCAGCAGCGTCGGCCCCGCCGGCACCGAAGCGTCGGCCTCGGCGGCCAGCGGCACGCGGCGCGGCTGCGCCGGCTTCTTGACGAAGTTCTCGGTCTGGGCGAGCGCAAAGCACTGCGCCATGCCGCCATCGCACACGGCCACGGCGCGGCCGCCCACCGAGCGGGTGGCCAGCACCCGCGTCAGGAAGGCCCCGCCGCGCGAGAACACGGCGCGGCCCGCCTCGTGCATCACCGTCACCGGTTGCTGCTGCAGGCGCGCCAGCGCCGCCCGGTACGGTGCGAAATCGAGACCCGCCTCGCGCCAGTTGGCCGGGATGCCGCCACCGAGGTTGACGAACTCCAGCGCCGCGCCGGCGTGTCCGCGCACGTCGGCCACCAGGTTGGCCATGCGCTCGGCGATCGGCACCGCGCAGTCGCCGAAACTGTTGGAGCCGGCGAACACGTGCAGGCCGGCGATCTTCAGCGGGTCGTCCTTCAGCGCATCGAGCATCGACCACAGCGTGTCCAGGTCCATGCCGAAGTGGTCGCGCTGGCGCTCGGGCGATTCCAGCAGCGCACCGGCGTTGATGCGCAGGCCGATGCGCAACGGGCCGCGGGCCTTGGCCGCGACCTCGCGCACCAACGCCAGCTGCTGCGGGCCATCGATGATCAAGGTGGCGCGGCAGGCCAGCGCGGCGGCGGCGAGCGTCGCGTCCAGCGCCGGGGTGTTGACGTAACGCGGCACCGTCATGCGGCCGACGGTGACGTTCAGTTCACCGAGCGAGGCGATCTCGATGCCGTCGGTGAAGGCGTGGTTGCAGCGCACGAGCAGGTCGAGCACCGGGTTGGCCTTCATCGACACGACCACGGGCGTGCCCAGCTCCGCCCGCAGCCGCGCGTGGTCTTCGATCACGGTCGCCGGGTCGAAGACGTAGCAAGGCGTCTCGAGCGCGGCGAGCGCTTCGGTGTCCGCGTCGCGCAAGGCAACGCTGCTGAGGGTCGAAGCCATGGCCAAAGTCACTTCGCGGTGGCGACTTCGGTCTGTGCGCGGGCCTTGGCGGCCATCGCCTGGAACTGCTCGTCCAGGCCGCGCAGCGTGGTGAACTGGTCGAGGTTGATCGACTCGGGGTCGATCGAGGTCTCGTACAGCTCATCGCAGATCAGGATCAGCTCGACGACGCGCATCGAGTCGAAGCCCAGCTCGCCGATCGCGACATCGGCGTCGATGGCTTCCTGGTTCAGGGCCTTGGCAACGTGGCCGACCAGCAGGTTCAGGGTGTTCTTGGTTTCCATGGTCGTCTTCCTGTCAATGAATGGAATGGAGAGATGCAAAAGGAATCGGAAAGGGACAGCTCGGTACAGGCGGGGTCAGGGGCTCATCGGCTCAACCTCCTGCCTGGCGGTGCCAACGGAACGTCACCCGGGCGATCGTGGCGAACAGCAGCGTCCAGCCCAGCATCGCGGCCAGCAGGCCGAGCTGCTGCCCCAGGCCCTCACCACGCACCAGCACGTGGCGCAGCGCGGTGACGAACTGCGCCGTCGGCAACTGGCGCATCACCTCGCTCACGGCCGTCGGCATCGCCGTCAGCGGCATCGTCAGGTCGCTGAGGAACAGCAAGGCGATGTAGACCAGGTTGGTCGCCAGCGTCGCGCTGGCCACCGTGGCCATGCGGGCGGCCATCGCGGTGCCCATCGCCAGCAGCATCGAGCCGCCGAGCACGATGACCACGGCGGACTGCAGCAGGCGCGGTGCGTTGAAGGTCAGCGGAATGCCGAACAGGTAGTGGCCGCCGAACAGCAGCGCGAACGCCGCCACGCACAGCACCAGCAGGCGCGACAGCAGCATCGCCGACAGGAACGAGCCGGCGCTGATCGGCATGCAGGCCATCATCTTGAAGCCGTTGCGCTCGCGCCGGTAGGCCAGCGCGATGCAGATCGTCGTCATGCCGGCCGACATCATCGACATCACCAGGATGCCGGTCAGCGTGTAGTGCGTGAACGACAGCGACGGCGCCGCGTCGCGGTCATCGACCACCACGTCGACCGACTCGGGCGCCTCGGCCACGTCGGCGTTGAAACGCACGGTCAGCGCACGCACCACGCGCACCGCGAACTGCGCCGGCATGCCGTCTTGCGCATAGGTGACCTTCACGTCGACCGGCCGCTTGCGCTCGACCGCGTAGCCGAAGCCTTCGGGCACCGTGATGCGCACCGCCTGCTTGCCGAGCCGGCTGTCGGGGTCGACGTCGCTCAGCTTGCCGGGGATCGCGTCTTTCTCGTTGAAGGTCGAGCCGACCAGCGCGATGAAGCGCTCGCTCAGCGGCGTGCGGTCGAGGTCGGCGATCTCGATCGTCTGGAGCGGCAGCTTCCCTTCGGTGCCGTACGAGAACAGCATCATGAAGAGAAAGAAGAACGGGAAGATCAGGATCCAGAACAGCGTGGTCGAGTCCCGCAGCAGGATCATCGTCTCGTTGTAGACCAGCGTGGCGAGGCGGCGGAACATCTCAGGCTCCCTCTTTGGCGCAATGGCGCAGCAGGTCGACCAGCGTGCTGCGGCCAGCTTCGACCGACTGCACGCCGGCGCGGTCGACCAGCGCTCGCGCCAGGTCGGCCAGCGGCTCGGCGGCGGCCACCTGCACCCGCGCGCCATCGGTGTGAATGCGCGCGCCGCTGGGCACGTCGCTCGCCAGCGACTGCGCCAGCCGTGCGGCGCCGGCCTCGTCTTCACACTGCGCGACCAACCGGTAGTCACCCACCAGTTCATGGCGCAGGTGTTCCGGTGCGTCGTAGCGCGCCAGGCCATCGGTCTTCAGCCAGGCCACCTTGTCGACCAGGCTGAACTCTTCGATCGTGTGACAGCTCATCACGATCGTTGCGCGCGTCTGGCGGCGGATCAACGCGGAGAGGTTCTTCGCGAACTGCGGGTCCAGCCCGGTGAAGGGCTCGTCGAGGAACAGGATCTCAGGCTCGTGGGCCAGCGCCAGGAACAGGTCGATGCGCTGTGTCTCGCCGCGCGACAAGAACTCGTACAGCCGCGGCAGCAGCGCCGGCACGCCGAGTGCCTCCATCACCTCGCCCGAGGTGTGGTCGAACAGCGCACGGTGCATGGCCACCAGCTCGCGCACCCGCGGGCGGCCGGGGAAGGCCACGCGTTGCAGTTGCACGCCCAGGCGCTTGCGCAGCTCGGGCCGGCGGTGCCACTGTGCCAACTCGGTGCCGAGCATCGTGCCCTCGACCCGCGCGCCTTCACGCAAGCCCAGCAGCGCTTCGACGACGCTGGTCTTGCCGACGCCGTTGCGCCCGATCATCGCGACCTTGTGGCCCCGCTCGATCTGCCAGCCCTCGATCGTCAGCAGGCCGCGCGGCAGCGGCACCGACAGGTGGCGCAACGCCAATGCGGGGCCGGCTGCAGCCTCGGTCTGCACCACAGCCAGCGCCGGTGCCGGCGACGGGCGGGCCGCCCCATAGCCTGCTTCGGTGGCCAACGAGGTCTTCATGCCGTGGTCTCCGCCGCTGCCGGGGCGGCGGCTGCCGCGGCACGCGTCTCGGCATGCAGCTGCACGCACAGCTCGCGCAGATGCACCCTGTCGATCTTGCCGTTGGCCGAGCGCGGCAGCTGGTCCAGCACGACCAGGCGCGGCGCCATGTAGGCTGGCAGCGCCTTGGCGCAGTGCGCGTCGACCAGCGCGCGATCGAAGTCGTCGCCGCTCGGGGCAACGGTGGCGTAGATCGCATCGCCGATGTCGCCGTCGGGCACGCCGAACGCGGCAGCGTCGCGCACGCCCGGCGCCGCGCTGAGCACGCTCTCGATCTCGGTCGGGCTGATGCGGTAGCCGCTGGTCTTGATCATCTCGTCGCGGCGGCCAACGAAGTACAAGAAGCCCTCGGCGTCGCGCCGAACGATGTCGCCCGACCAGACCGCCATCTCGGTCGCCAGGCCATCGGCCAGCCGGGGCGGCAGCGGGCGAAAGCGCTCGGCGGTCTTCTCCGGCGCGTTCCAGTAGCCCATCGAGACCAGCGCACCGCGGTGCACCAGTTCGCCCGGCTCGTCGTCGTCACAGACGCTGCCGTCGGCGCGCAGCACCAGGATCTCGGCATTCGGGATCGCCTTGCCGATCGAACCCGGCCGGCGCTCGACCTCGGCCGGGTCGAGGTAGGTCGAGCGGAAGGCCTCGGTCAGCCCATACATCAGGAACGGCCGCGCCTTCGTGAAGGTCTGCCGCAGTTGCGCCAGCAGCGTCGCGTTCATGTGCCCGCCGGTGTTGGCGAACAGGCGCACCTGGTCGGTCGCGATGCCCTCCCAGCGCGCGCTGGCCAGCAGCGACCACAGCGGCGGCACCGCGGTGATCGAGGTGATGCCGTGCTGGCCGACCGCGGCCGCGGCCTGCTGCGCCTGCAGCGGCGTGTGCAGCACGACCTTGGCACCCACCGCCAGGCCGGTGCTGAGCTGGCTCAGGCCGGCATCGAAACTGATCGGCAGCAGCGCCAGGATCGCGTCTTCGGCCTGGGTGCTGAGGTAGGCGTTGACCGCTTGGCAGCCGGCCACCAGGTTGCGGTGCGAGACGACCACACCTTTCGGGTGGCCGGTGGAGCCCGAGGTGTAGAGGATCGCCGCGGCGTCGACGTCGATGCGGCGATGCACCGGCGCATCGGCCCTCGCCGCCATCAGCAGCGACGTCAGGCTCGTCAGCGACTCGTCGGCCACCGTCGCCGCCCCCGCCAGCACCACACGCACCGGCGCATCGGCCAGCAGCGGGCGCAGCTCACCCAGGCGGTGCGGCGTGGTCACCAGCAGTTCGGCGCCGCAGTCGCGCACGATGTAGGCCACCTGCTGCGCCTTCAGCTTCGGGTTGACCGGCACGACGATGCCGCCGGCGTGCACCACCGCCAGCAACAGCGCAGCGGTGTCGACCGACTTGTCGAGGAACAGCGCCACGCGGCCTTGCGAACTCAGCCCCGCGGCCAGCAGGGCATCGGCAAAGCGGCGCACCCGACCGGCCAGCGCGGCGTAGTCGAGCGCGTGGCGCTCGTCGAGCAAGGCGGGGCGAAACGGCGCGCGGCTGGCCGAGTCGAAAAGCAAGGTGGCCAGGTTTTGCATCACACGCCCTCCGCGAAGCCGAACTCGAGCGAGTCGGCATGCACGTAGCTCGCGTCGCCGCGGCCGATGACCTGGCGCAGCGTTGCCACCCGGGGCAGCACGTTGTGCACGAAGTAGCGGGCAGACTTGAGCTTGCCCGAGTAGAAGGCGCGGTCGGCGTGGTCTTCGCCGATCTCGCCCAGCCGCCGTGTCGCGATGCAGGCGGCTTCGAGCAGGTTCCAGGCCACCATCACGTCGCCGAACATCGTCAACACCCGCGAACAGAATTGGCTGACCAGCAGCAGCTTGCCGGCGTCGGCCTGGGCGGCGATGTCCTGCAGCGCGTCTTTCAGGTGGCGCAGCGCCTCGGCCACGGCGGCGAACTCGCGCGTCAGCCCCGGGTACTGCGCCGACTGCGCGAGGCTGCGGCTGACCTCTTCTTCAAACGCGCCGAAGGCGGTCGACTGGCGGCCGAAGCCGAGGCGGTCGCGCACCAGGTGCTGCGACTGGATGTAGTTGGTGCCTTCCCAGATCGTCAGGATCTTCATGTCCCGCGCGTACTGTTCGAGCGGGCGGCGGCGCAGGTAGCCTTCGGCGCCGTGGACCTGGATCGCCTGGGTCACGACGTTCCAGGCCTCTTCGGAGATGTAGGCCTTGCCGATCGGGCTGTACATGTACATCAGCCGCGAATGGCGATCGAGCTCGGCGCGGTCGATCGGCTGGCCCAGGTGGTCCTGCAGGTACTGGTAGTGCTGCACCATCGACGCGTGGTACGAGATGCGCCCCATCAGGATGCGGCAGCCCTCGACCTTGGACTTCATGTCGAGCAGCATCCGCTGCACGTCCAGGTGCTCGATGATCGGCACCTTCGGCGCACGCGGGTTCGACGACTCATCGAAGCGGGCGCCTTGCGTGCGCTGGCGGGCATAACGCACCGCATGCAGGTACGCCGACGAGGCCAGCCCGACGCTGTGGATGCCCGTGTGCACCCGCGCCTTGGTCATCAGGTTGGCCAGCTGCAGCAGCGCCACGTTGGCCTTGTTGCCGAGCAGGAAGCCGCGCGTGGGCTGCTCGCCGCGGCCGAACACGAGCCGCGTGTTGGCGCAGCCGTTCAGCCCCATCTTGTCTTCGACGTGGGCGCAGACGACGTTGTTGGGGCTCAGCGAGCCGTCGGCCTCGGGCCAGTAGCGCGGCACGATGAAGCAAGACAGCGACATCGGCGACTGCGCCGCGCTGGCCATGCGGCCGATCACCAGGTGGATGGTGTTCTTCGTCAGCGAGTGCATGCCGGCGCTGATGTAGACCTTCTCGCCGGTGATCGCGTAGACGTCGTCGCCCAGCGGCCGCGCGGTCGTGCGCACCGCCGTCAGGTCGGAGCCGGCCTCGGCCTCGGTGGCGCAGAAGCAGGCGTCCCATTCGACCGTGTCGAGCTTGTCGACGAACAGCGCCTTCTGCCGCTCGGTGCCGCGCTGGCGCAGCAAGGTGGCCGCCGCCGGCGTGAAGCCGCAATAGGTCATGAAGGCCGGGTTGGCGCCGATGAACGACTCGCCCATCACCTGGTTGACGAGGTGCGGGTACATCACCTCGCCTTCGTCGTAGCCGGTGGCCTCGTCGCCTTGGCGGCGCATCCAGTTCCAGTCGCGCAGGTGCTCGTCCCACAGCTCGTGGAAGGCGGCAGGAATGTGCACCGTGTCGTCGTCGATGCGGCGCGCCGGATCGCGGTCGCCGGCGCTGTAGGCCGCCGACAGGCGCTGCGAGTGCGCACGCGCCTTGACCCGCAGCGCCTCGACGGATTCACGCGTGCCCTGGTGGAACGGCGCGTTCTTCATCACGGTTTCGTCGGCGCGGAAGAACTCCCACAAGAAGAAGTCGATCTCGCGCGGGTCGCTCAGGTAGGCCGGCACGGTGGCCGGCGCTTCGTCGTTCCAGTCGATGCCGGGGTCGGCGATCGTCATGTCATTCATCGTGGGCTCCAAGAAGAGCGGGCATCGTTGGGGTGGCTGTCGGGGCGTGGCGCGGGGCCGCCGCCACGGGGAAAGTCGTCGGTGCAGGTGCCAGCGTCGCGGTCAAGGTGGCCTCGGCCGCCAGCTCGCCGTTGACTTCGGCCCGGGCCGACAGGCGCCAGAACGGGCCCCAGGCGCGCAACGAGCGCACGCTCAGGTCGAGCCGGTCGCCCGGCTGCACCAGCCGGCGGAACCGTGCGTGGTCGACGCCGACGAGGTAGGGCAGCCGCGGGCCGGTGTCCGAGCGGGTGCTGTGCGCGGCGAGCACGCAGGCCGTCTGCGCCATCGCCTCGAGGATCAGCACGCCGGGAAAGATCGGCTGGCCCGGAAAGTGGCCCTTGAACCAGGGGTCGTCGAGCGTCACGTCTTTCTCGGCGCTGGCGTGCTCGAACGGGCTCACCGAGACGATGCGGTCGATCAGCAGCATCGGCGGCCGGTGCGGCAGCGCGTCGAGCAGGTCCAGGCGTTCGGCGGCGTTCATCATCGCGCTCACATGCCGTGGGCAGCCCGCACCGCGAGCACCGCGTTGTGGCCACCGAACGCGAACGAGTTGCTGAGCGCCGCCTTGCAGCTCGCCGGCCGGGCCTCGTTGGGCACGTAGTCCAGGTCGCATTCCGGGTCCCGCTCGACGAAGTTCATGGTCGGCGGCGAGAAGCCGCGCTCCAGGCTGATCAGCGTGGCGATCAGCTCGATCGCACCGGCGGCACCCAGCGTGTGACCATGCATCGACTTGGTCGACGACACGTGCAGCCGGTCGGCCCCGTGGCCGAACACGCGGCGGATCGCCTTCGTCTCGGTCAGGTCGTTGGCCGCGGTGGCGGTGCCGTGCGCGTTGACGTAGCCGACCTCGTCTTCGCTCATCCGTGCGTCGTCCAGGCAAGCGCGGATCGCCGCGGCCTGGCCTTCCATCGACGGCATCAGGATGTGGTGCGCGTCGGAGTTCATTGCGCAGCCGGCCAGCTCGCCCAGGATCGTGGCCCCACGTGCACGGGCCCGGGCCAGCGACTCCAGCACCAGCATGCCGGCGCCCTCGCCGATCACCAGGCCGCGGCGGCCTTTCGAGAACGGGCGGCAGGTGTCGGGCGACAGCACGCGCAGCGCGTCCCAGCCCTTCAGGTTGCCCTCGAGCAGCGCCGCTTCGGCACCACCGACGATGGCCGCGTCGACCACGCCGGCGCGGATCATCTGCAGGCCCAGCGCCGCCGCGTAGGCCGACGACGCACAGGCGGTGGCCACCATGAAGGCCGGCCCGGTGATGCCATGCAGCAGGCTGATGTGACTGGCCGGCGCGTTGGCCATGATGCGTGGCACCGTCATCGGGTGCATGCGCCGGGTGCGGTCGCCGAAGAAGTTGCCGTAGGTGCTTTCGACGGTGGCCAGGCAGCCCGAGGCACTGCCGAAGATCACCGCGGTGCGGGTGCCGATCTCGCCCTCGAAATCGAGCCCGCTCTCTTGAACCGCTTCACGCGCCGCGATGACGGCGAACTGGGTGGCGCGGTCCATCATCGACAGGTCGGTTGCACTGAACTCCGCCGCGCCGTCGTAGCCGCTCAACGCGGCGCCGACGCGGGGCATGTCGGCCAGTGCGCCGATGCCGTTGCGACCCTCGGCCAGCGCCTGGGCGAAGCCGGGCACGCCGCGGCCGATGGACGACAGAACACCGCGCCCCGTCACGACGACGCGTTCGTGTGCTTCACGGTGCAGGCTCATGGCGTCTGCTCCCGTGCGGCGATCAGGTGGAGGCGGGCGTTCATCGTGGCCTCGGATCAGGCGCGGGCGATGCCGAGGTCGGCGTCCAGCCCCAGGCCCTGCTCGGCCTTGGCTTCGATCAGGTCGACCACCGTGTCCAGCAGCACGCCGACCGACTCCAGCCGACCTTCGTTGGCGTTGTACGGAATCGAGATGCCGTACTTCTCTTCGATCGAGAAGATCACCTCGACCAACTGCAGCGAGGTGATGCCGAGGTCGGCCAGGCCCGCTTCGGGCATCACCGTCGCGGGGTCCACCTGCACGATGTCGGCCAGCAGGCGGACGAGCTCACGTTCGATGATCGATCGTTGGGTGGTCATGGGAGGCTCCTTCAATAGACGCAGGGGTGCGGTGGCGGGTTCGATGGGGTCATTGCCGGACGAGCACCAGCTTGCGCGGCACGATCTCGTGGCGCTTGGCCGGCCACTCGCCGCCCCGGGCGAGCGCGAGCAGCCGGCGCGCCAGCAGCGGCGGGTAGTCGGCCGGCACGTGGCGTTCGAAGTCGGCACCGCCGCGCTCGTAGTTGCGCTGGGCGCTTTCGAGCAGCACGCGGTCTTGCTGCAGCGTGGCGTTGTCGCTGCCCATCCACTCGACGCCCTGGGTGCGGTCGCGCTGCTGCATCAACCACTCGACGCGGGTCAGGCCCGGGCCGCGGCTGACCATGTGCAGCACCAGGTAGAAGTTCGACTTCACGCCGCGCTGGAACACATACAGCCGATCGGGCAGTTCGAACTCGAGGTACGAGGCGACCTTGTCGTCGAGGTGGCCCGGGGCCTCGGGCCCGGCCGAGGGCGGATAGAACACCGCCAGGCCCTGCTCGGTGGTGCGGACTTCGTACTCGTAGTCCTTGAAGCCGAACATCTTGTTGAGGAAGTAGCCCCAGTGCGTGCCCGCGTGTACGAACGGGATGTGCGAGGAGTCGAGGATGTTGTCGAACAGCAGGTCGACATCGCAGGCCGACTCGATGACGCCCTGCGTCCAGCCGTGCGCTTCGAGCCCACGGATCGCGGGCGGCCCGGCGGTGGTGGGCGGCTGGTCGCCCATCCAGACCCAGACGTAGTGGTCTTGCTCGACACACGCAAAGCTGCGCACCTTGAAGCCCGACGGCACCGGCGTGCCGCTGCACAGCGAGGGCACGTGCACGCAGCGCCCGCTGCGGTCGTACTGCCAGCCGTGGTAGCGGCAGGCGATGCAGCCTTCGGCGGTGAGGCTGCCGAGCGACAGCTGCACGCCGCGGTGGCAACAGCGGTCTTCGAGCGCGCAGGGCTGGCCCTCGCGGTCGCGGAACAGCACGATCGGCTCGCCCAGCACCAGTGCAGCCCGCGGGGCGTTGTCGAGCTGGCTCGATGCGCAGCCGACATACCAGTGGTTCTTGATCATTGGATTCATGTCGCGTATCTCGTTACTTCGGCGAATGCCCTCAAGCGGCCAACGCCTCCTGGTCACAGGGGGTGTCGGCCAGTCCCTCGATCGGTTGGCCGGCCATGTGCTGCGCCGCCAGGTGCGCGAAGGTCATGCCCGGCCCGAGCGTGATGCCGCCGCCCGGGCAGGCGCCGCCGAACACGTTGGCCATGTCGTTGCCCACGGCATAGAGGCCCGGGATCGGCCGGTCGTCGTGGCCGAGGGCACGGCCGGCGATGTCGGTCTTCAGGCCGACCAGCGTGCCCATGTGGCCGGCGGTCAGCCGCACCGCGTAGTAAGGCGGCTTGCCCAGCGGGCCGATGCAAGGGTTGGGCCGGTGGGCCGGGTCGCCGTAGTAGCGGGCGAACGGCGACTCGCCCTTGCCGAACAGCGGGTCGCGGCCTTCGCGGGCATATTGGTTGAACTCACCCACCGTGGCCTCCAGCGCCTGCGAGTCGATGCCGATGCGCGGTGCCAGCTCGGCGATGCTGTCGGCACGCTGCAGGTAGCCCGAGCGCAGGTGCGGTGCCAGCCGCGCGGGCCACGGCGCGATCAGGTCGCCGCAGCCGACGCGCCGCAGGCTCTGGTGGTCGCAGATCAGGTAGGCCACCGGCGCCTGGCCCTCGGGCGCGGCACGCACGATCGCCTCGGCGAAGTGGTGGTTCGACAAAGCCTCGTCGGCGAAGCGCCTGCCACGTGCGTCGACCGCCAGGAAGCCCGGGCGATGGCGGTCGTGGAAGTGACCCGCCAGTTCAGCGCCCGGGCCCGGCGGCCGCGAGACGGGTGCCCAGAACGCCGGAGTCTGCAGATGGTCGTCGATGCGGGCGCCTGATTCGAGCGCGGCACGCAGGCCGTCACCCGTGTTGCCAGGCGTGGCGAGCGACCAGTTCGCCCCATCGAGCGCCGGGCGGTCGAGGAGCTCGGAACACCACTCACCGCTCCAGCCGAAGCCGCCGCACGCCAGCACCACGCCACGCCGCGCACGCATCGTGACGAGCTGGCCGTCGCGTTCGATCACGGCACCGCAGACACGGCCGTCTTCCACCAGCAGGCGGCGCATCGGCGACGAGGTCCAGACCGGGATGCCCAGGCCGGTGCTGGCCTTCAGCAAGCGGGCCACCAGGGCGTTGCCGTTGGTCAGCCACATCGTGCGGCCATGGCGTGCCAGGTCGGCCCAGTGGCGCAGCAGGCGACGCGCGGTGTGGCGGAACGAGGCCCAGGACCGCGTCGCCTTCTGCAGGATCTTCACTTCCTTGGGCGTGTACATCATGCCCATCAGCGTCTGCGTGCGCAGCGGGGGCCGAAGCTGCCGGATCAGCGCGCCCAGTTCGCGCCCGTCGAACGGCGCGACGAAGATCGTCCGCCCGCCGAGGCTCGCGCCGGGCTTGTCGGGGTGATGGTCGGGGAAGTTCTCGCGGCAATGAAAGTGCAGGCCGGCATGGCGCTCGAAGAACTCGAGCATGCGCGGTGCGTGCGCCAGGTAGGCCCGCGCCCTCGCTTCGTCGAACTGCGCACCCATCTCGTGGCGCAGGTAGGTCAGCGCGCTCTGCGGGTCATCGGCCAGGCCCTCGCGCGCCGCAGCGGGGCTGCACGGCACCCACAAGGTGCCATACGAGTAGGCACTGCTGCCACCGACCAGCGCCTGCTTTTCGACCACGTGCGCGTCCAACCCCAGCAGGCTCGCCGCCACGGCAGCAGACAACCCGCAAGCACCAGAACCAATCACGAGGACGTCACATATTGGTGCGGCCTCGCCGGTTTTCGCGCTGGGATTAATAGTGGCGGTTTCGCGGTTCACGATAGTATTGGCTATCTATTTCAGAAATATTAAGACAAAGGTATTCCAAGCCCAGTATCAAACTGAGTTCAAAGTCATTGATTGGGTACGGAAAAAGTTTCCGCCGAATTCTTCCAGACGACACTAACCCTGCCCGGAAATAGGCATGAGGAAGCCACCGAAGGAAATACCCCCCACTCAGCCACCGAGCGCGGCTGAATACGAAGCACGGGCACTAGCCCGAGCTCACCTACGGCAAAGACACCCTCGACACCGCCTCCCAAGCACCGAAACGGTGCTCACGGCATGTAGACGCAGGAAGAAAAACGCTCAATCGATCACATCAAACACAAGGAATCTCCTGATTTCTGCTGCCATCGATGGCAGACAAATGGTGACTCAACCTGTGCGCCAGACCCTCATCACAGCGCGCTGCGGGAAATCAATGTTCCCTTTATGACAAAGGGAGACTTGACTGTTGTGACTTATGTGACTTCACTATACCGGTCGGAACTTTTTGCAACCATCCTTGCCTCTAGGGGTATTTCCTCAAACAAGGGAATTCCCCGGGGAGTAATTAGGGGGTGGTCGCCGGACCGGCCTGTCATCTTGCCCTGGTATACGCGGACCAGCCCAGTTTGGATCCCGGTCGAACCGGGGCGCCGCCCCGGCCGATTTCAGGTGGCCCGCTTGCGGCGGTACATGTCCGCATCGGCCTGCTGGATCAGCGACGGCACGTCGTCGCCGTCGCGCGGGTACAGCGCCAAGCCGATCGACACGCCGACCTGGGCGTCGCGGGCGGCGTCGATCGGCTCGCTCAGGCGCGCTTCGAGCTGGTCGGCGATGCGGCGGGCGAGCTCGACGTGGCCGACGCCGTCGAGCACGATCAGGAACTCGTCGCCGGCCCAGCGGGCCACCAGGTCGCCCTCGCGCACGGCCGTGGCCATGCGGTTGGCCAGCTCGCGCAGCACCTGGTCGCCGGCGCCGTGGCCGTAGCGGTCGTTGACGGCCTTGAAGCCGTCGACGTCGAGGAACAGCAGCGCGAAGGGCTGGCCGTCGGTGTCGCGCCGGTGTTGCTCGATGCGGTCGCTGATGCGGCGGATGGTTGCCTCGCGGTTGGCCAGGCCGGTCAGGCGGTCGGTCGAGAGCTTGTGGCGCATCGTCGCAAAGCTCTGCGCCAGGTCGCCGATCTCGTCGTGCCGGTCGATGCTCAGCGGCGTGTCGAAATGGCCTTCGCCGATCTGGCGCGCGGCCACCGCGATGGCGCGCAGGTCGCGTGAGACGACGCCCAGGCTGATCCAGCCCACGCCCACCACCGACAGCGCCGCGAGCAAGGCCAGCGCCACGCTTTGGTAGAGGTTGGCGGTCACGCGGTGCAGAAAGTCGCTGCGCGGCACCGCCACGGCGATGATCCAGTCGAGCCCGGCGTTGTCGTGCAGGCGCGCGTAGGCCACTTGCACCGAGGCGCCATCGGGGCCGTCGATGCGGCTCGAGCGGGTCGTGGCGCCCTCGCCCGCTTCGTCGATCAGCGCCTTCACGCGGGCATAGGTGGTCGCCAGCAGCGCGTCGTCCGCGGCCAGGGCGTTCAGGCGCTTGGCGGCGCCTTCGCCGTCGCGCTGCAAATGGGCGCCGCGCGAGGTGGCGATCAGGTCGCCGTTGGGCTCGACGACGAAGGCCACGCCGTGGGCGCTGGGCTGCAGGCCCTGCACGAACTCGCTCAGCTGGCGCAGCGACACATCGGTGGCCACCACGCCGCGCATCTGGCCGTCATGGCCCAACACCTGGCGCGTGCGCGTGGCCACCAGCTCCTGGGTGCGAAAGTCGATGTAGATCGGCGACCAGCTGTCGCCCGGCCGCGCCTTGGCGGCCTGGTACCACGGCCGCTGGCGCGGATCGAAGACCTTGGCCTCGGGCAGGCCGTCGTGCAGCACGCCGCGCGGCCCCTCGAAGCGGAACAGCGTGCGCGGCCCCTCGCCGCGCAGGCGCAGCCGCAGCTCGGCCGCTTCGCTGCTGTCGCGCCACAGGCCGAAGAAACGCCCCTGCTCGTCGCCGTAGTAGGCGTAGTTGTTGAGCTCGCGGTGCACCGAGGTGGCGAGCCAGAAGCGCAGCCGCAGCTCGCTGAGCACCGGCTCGATCTCGTCGGGCGCCGGCTCGCCGGCCGGGAAGGCGATGTCCAGCACGCGGCTGGACGCCTCGAGCTGCTGGTCGACCGCGCGCCCGATGCGGCCCACGGTTTCGGCCAGCAGCCGCTCGGACAGCTCGTCGACCGCATCGCGCCCGGTGCGGTACGACAGCAGCCCCAGCACCACCGCCAGCCCCAGCACCAAGGCCACGTACGGCAGGGTGAGCAGCTGCCGCAGGCTGAGCCAGCGGAACGGGTGCATGGACTTGTCTGGTTAGCTGGTTGGCTGGTTGACTGGTTAGTGAGGCAGCGCGGCCAGCCAGCCGGCGAGGTCGCTCTTCAGCTGGCGGATGTCGGCTTCGCGGGTGTACATCATGTGCCCGGCGCCGTAGTAGCGGTGCGTGATGCGCGCGCGCACCTCGGCGTTGATGTCGAGCTGGTCCAGGCTCCAGTCGGTGGCGCTGTAGGGCGTGCCGAGGTCGAACTGGCCGCTGGCGACGAACACGCCCAAGTGCGGCAGGCGCCGCAGCGCGCGGGCCAGGTCGGTGCTGGTGCAGGTGTAGCTGTTGCCCTGGCTGTCGCCGCGGTTCCAGTGCCAGGCCTTGTGCGCCTGCTCGGACATGGGCACATACACGCGCTCGACCGAGCCCTCGGCCTCGCCGATGCCCAGCGTGCTGCGAAAGTAGTCCATCGCCGCCATCGTGTAGGGGGCGACCAGCGCGTCGATCGACGGGTCGAACTCCCACTCGCGCTTGCGGTCGGGGCCCATCGGGCCGGCCACCCGCGCGTCGAGCCGGCCCAGCACCTGGCCGCGGTCGCGCAACAGCTCGTGGAAGTAGCGAAAGTCGGACACGCGCAGGTGCATGTGCTCGACCACCGCCGCCGGCAGGCCGATCAGCTCGCCGATGCGCTTGGCGATGCGCGCGCGCTCTTTGTCGGACAAGGTGGCGCCGCGGTGCAGCGCGCTCAGGTAGTCGCTGTGCACGAAGTCGAGCGCGGCCTGGCGCGCGGCGTCGGCCGACTGGGCCAGCGGGCCCTTCAGGCAGCCGTGGAACTGCGCGGTGCCGGCGAACGCGGGCAGGAACAGCGCATACGGCAGGTCGTTGCGGGGCGAGAACTCGAGCGCCTGGATGTCCATCGCGCACGACACGAGGATCAGGCCGGCCAGCGCCACGCCCTGCCCGCACAGCAGCTCGGCCATCGCCGCCGCGCGGGTGGTGCCGTAGCTCTCGCCGCACAGGTAGACCGGCGAGCCCCAGCGGCGGTGCCGGCCCAGCCAGGCGCGCATCGCCTCGCACAGCATCGCCACGTCACCATCGACGCTGAAGGCCTTCTTGCGCGCGTCTTCGTTGGCGGTCAGCGAGTAGCCGGTGTGCGGCGGGTCGATGAAGACGAGGTCGAAATGCTCGAACCACGACAGCGGGTTGTCTTCGACGCGGTAGGGCGGCGCCGGCATGCCGCCGTCGTCGCGCACGCGCACCCGCTTGGGGCCCAGCGCGCCCAGGTGCAAGAACATCGACGCCGAGCCGGGGCCGCCGTTGAAGGCGAAGCAGATCGGGCGCTGGGCGGCAGCGTCGCCGTCCAGCTGGTACGAGGTCATGAAGATCGCGGCGTCGGGCTCGCCGTGGGTTTCGCCCAGCGTGCCCGAGCGCACCGGCACGAAGCCGGCGTCGACCTGGTAGGCCAGCCGCTGGCCACCCAGCGTGACGCTGCCGCTGCTGCGCGCCGGTGCCTCGGCCAGCGCCTGGTCCACCGCCGCGCGCTGGCGCTTGTTCGCTTCTTCCTTCTCGGCCGCCGTGGCCTTGTGGTCTTCGCTCATCGACTATCCCTCTGCTTGTGGTGTTGGGCGGGCGGGGCAACCGGTCAGGTGCCGGGCCCTTGAAATCCGCCGGCGCGGTAGGTGAGCACCAGCGTGTCGCGATGGCCGCTGCCGCTGGGTTGCAGCGGCTGGATCGGCGTGGATTCGTGGATCACCTTGGCGTCGTCGAGCCACAGCGTGGAGAACGGCTCGCTCAGGGTGAAGCGCAGGCCCTCGCGGCCTTCGGCGGCGAAGACCCGGGTCTCGGCGCCCTTGATGCCCTCGCGTGCGATCAGCGTCACGCTGACCAGGTCGACACCGTCGCGGTGGGCGCCTTCGGGTGTCGGGCGGCCGATGCCGTCGGTGGTGTCGATGCGGAACATGTGCGCTTCGACGTACCAGGGCTGCACGCCTTTCAAGGCTGAGGCGCGCGCCGCGCCCATCATCAGCCAGCGCGCCCACAGCGGGTCGGCCACCAGCGCCTCGGGCAGCGGCTCGAAGTGCCGCTCGATCCCGCCGTGCAGCGCGTTGTATTCCACCGGCTGCCAGTGTGGCCGGTGCGGCTGCAGCCGCACCGATTCACCGTCGACGATGAAGCAGCCATGCCGACGGCGGCGGTAGCGACCACCGTCTTTCAGGTAGGCGTCGGGCGGCAGGTCGTCCCAGAACGGCAGCCAGCGCGCCAGTGCCGCCACCGGCTCGCCGAGCAGCTCTGCCGCACCCGCGGCCCCCAGAACAGAGAAACCCAGTTCGGCCAGCGCAGCGTCCTGCTCGTCCGGCGGGCAAAGAGGTGGTGAAAGCAGCATGGTGGGTCGATTGTGACAAGGCTGAGTGTCCTGTCTCAGGAATACGTGTCATTGCGACGGGCCGCAATGGGGATGATCGCGAGTCGACGAGCCGGGCAGATACCTGCTGGTATCTGCCCGGCTTGGCGGCGCTGCGAGCGCCCCATTTCGACCCGCCCGAAGGGTTCGACCAGATGGCGCCCTCGCGCGCCCGGTCCTCAGGGCAGATACGCGGGGTATCTGCCCAGCCGCCCGGCCGCGCGATCATCACCATCTGGTCGAATCTCAATGGCACGTATTCCTGAGACAGGACACTTGGCCGTTACCAGGTGTCGAGCAACCCGCGGCGCGGCGGCAGCGGTGAGCCCGCCGCCGCCTGCAGGCCACGCGCCAGCCAGGCGCGGGTGTCGGCGGGGTCGATCACGTCGTCGATCTCGAGGTGGCTGGCCATGTTGATCGCGCGGCCACGGGCCATGTGCTCGGCCACCAGTTGGTCGAACAAGGCCTGGCGGCCCTCGCCGGCCGCATCGAGCTGCTTCTTGAAGCCCAGCCGCACGGCGCCCTCGATGCCCATCGCGCCGAACTCGGCGCTGGGCCAGGCGGCGGTGGCCACCGGGGCGTGAAAGTGCCCGGCCGTCAGCGCCATCGCCCCCAGGCCATAGCCCCGGCGAAGCACCACGCTGAACACCGGCACCCGCAGCGCCGCCGCGTTGACGAACAGGCGCGCCGCGTGGCGCACCATCGCGGTCGCCTCCGAGGCCGGGCCGACCATGAAGCCGGGTGTGTCGACCAGCGTGACCAGCGGCAGGCCGAACGCGTCGGCCAGTTGCATGAAGCGGGCGAGCTTGTCGCAGGCGGGTGCGTCCAGCGCGCCGGCCAGGTGGCGCGGGTGGCTGGCGGCCAGCGCCACCGGCCGGCCCGCGATGCGCACCAGCGCCGTGATCACGCCCGGCCCGAACTCGGCCCGCAGCTCCATCACCGAGCCGGCATCGGCCAGCGTGTGGATGATGGCCCGCGGGTCATACAGCGCGTTGCGGTTCTCGGGCAGTGCGTGGCGCAGCGGCGCCTGGTCGGCCGCCTCGCCTGGCGGCAGCGGGCCTTGAAAGTAGCCGAGGTAACGCTTGGCCGCCGCCACCGCGGCGGCCTCGTCGGCCACGCGAACATCGATCACGCCGTTCGGGCCCAGCACCGACACGGGCCCCACGTCCTCTGGCGCCACCTTGCCCAGGCCGCCGCCCTCGATCATGGCCGGGCCGCCCATGCCGATGCTGGCCGAATCGGTGGCGATGATCACGTCGGCGCAGCCCAGCAGCGCCGCGTTGCCGGCAAAGCAGCGGCCGGCGACGATGCCGACCCGCGGCACCTGGCCGGCCAGCGCGGCCCAGCGGGCGAAGGTGGTGCAGTCGAGCCCGGCGACGATCGGCCAATCGACATCGCCCGGCCGGCCACCGCCGCCTTCGGCGAACAGCACCACCGGCAGCTTCAGCCGGCCGGCCAGGTCCAGCAGGCGGTCGCTCTTGTGGTGGTTGAACACGCCCTGCGTGCCGGCCAGCACGGTGTAGTCGTAGGCCATCACCGCGCAGCGCGCCCGCTCGGCGCCGAACGCGGCGGCGTTGACGGTGCCGATGCCGGTGACCAGGCCATCGGCCGGCGTCTGGGCGATCAGCTCGTCGAGCGGGCGGCGGCTGCGCTGCGCCGCCACGGCCAGCGCACCGTATTCGTTGAAGCTGCCGGCATCGACCAGGTTGGCGAGGTTCTCGCGCACCGTGCGGCCCCCGGCGGCGTGGCGGCGCGCCGTGGCCTCGGGGCGGGCCGCGTCGGTCAGTTGGTGGCGGCGGCGCTGCAGGGTCTGCAGCTCGGGGTGCGGCGCCGAGGGCGCGGCGGCCGGGGCGGCGGCCGGCGAGGTATCGGCGCTTTCGTCGAAGCGCGCCAGCGCCTCGCCCTCGCCCACCGTGTCGCCCACGGCGATGTGCAGGGCCCGCACGCGGCCGGCGAACGGTGCCTCGACCGGCACCTCCATCTTCATCGACTCGATCACCACGACCGGCCGGCCGGCGGCCACCGCATCGCCCACCGCGGCTTCGACCGCGATCACCACCCCTTGCACCGGCGAACACAGGCTGACGGATTTCATGGGCTCATTCTGGGGGCAAGTCACAGGGCCGGCCCGGCGGGCCGTGGGCCTAAACTCGCTCGACGCGCCGAGGGCGGCGCTTGAACCGCCATGACCGCCACGCCCCAGGACCCCAGCTTCGACCTCGACCAGCTGCACATGGCGTTGGACATGTCCAACGTCAGCATCTGGCGGCTGGACGTCTCGACGCAGCGGGTGCACGCCAACACGGCCGGCTTTCGGCTGCTGGGGCTCCCACCGCGGCCCGAGGGCTGGCCGGTGGACGACATGATGCTGTCGATCCACCCCGACGACCGGGCGGTGATGATCGAGGCCGCCCACCAGGCGCGCCAGCAGGGCAAGCAGGTCGAGGCGGTGGCCCGCTTCAAGCACGAAGACGGCCAGTGGCGCCAGGTGCTGACGCGGCGCATGGCGATCCGCGGCGACGACGGCCAGCTGCTGGCGTTCGTCGGCATGGCGATCGACGTGACCGCCCGGATGGCCGCCGAGCAGCGCCTGCGCGACGCGAACCAGCAGATTGCACTGATCGCCCGCACCGCCGGCATCGGCACCTGGGAGTGGGACCTACCCGAGGGCACCAGCCGCTGGGACGAGCAGATGTTCTTGCTGCGCGGGCTGACGCCGGGGCCGCAGTCACCGACCATCGCCGAGATGACGCAGCTGCTGCACCCGGACGACCGCGACTACGTGAGCCAGCAGATCCAGCGCGCGATGGGCGGGCGCGGCGCCACGCAGTACGAATTCCGCGTCATGCTGCCCGATGGCCAGGTGCGCTGGCTGGCCTCGCGCTCGGTGCCGGTGTTCGACGACCAGGGCGTGATCATCCGGCGCATCGGCGTCAACTGGGACATCACCGCCAGCCGCGAGGCCGAGGCGCAGCGCCAGGCCAAGGCGGTGGCCGAGCGCGAGAGCGAGGCCAAGTCCGAGCTGCTGGCGCGCATGAGCCACGAGCTGCGCACGCCGCTCAACGCGATCCTCGGCTTCACCGAGCTGATGCTGGCCGACGACCAGCGCCAGGGCACCGGCGCCCGGCTGGCGCGGCTGGAGCACATCCAGTCGGCCGGCCGGCACCTGCTGGCGCTGATCAACGACGTGCTCGAGCTGGCCCGCCCCGGCAGCGAGGCCGCCAACACCCACCCGCTGAGCCGGGTGCCGCTGGAAGAGCTGTTCGCCGACACCCTGCCGCTGGTCGAAGGCGCCGCGCAAGAGCGCGGCGTGACGCTGCGGCGCGACCCCTGCGCGCCGGGCTTGGCCGCGATGGCCGACGCGCTGTGGCTGAAGCAGGTGCTGCTGAACCTGCTGACCAACGCCGTCAAGTACAACCGGCCGGGCGGCTGGGTCGACCTGAGCGCACGCGCGGTGTCGCCCGGGCGCGTCTGCATCACCGTGCGCGACGGCGGCCACGGCATGTCGGCCGAGGCGCTGGAGCGGGCGTTCGAGCCCTTTCACCGCGCTGCCGAGCGGCAGCCCGGTGTGCCCGGCGTGGGCATCGGGCTGGCGGTGGTGAAGACGCTGATGGCGCGCATGGGCGGCGAGGTCACGGCCCGCAGCACGCCCGGCCAGGGCAGCGAGTTCGAGCTGTGGCTGGGCCGGGCCGACGACGAGGCGGCCGCGGGCCATGCCGGCTTCACGCTGGTGGAGCAGCTGCCTGCGCCACCGATGCCGGCCGCGGCGTTGCCGGCACCGGCACCGGCACCGACGTCAACGCCTGCCGCCCTGCCCGCCGCACCACCAGCGCCCGCCCCCGAGGCGGCGCCCGCCGGCACGCTGCCCCCCGGCGCCACGCCGGTGCTGCTCTACATCGAAGACAACCCGGTCAACGTGATGATCGTGCAAGAGCTGGCCGAGCGCCGGCCCGGCCTGGTCTTTCATAGCGCACCCGACGGCGGCAGCGGCCTGCGCAAAGCGGCCGAGCTGGCGCCGTCGCTGATCCTGCTGGACATGCAGCTGCCCGACCTGCACGGGCTGGAGGTGATGGCCCAGTTGCGCAAAGACCCGCGCACGCTGCGCATCCCGTGCATCGCGCTGTCGGCCAACGCGATGCCCGAGGACATTCGCCACGCGCTGCAAAGCGGCTTTGCCGACTACTGGACCAAGCCGCTGGACTTCGGCATCTTCAACCAGGCGATGGACGCGCTGTTCCAGTCCACGGCAGGCTGAGCACCACGCGCAGCCCGGGGTCGGCGGCTTCGAAGCTCAGGCTGCCACCGTGCGCCTGGGCGATCAGCCGGCACAGGTACAACCCGAGCCCGACCCCGCCGGTGGCGCGCTGGCGGGCGGCATCGGCGCGGTAGAACGGCTCGGCCAAGCGGGCCAGCACCTCGGGCGGCACGCCGGGGCCGTGGTCGCGCAGCGTCAGCGTCAGCCGGCCGTCGGCCAGCGTCGCGCGCAACTCGGGCGGCTGCTGCGCATCCGAAGCGTGGCGCAGCGCGTTGTCAATCAGGTTGCGCAGCAGCAGCGTCAGCCGCGTGCGGTCGACCTCGGCGCTCGGCAGATCGGGCGGCAGGTCCACCGACAACGGCTTGCCGATGAAGGGGCCGGCCTGCAGGTTGGCGATCAGCACCGCCAAGTCGGTCGGCTCGCGCTGCAACGCCACGTGCGGCTGCGCCAGGCGCTCGCTTTCGAGCAGGCTGGTGACCAGGTCGCGCATCTCGGCCAGGTCGCGCAGCAGCGCGTCGCGCTCGGGGCCGTCGGGCACCAGCTCAGCGTTCAGCCGGGCGCGCGTCAGCGGCGACCGCAGCTCGTGGCTGATGGCCAGCAGCAGCGCGCGCTTCGCATCGAGCATGCCCGACAGATCGGCGGCCATCGTGTTGACCTGCTCGGCCAGCTCGCCGAGCTCGTCGTGCCGGTGCAGCGTGATCGGCTGGCTGAAATCGCCGCGGCCGAAGCGCTCGACACCGAGGCCGATCTCTTTCAACGGCCCGAACAGGTGGTGCGCGAGCTTCCAGGCCACCGCCGTCAGCATCAGCAGCACGGTCAGCGTCATCCAGCCGATCATGCGCGGCCGCTGCATCCAGGCCTGCGCGTCGAGCCCGAAGCGGATTCGGTGGCCGTCGGCCGTGGTGCGGATCAGCAGCTCGTGCGGGTGCTCGTCGAGCACCGGCCCCAACCGCGGCGGCGCCGAGCGCCAGTGCACCTGCGGGCCGTCGATCTCGATCGTCAGCGGCAGCCGCGCCGTCAGCGCCTTCGCGCGCTCGATGTCGGGCGGGCTGCCGAGGTCGGCGGCCAGGCGGTCCACGTAGTCGACCACCAGCGGCTTGACCACGTCGCGCCAGCCGGTGCTGAACGCGCGCTGCATGCCGAACATGAAGGTGCAGCTGATCGCCAGCGCCAGCGCCAGGAACAGCACGATCAGCCGCAGCCCCAGCGAGTGGCGCATGCGCTGGTGCCAGCGCCGGTGCCAGCGCGGGTCGGCGCAGGCGCTGCGGTTGGCGCGGCAGGCAGGGCGCGGGGCGACTCTGGCAGCGGCTCTCATAGGCTGCCGTTCACCGCCGGCGCGCCGGCAAATGCGTAGCCGGCATTGCGCAAGGTCTTGATGCAGTCCAGCGGCTCGAGCTTGCGGCGCAACCGCGAGACCAGGATGTCGACCGCGCGCGTGGCGAGCTCGGCGTCGTGGCCACGCAGGCGGTTCAGGATCTCGTCGCGGCTGAAGACCTTGCGCGGCTCGCTGGCCAGCAGCGCCAGCAGCTCGAACTCGGTGCCGGTGAGCTCGACCACGGCGCCCTGGCGCCGCACTTCGCGCCGCGCCAGGTCGATCGAGATCTCTTCGAAGCACAGCTGGTCGGGCGGGTTGGACACGGTCGGCGAGGTGGCCGCCGTCACGCGGTGGCGGCGCAGCACGGTGTGCAGGCGCGCGGCCAGCTCGCGCGGCTCGAAGGGCTTGGGCAGGTAGTCGTCGGCGCCGAGCTCCAGCCCCACCACCTTGTCGGGCAGCTCGCCGCGGGCGGTGAGCATGATCAGCGGCAGGTCGGCCATGGCCCCGCTGCTCTGGCGGATCGTGCGCAGCAGCTCGAACCCGTCCATCTCGGGCAGCATCACGTCGAGGATGGCGGCGTCGAAACGCTCGTCGCGCAGGCGTGCCAGCCCGAGGCTGGGCCGGCCCGCCCAGGCGAGCTCGAAATCGAAACGCTTCAGGTAGGTGGCGAGCGGTGGAGCGAGGTGCTCGTCGTCGTCGATCAGCAAAATGCGGGGCATGTCGTTATCGTCGCACGGGCGGTCAGCCCTGCGTTCCCTCCGGTGGGCAGCGGTCTGCCGCTGCCCACCTCGTTACCACACGTGCGGCCAGCGCTGGGCCGCTCCCGAGCGGCCGCACACCCACTTGGGGGGTGGTTGCGGTACTCCGCAACCGGGGGCGCCAGTCACCAACGGATTTCTCGTCGCGCCCAGCGCGTGCCGACAAAGAACAAAGTGCCGGCCAGTGCCAGCACACTGCCCATCGCGGTCCAGATGGCGGCCACGTCGCGCACCGGCAGGCGCCGCGCCGCGACCGCCAGACCGCCGACCAGCAGCAGGCCGAGCACGCCGGTGATGACCTGGCCCGCCGACCGCGGCAGCTGCGGCGCCCACAGCGCCCACAAGGCCAGCGCGGCCAGCACCAGCATGCTGACCGCGTGCCAGGCCACGAGGCCGCCGTCGGCCGGTGGCGCCGCCGCGTCCAGCAGCAGCGCCAGGCCACCGACCAGCGCAATCGCCAGTGTGATCAGCGCGCGGCCGATCGGTCGGTGCGGCCACATCTCAGCCTCTCCAGCCGTGGTGGCCGCCGCGGGCCATGAAGTCGCGCAGCTTCTGCTGCTGCTCGGGCTTCAGGCTGTCGAAGAAGGCGGCGGCCGCGGCGATCACCGCGGGGCTGGCGGTGCGCAAGGCCTCGGTCTTTTCGAGCACCAGGCTTTGCGCGCGGCTGGCGTCGAAGCGCTCGCCGGCGATCAGCGCCTGCAGCTGTTCGCGCGGGTTGCTGCCTTGGGGCATGAAGGTCTGGCGCTGGGCGTGCAGCGTGTCGGCCAGGGCCACCAAGTGCTGGCGCTGGGTGGCGTCGAGCGACAGCTCGCTGCTGGCGCGGTCGATGATCTTGTCGCGGAACTTGGCCACGTCGGCCTCGCTCATCGCGCCGTGACCGTGCCAGCCGCAGCCGCCGCGCACATTGCTGGCGAAGGCCATGCCGCCGAGCGCCACGCTCGCGCCCAGGGCCGCAATCAGGGTGTTCTTGATCCAGTTACGCATGGTCGGCTCCTTTGACAGCCAATGGGAAGTTCAGGTGTCCCCATCGTGCCGGCCGGGCCGCCGCGCGTCCTTTCGCCGGGGTATCGGCGTGTTTCGTTTCTTGTCAGGCGACCGGCCCACCCGGCCATTCATACGCTTGAAGGATGCGCGCCAGCTTCTGCGCGGCGCGGATGCCCTGGTCTTCGTAGTTCACGTTGAGCAGCACCTGCAGCTCGAACGCCTCGTCGGCCAATGCCTCGATGCGCCCGGCCAGTTCGTGCAGTTCGTCGTCGGCGTACTCGTAGTTGAACCGTTCGGACGAGGCCGACAGGCCCTGGCCGGTCCAGGTCTCGGCGTTGCGGCCATGCAGGCGGACGATGGCCAGCTGCGGGTTCGTCACCGCCCACACGGCCTGCGCGAAGTTGCCCACGCCCTGCGGCTCGTCGACCACCACATGAGCCACGCCCAGCCCACGCTCCCAGGCCAGCGTGTGTTCGGCCTGCTTGTCGCCCAGCCATGTCTGGTTGCGAAACTCGACCGCCAGCAGGTGGCCGGCCATGCGCTCGACACAATGCTCGACATGCGCCCGCCAGGCCGGCTCGCCGGTGACCCACGGCGCGAACTGAAAGTGCACCGCGCGCAGCTTGCCCGCCGCCTTCAGCGGCGCCAGCGCCGCGATGAAGCGCCGCCACAGCTCGTCGCGCATCTCGGCCGGCACATCGGCGTAGTAGTAGTTCTTCTTGCGCCCGGTCAACGGTGGCAGCAGCGGCTTGATGTCGGGCGGAAAGACCTGCGGCGGCGTCTGGTGGCCGGTGAGCAACCGGAACGCCTTGACGTTGAAGACAAAGTCGGCCGGCGTGCGCTGGGCCCACAGCCGGGCATGATCGGGCTCGGGCATCGCGAAGAAGCTGCTGTCGACCTCGACGATCGGGAACTGGCTCGCGTAGTAGACCAGCCGCTGCTCGGCCGTGCTGCAGCCGCGCGGGTAGAAGGTCTTGGCCTTGATCAGCGACGGGTCGGTCCAGCTGCAGGTGCCGACCCGCACGTTGCCGCGCCGCCCGACCGGGCGCGGTGCCTCGGCGGGGAAGAGTTCGGCCTGGGCGGGCTCGTAGGTCACGCCCCAGTCTGCGGCGAAGGCGGGCCGAGATCAAGCGCCCACCCACCCACCGCCGGGCCTGGCCCGGCCCGGCGCCGGCTTGCGGCAAGATGCCGGGCATGTCCACCCCCTGCCCTTGCGGTCGCCTGGGCCGCGACCAGCGGCCACTGGCCTACGAGGCGTGCTGCGCGCGCTGGCACAGCGGCCCCCTGCAATACCAGGCCCCCGATGCCGAGGCGCTGATGCGCTCGCGCTACAGCGCCTATGTGCTGGGCCTGGCCGACTACCTGCTGGCCACTTGGCACCCGAGCACCCGGCCGGCCACGCTGGAGCCGAACGAGCCGGGGCTGAAGTGGCTCGGCTTGGAGGTGCGCCGCCACGCGGTGCAAGACGCCCGGCACGCCACGGTCGAATTCGTCGCCCGCAGCAAGCTGGGCGGCCGGGCGTTCCGGCTGCACGAGACCAGCCGATTCGTGCGCGACGAGGCCAGCGAACGCTGGTCCTATGTCGACGGTGACCTGCATTCCCGAAACACTTGAACACGAGGCCTGCGCCGATGCTGATCTACGCCAACCCCCGCCACGCGCTGCACGACGGGCGCCACGAGATGTTCCGCGGCCGCCTGGTGCCCTGCCACGAAACGCCAGCCCGGCTGGACCATGTGCTGGCCGAGCTGGGCCGGCGCCCGGTCGGCGAGCTGTGCGACGCACCGCCGGTGCCTCGCGCCACGCTGGAGCGTGTGCACGCGCCGCGCTACCTGAACTTTCTGGCCAACGCCTGGGCCGAGTGGGTGGCGCTGGACCCGGCGAACGCCGAAGTCGACGCGCTGCCCTCGACCTGGCCGGTGCGGGGCTTTCGGCACGATGTCGAGCCGGCCAATTTCTCCGCCCGCATGGGGCTGTATTCGTACGACGCCGGCACGCCGCTGACGGCCGGCACCTGGGCCGCCGCCGAGGCCGGCGCCGCCTGCGCAGTGGCCGCCGCCCAGGCCGTGGGCCGCGGGCAACGCGCCGCGGTGGCGCTGACCCGCCCGCCCGGCCACCATGCCGGCGCCGACTTCTTCGGCGGCTACTGCTTCTTGAACAACGCGGCGCTGGCGGCCCAGTCGCTGCGCGACGGCGGCGCCAAGCGCGTGGCGGTGGTCGATGTCGACTACCACCACGGCAACGGCACGCAAAGCCTGTTCTACGGCCGCTCGGACGTGCTGACGATCTCGATCCACGGCGACCCGCGCACCGAGTACCCGTTCTTCCTGGGCCACGCCGACGAGCGCGGCGAAGGCGACGGCTTCGGCTTCAACCTGAACCTGCCGCTGCCGGCGGGCACCGGCTTCGTCGCCTGGCGCACGGCACTGATGGCCGCGCTGCAGCGGGTGACCGATTTCGGCGCCGACGCGCTGGTCGTCGCGCTCGGGGTCGACACCTACGAAGGCGACCCGATCTCCCGCTTCACGCTGGGCAGCGGCGACTACCTGCAACTGGGCCGCGACCTGGCCGCCGCCGGGCTGCCGACGGTGTTCACGCTCGAAGGCGGCTACGCGGTGGCAGCGATGGGGGTGAACGTGGTCAACGTGCTGGAAGGCTTTGCCTTGGCCAGCGCCGCCTGAGGCAAGCAGCACGGTCTGAAATGCGAAAGGCCCGGCAGTGCCGGGCCTTTCTGTGTCGGGGCTGGCGAGCCCGGCCGCCTCAGGCGACGAACTCTTGCCGCACCTTGGGCGACATCAGGCGGCGGATGACCCAGGCCAGCAGGCCGCAGGCCCCGAGCGTGACCACGCCCGACAGCACCTTGGCCGCGGTGGCGAAACCACCGAACACGCCGACCGCGCCCATCGGCAGCGGGGTGTCGCGCAGCGTGGCGTCGACCAGCGACTGCACGAACTCGTGCTGCAGCCACAGGCTGGCCAGGTTGGCGGCGATCGCCACCACCACCAAGCCGATAAAGGCACGGCGGGCCCATTCCAGGCGCATCAGCAGGCCCACCGCCGCCACCAGCAGCGCCACCGCCAGGATCAGCCCGGTGCCGGTGACCCACGGCAGGTAGCTCAGCATCATCCCGCTGACCAGCGGCATCGGCTCGGACTGCACCGCCGAATCGAGCGCCGGCAGCCACGACGCCAGCGCCGCTTGCTGGATGGCCCCGAATGCGCAGGCCACGGCGGCCATCACAATGGCGGCCCAGGCGGTGAGCGTGACGAAAAGCGAGCGGTATCCGAGGTAGTAGGTCTGGGGCATGGCAATCTCCAGTGCGGTCGCATCATGACGACTGCACGTGTCCGCCATTTTTCCGGGCGCAACCAGACGTGTCATTCCCTCGAAAGAGGGTTCTCCCTAGGACGTAGGATGCGCGCGCCACGCTGCGTCGCGGTCACCCCACACTCACTGTGACCAGTCACGCCGAACTGCAACTTCTGTATCGCGACGACGACCTGCTGGTGATCGACAAGCCGCCGGGTCTGCTGGTCCATCGCACCGGCCTGGACGCGCACGAGACCGACACCGTGCTCGAGCGACTGCGACACCAGCTGGGGGCCGACCTGCCTGCGGGCCTGGGCCCGGCCCACCGGCTGGACAAAGGCACCTCGGGCCTGCTGGTGCTGGCCTGCCATGCCGATGCAGCCCGCGCGCTCGGCGCGGCGTTCGACGAAGGTGCGGTCACCAAGCGCTACCTCGCGCTGGTGCGCGGCTGGCCGGCCGAGACCATCGACCTCGACCACCCGCTGGCCCGCGACCCCGAGCTGCCGAGCACCGGCCAGGTGCAGTTGCCGGCACGCACGCTGTTCCAGCGGCTGGCGCGGGTCGAGTGGCCGTTCGCGGTCGACGGCCGCCACCCGACCAGCCGCTACGCGTTGGTCGAGGCCCGCCCCTTGAGCGGCCGGCGCCACCAGATCCGCCGCCACCTGAAGCAGCTGGCCCACCCGATCGTCGGCGACGCAACGCACGGCAAGGGCCCGCACAACCGCGCCGTGGCCGCGTGGCTGGGCATCGGCCGGTTGTGGCTGCACGCGGCAGCGCTGGCGCTGCCCCACCCGGCCGATGGGCGCCCGATGCACTTCGAGGCCCTGCCCGGGCCCGACTGGCAGGCCTTGCGGGCCCATGGCCCCTGGCAGGACGATCCACCGCCCCGCGGGGCGTAGACCGCGGGGCCGGCGCCGCGCCAGCGTGCAATGCACCCACGCGAGCGTGGGGCGGCATGGCCGCCGACAATCACCGGCGATCCCGCAGCCCCCCACCCCGGCGCTCGCCCGCCGCCCCCGCCCCATGCCCACCGGCCTGCTTGCCGCCGCCCTGTCCTACGCGTTGTGGGGCCTGTTCCCGCTGTACTTCCACCAGGTGGCTGAGGTGCCCGCGTTCGAGATCGTGCTGCACCGGTCGGTCTGGTCGCTGGTGTTCGTGCTGGGGTTGCTGACGGTGATGCGGCGCTGGGCCTGGGTCGGCGGCCTGCTGCGCCAGCCGCGCACGCTGCTGGTCTTCGGCGCCAGTGCGCTGCTGCTGTCGACCAACTGGGTGGTCTACGTCTGGGCGGTCAACAACGGCCGCGTGATGGAGGCGAGCCTGGGCTACTTCATCAACCCGCTGGTCAACGTGGCGCTGGGCATGGTGTTCCTGCACGAGAAGCTGCGCGCACCGCAGCGGTGGGCGCTGGCGGTTGCCGCGGCCGGCGTCGCCTGGCTGACCTGGACGGCCGGCGTGCCGCCGTGGATCGCGCTGGCGCTGGCCTTCAGCTTTGGCCTGTATGGCCTGCTGCGCAAGACCGCGCCGCTGGGCGCGCTGGAGGGCCTGGCGCTGGAGACCGCGCTGCTGGCGCCGCTGGCCGTGCCAGCGCTGGCCTGGCTCAGCAGCCATGGCGGCGCACTGTCGCATGCCAGCCCGGCCACCTGGGGCTGGCTGCTGTTCGCCGGCCCGCTGACCGCCGTGCCGCTGCTGATGTTCGCCTACGGCGCGCGCCGCGTCACGATGGCCACGCTGGGCCTGCTGCAGTACCTGGCGCCGACGATCCAGTTCGCGCTCGCGGTCTGGGTCTTCCACGAGCCGCTGAAGCCTGAACGCCTGGTCGGCTTCGTGCTGATCTGGATCGCGCTGGCGCTGTACAGCGCCGAGTCGCTGTGGCGGCTGCGACAGCCGGCGCCGGCCACGGCCTGACGGCACTCCCACTGGCGCGGGCCGTGGCGGATGGCGGTGGTGCCCCACCGCCGGGTGCCCCAGGTCACATCAGGTCTTCGTGCAGGCAGAGGATGTTGCCCTCGGTGTCTTCGAACCAGGCGGCCTTTTCCGAGCCCAGCACGCAGACGTGGCCGACCGTCTTCAGGCCCGGCAGGTCGTAGTCGGCAAAGGCCACCCCGCGCGCCGACAACTCGGCCACCGCCTTGCCGATGTCGGCGACGCGGAAGCTCAGCGCCGTGTGCGTGGCCTGCGTGCCCTCGGGCTTCGGGAACAGCGCCAGCTCGGTGCCGCTGCAGCGGTAGATGAACTTGCCGTCGGGCTTGGCGCCCATCGGCGTCAGGCCCAGGCGCTGTTCATAGAAGGCCCGGGCGCGGGCCAGATCCTTGACCGGCAGCATGCAGGTCACCAGGCTTTCGTCGAGCATAGACATCACGCTCTCCTCGGGCGCGGGGTGCGCCTTGGGCGGGTTGTACGCCCGCCGCGTGCCGGCGTCCAGCCGACCAAACCCGCTCAGCGCAGGTCGCCCGCCAGGCTGGCCAGCGTGTCGGCCGGGATCGCCATGTGCGCCGGGTAGTTGGTGTGGTCGCAGCCCAGCCGCACCCCGGCCCCGGCGCGCACCGCCTGGCAGGCCGCCGGCGGCAGCTCGAAGCGCAGAAAGTGCACCGACGAGGTCTTCTCTTCGTTCTCGCGGTCCAGGTCTTCGTCGGCGATCGCGTAGACACGGGCGTGGCCCTCGACCTCGACGAACATCCGGTCTTCCACGCCGATCAGCCGTGACAGCTCTCGCTTGCGCTCGTTCGGGTCGGGGTACTCGATCAGCATCGTGGCCTTCCAGTTGCTGCCGTCGGGCACCAGCGGCGCGTAGGCGTCGATCTCGCCCTGGATGCCGTCTTCGTCGAAGATCTTCTCGATGTGCAGCATCTCCTGGATCTGGCGGCGAATGGTCTGCTCGTCTTCGAACTGCAGCGTGATGTGCTCGCCCAGGTGCACACTGCGCAGCCGCCGGTGGGCGATGACCGCGGGCTTGTCGGTCTTGCGGATCTTGGCGTAGGCCTCGAGCGTGAGCAGGCTGTCTCGGGTGATGGTCATCGTCGTGGTCCTTCAGATGCCGTAGGCTTGGCGCACCAGGCTGATCGGGTGCTTCAGCGCCTTGGCCGGCGTGCCGGCAATCGCCATGCCTTGAGCGATGTGGTGGCCGGCGAGCGCGCAGTCGCTGCTGATCACGTCGGGCTCGTCCTTGGCCATCGCCTTGAACACCGGCTTGCCGATCTTCATCGCCATCGGGTGAAAAGGCGTCTTCACGCCGTAGGTGCCGGCATGGCCCGAGCAGCGCTCGACCGTGTTGAGCTGCACCGTCACCGTCTGGCCGATCAGCTTGAACATCTCTTCGGTCTTGCGGCCGATGTTCTGCACCCGGCCGTGGCAGGGGATGTGGTAGCTCACCTTGCCGAGTGCGGCCTTGAAGTCGGTCTTCAGCAGGCCGTCCTTGTGGCGGGCCATCAGGTACTCGAAGGGGTCGAACATCGCCTCCTTCACGCGCTGCACGTCGGCCTCGTCGGGAAACATCAGCGGCAGCTCTTGCTTGAACATCAGCGTGCAGCTGGGCACCGCGCTGATGATGGCCCAGCCCTCGTGGGCATAACGCGCCAGCACCGGGATGTTGGCCGCCTTGTGCCGGGCCACCGCGTCCAGGTCGCCCAGCTCGAGCTTGGGCATGCCGCAGCACTGCTCTTTCTCGACGATCTCGTAGGGGATGTCGTTGTGCGACAGCAGCTTCAGCAGGTCGTGCCCGATGCCGGGCTCGTTGTAGTTGACGTAGCAGGTCGAGAAGATGACCACCTTGCCCGGCGTGCGCTGGCCGTTGGTCACCACCTCGGGGTTGCCGTCGGCGCGCGCCTTCCAGCGAAAGCGGCTGGTCGCCAGATCGGGCAGCCATGCATCGGGGTGCACGCCGAGCTGCTTGTCCAGCAGCTTGCGCATGGTCTTGGTCTTGTTCACCTTGTTGACGACCTGCACCACGATCGGGATGCCGGCGAACTGGCCGTGCACGTCGGTCGAGGCCAGCAGCTGCTCACCCCTGCCCACGTGGCCCTGCTTGAACTTGATCGCCTTGGCCCGCAGCATCAGGTGCGGGAAGTCCAGGTTCCACGGGTGCGGCGGCACATAGGGGCACTTGGTCATGTAGCACAGGTCGCACAGGTAGCACTGGTCGACGACCTTCACGTAGTCGGCCTTGTCGATGCCGTGCACCTCGCCGTCGGCCGTGGCGTCGACCAGGTCGAACAAGGTCGGGAACGACTGGCACAGGCTCACGCAGCGGCGGCAACCGTGGCAGATGTCGAACACCCGCTCCATCTCTTTCAGCGTGGCGGCTTCGTCGTAGTACGACGGCTCTTGCCAGGCGATCGGATGGCGGGTCGGTGCTTCGAGATTGCCTTCGCGCTGGGCCATGGGTCCTCCTGCCTTCGGTCGGGTGGTTCTGACGCGCAATGCAGCGGGGGGCGTGTTGCGCCCCCCGTCTGGTCTTCTGGTCGTGGCCTTGGCAGGCGATCAATCGACCAGTTGGTCCAGCGCCTTGGTGTAGCGGTTGGCGTGCGAGCGCTCGGCCTTGGCCAGCGTCTCGAACCAGTCGGCGATCTCGTCGAAGCCTTCTTCGCGCGCGGTGCGGGCCATGCCCGGGTACATGTCGGTGTACTCGTGCGTCTCACCGTGCACGGCGGCCTTCAGGTTGTCGCGCGTGGGGCCGATCGGCAGGCCGGTGGCCGGGTCGCCCACGGCCTCGAGAAACTCGAGGTGGCCGTGCGCATGGCCGGTTTCACCTTCGGCGGTGGAGCGGAACAGCGCCGCCACATCGTTTTGCCCTTCGATGTCGGCCTTGTTGGCGAAGTACAGATACCGGCGGTTGGCCTGCGATTCGCCCGCAAAGGCGTCCTTCAGGTTCTGCTCGGTCTTGGAACCCTTCAAACCCATGACAAGCTCCTCAATGGTGGTGACGGGGGCCGCCAGCGCCAGCCGGCGACTCGTGGTTGACGCTAGCAGAGCACGGCTCGAAATGGCAATTCAATGCGTCAATGCGGGAGATAGGCAACGCCTATGCAGACCAGGGCGAACCCTCGGCCCGCCGGGTGTCAGCGCAGGCCCAACAAGCGCAGCGCCAGGTCGTGCAGGCGCCCGGCCGGGTCGACCAGGTTGCGCAGCACGTCGAAATGGTGGTGACCGACCAGCGTCTCGCACACCGGCACCGCCGTCGGCCCCCACTGGTCGCGGATCAGCTGGTTCTGGCGCAGGAACTCGGCGCTCTCGTCGCCGCCCACCACCGCGTACAACGGCCGCTTGGCCCGTGGAAAGAACGCCGGCGACAGCCGCTTGACGCTGGCTGGCGTCAGGCCCAGGTCGGCCGCCAGGAAAGGCGCATGGCGGATCGGCTCCAGGTCGTACACGCCCGAGATGCCCAGGGCGCCCTGCACCGGCAGCAGCGGCAGCCCGGCGTCCACGTCCTTCCAGCGGCAGCACAGCAGCATCGCCGCCAGGTGCGCGCCGGCCGAGTGGCCGACCAGCGCGATGCGCGAGGCATCGCCGCCGAACTCGGCCGCATGGCGCCAGGCCCATGCGACCACCCGCGTCATCTGCAAGGCGATGTGCTCGATGCTCACCGCCGGGCACAGGCTGTAGCCCGGCACCAGCACCGCCGCGCCATCGGCCAAGAACGACGGCGCGATGAACGAGTGGTCGGCCTTGCCCAGCGCGCGCCAATAGCCGCCATGGATGAAGACGAGCACCGGCGCGCCCGGCCGGGTCGCCGGAAAGACATCCAGCCGCTCGTCGGCACCGTCGCCATACGGCACGCCCAGCTCGCAGCGCGCCTGCTCGCGCGCCAGGCGCGAGGCGTTTCGCCAGCGCCCGAAGATGGCCGCGTGCTCGGGCACACGAGCACGGTTGTTGTACTGCGCATCCAGCCACTGGGGGTCGAGCGGGTTCATCCAAAGCCTCCCGATGCAAGCGTTTTGACAAGGCGGCAACGTTGACGCCCGCGGGCCCTCGGACAGCAAGTCCACAGGCCCCGCGCAGCGGCGCGATTCTGACGCCGCAACGCCCTCGCCGTGAAGCGAAATTCTTGCTGCTAGAATTCGTGGCTCTGGGGACGTAGCTCAGCTGGGAGAGCGTCGCGTTCGCAATGCGAAGGTCGGGAGTTCGATCCTCCTCGTCTCCACCAGACTTCACAAGGCCTTGTTCTTCAAGGCCTTTTTTCTTGCCGGCCGGCATCGGTGTCGAAGTGGTCCAACAGGCCGCCCCCACCGCCCGGCTGCTCGGCATCCGCCCAGGCTCAGAAACCGGCCTCACGCCAGAAGACGCTCAGCAACTGGTTGGCAAACCGCTGCAGCAGCGGCTCAGGCCGGGCCACGATGACGACACGGCCGCGCCACGCCTGCTCGCGATGGTCCAGGCCGGAGACGGTCTCCAGCACCACGCGAAACACCGCCGCCTCGGGTATGAAGGCCTGGCCTTGCTCGCGCACCAGCACCTCGCCGCCCAGGTGGCTGGCGAGCACCTTCTCGTTCAGCGTGCGCGAGGCATCACGTTCGATCGCCTTCACACGAAGGTGCAGCGCCGGGCCGGACAAGGCGTCGACGACGAACAACCCTTCGTCGTCGACGGCGATGCGCCGCACGTCCGCCTCGTCGACATAGGTCACCACCTCGCGCGTACCGGTGGCCACCAGGCGGCCCAGGACTTCGTCCGTGGCCACCCAGTCGCCTGGGTGCAGGTCTGGGTCCGCATCGACAAAGCGCCCGGCGAAGGGTGCAACGGGCGCATGGCGTTGCGCGTCGGCGGCCACCGTGTCGGCTTCGGCCCGGCGTGTCTGGAGCTGCTCGGCGGCCAGTTGCCAGTCGCGCCGTTGCTGGGCATCGAAGGCGGCCGCCGCAATCTGGCCCTGCATGCCGGCCACGCGCGCGGCGGATTGCGAGGCGCGCAGGCGCAGCTCGGGCGACTGCACTTCGAACAGCACCGCGCCGGCAGGCACCGCATCGCCATGGCGGAACGGCAGCTTCGTGACCTGCGCGCCCGCGGGTGCATACAAGGTGAGCTGCTCGGCCGGCTGCAGCAGGCCCATGCCGGTGACCCGACCCGGCAGCGGCACCCACAGCAACGCCAGCAGACAGGCGATCCCGATCGACCACCCCATGAGGCGGCGCCGGCCGATGCGAGCGCGGCGCTGCCACCAAGCCCGCAGTTCGCCCCAGACGGGTGACGCGATGAACCAGCCCACCTCGACGACGAACAACAGGATGCCGATCGCCTTGACGACGAAGTGATAGACGAGCACGGCGATGCCGAGGAACAGCACCAGCCGATACAGCCAGGTCGCCCAGGCGAACGCCACCAGCCAGCGCGTGCGCCGCGGCGACAGACGCTCAGGCGCCGGCTCGCCGAGATCGAACAGCGATTCGCGCAAGTGCCAGCGTGCCAGCGCAAAGGCGCGGGCGTGCAGGTTGGGCATGTCCAGTGCGTCGGACAGCAGGAAGTAGCCGTCGAAGCGCATGAACGGGCTGGCGTTGATCAACAGCGTCGAGATCCAGGTGGTGCTGGACAGCAGGAATGCCACCGTTCTGACCGTACCGTCGGGCAGCCAGAGCCAGGCCAGCGTGGCCCAGGCGGCGATCGCCAGTTCGGCACAAATGCCTGCGCCGGCCACGGCCATGCGCTGGCGGGCGTTCGGCAGTTTCCAGACCTCGGTGGTGTCGGTGTACGCGACCGGCCACAACACCATCAGCGCCACGCCCATCGTCGGCACGCGGCAACCGTAGCGCTTGGCCGTCAGCCCGTGCATGAACTCATGCACCGTCTTCACCGCGACGATCGCCAGCCCGTAGGCGGCGAGCCCTTGCCAGGTGAACAGGTCGACCAGCGTCGAGGCATACGCATTCCACTGGCGCGAGACGCCGCCCAGGCCCAGCAGGCCGGCCAGCGCCGTGAGCAGCAGGAAAGGCCGGCCATAAAGCCAGCCGACCCGCGGCGCCAACCTGTCGAGCAGCGCATCGGGGCGCAGCAGCGGCACCCGGAAGAACAGGTAGTGGTGCAGCAGCCAGGTCCAGAAGCTGCCGCGCTGGTGCTGCCTTCTGCTGGCCAGCTCGCGGGCCTGGCCCGGGCGCGCTGCCAGCAACTGGTTCATCTGCAGGAAGTCGAGCAGCCGGCCCACGTCGTCGGCGTCCACGGCCAGCGTCGTCTCGCCACCCACCGATGACACGATGGCCTGCGGCGAGCCCAGGTGCCAGCGGCTCAGCAGCTCGAAGCTCAGCCAATCCAGCTGGAAGAACTGGTTGCGCACGGGATCGTGCAAGGTCCAGCTGGGCTGGCCTGCAGGCCCGCGCGAGCCCGGGTAGAGCGCCAGTTCCTCGCGCAGCGGGGGCAGGTCCGTGTGGTCGCTCACAGTGGGCGTCAGAGCGCAAGGTACTGGCGGGCCAGCGCCAGCGGCCGACGCAGCACCCAGTAGGCCAGCGGCACCCAGCCGGCCTGCAGGCGACCGGTGCCTTTGAGACCGATGCGGTGCTCGGTGGGTGCATCGAGCCGGGCGCGCACGCGGTAGGCATAGCTGCCGTCCGGCCGCTGAACCGCGTCGTGCGCCATGTAGCGCAGCGTGGCCGTGACAGGCTCGAGCGGCGTTGCGGCCAGGTACAGCTTCAGCTCGGCCCCTTCGGGCAGCGGCAGCGCGTCGCCGACCGGCAGCCAGGCCTCGACTTCGACCTGGTGCGGATCGACCACGCGCAGGATGCGTTCGCCGGTGTGCACCGGGCGGCCTTCCCATTCCGACGGGTCGTCGAAGATCGCAACGCCGGCGCGCGGCGCCTCCACGCGCGAGCGCCGGAACTGGTCTTGCAGGAACTCGGCCTCGGCGCGCTTTTCTTCGATGCGGCCTTGCACTGCGGCCAGTTGGCCTTTGGCTCGCGGGTCGGCCAAGGCCAGTTGCGTGACCTGGCGGTATTCGACCTCGGCGGTGGCCAGGGCCTGCCGCGCCACATCGAGCCGGCTGGCGATCGGCGCTTCGTCGAAACTGAACAGCACTTGTCCGCGGCTGACGGCTTGATTGGGCTGCACCTGGAAACGATCGATCACCCCATCCAACGGTGCACGCACCACGGTGGCGTCGGCAGCCACCAGTTCGGCCGGTGCGAGGACCGTCAGCCGCACCGGAAGCAGCATCGACACCAGCGCGGCCGCACCGATCTGCGCCGACCGCCGCCGCCACCAGACCGGGCGTGGGCCGACCGAGGCGACCGGCTCTTGACGCAGCAGGCGCTGCCACCAGGCCTGCGGCCGGTCCAGGCCGCGCCAGGCGTGGGCCCAGGTCTGCAGCCATTCCTGCCAGAGCGGCCAGGCGGCCTCGGGGCACGGCTCATCCAGCGCCAGCAGCAAGCCACCGCGGGGGGGCTGGCCGGCTTCGCCGGGTACCGGCAGCCACAGCCCTTCGCCGGGCAGCCAGTCGGACCATTCCGCCCCCAGCGCCGGCGGCAACTGGTGGCGATCGACCACAAAGACACCGTCCTGCGCGACGGCCCGGTGCGAGCTGTGCAGGTGCGCACACAGCTTGCGGACCCAGATCGCGTAAGGCGCATTCGGATCTGGCTCGACGACACCGGACAGGCCGCGCAGACCGGTGTCTTCGAACCACAGCGCTGCCTGGCGATAGCGCAGCAGACGCTGGCTGTCGTTGAGCAGCAGAAAGGCCAGCTCGTCGCGACTGCGGGCCTCGCGGGCCTGGTGCGCCAGGTCCAGCAGCAGGATCAGCAGGTCGCCCGCTTCGTACGGTGCGGGCTCCCCTGGGTGGGCCATCAGCATGGGTTCACCCGTGACCTTCACGCCGACGCCGCACGCTCACCCCGCGCACTGGAGGCCAGTCGATCGGCGATCGTGCCTCGTGGCTGCAAGCGCGCATGGCGAAGCTGCTCGCTCAGGCTCGGGCGCGCAGCCAGGGGCTCCGAGGCCCCGCCGAGCCCATGGCGAGCGGGCGCCTTTTCCGATGGCGCTGGCTTCGTCGCGTCGGTGGGCACCGGCGTGTCACCGACATGGATCACCAGCTTCGTCGTCGTGATCTGGCCACGACTGTCGCGAACGGTCAGCACCACCTCGATCACCCCGCGCACGGACGCGGGCACCCGCCCGGTCAATTGGCCGGTGGCCGGATCGAACTGCAGCCACGACGGCAGCGGCTGCCCATCGGCCAAGCGAGCGTCCAGCGCGACCGCGCCTTCGGGCATCGACAGCGTGAACGCTGAATGCGGGAGCTCGACGCTGAGCTCCGAGCCGCCACCGGTGCGCACCGCTTCGAACTGAGGAACGGCCTGCTGCGCCGCAGAGTTGCCCGCCGTGCCGCCGGATTCGCTGGAGGGCGCCGGTGCAAGGTGCGACGTCCCCCCGGAGATGGGGTCTTGCCGCAGCATGCCGTCCAGCGCCACGCCTGCCGGCGTCGTGGTGAAGAACTCGACGCCGGGGTTGACGGGCGGTGCAATGTCTGGGATGACGACGCCGCCGCTGCTGACAGGTGGAGGAACGACGACGATCGGTGGCGGCGGCGGCACGGGCGGTACCGGCGGGGGCACGGCCTCGCCGGTCACCCTCAACGCGAAATCGCTGGCGACGCTGGCTTGGCTGCCGTCGGTGGCCGTCACGCGCACGTTGATCGTGCCAACGTCGCCCGTCGCCGGCGTGCCGCTGAAGGTGCGCGTCGCGGCGTCGAAGCTCAACCAGCTCGGCAGTGGTGAGCCGTCGGCCAGTGTCGCGGTGAAGCTCAGCGTGTCACCGGCGTCGACGTCGCTGAAGGTGTCGGGCGGCACCGTGAACGTGAAGGCACTGCCCTGGGCTGCGGTCTGTGCATCGATGCCGATGGTGGTCGGCGCATCGTTGGTGTTGACCACCGTCAGCGTGAAGTTGCTGGACGCGCTGGCGTGGCTGCCATCGGTGGCCGTGACGCGAACGCTGATCGCGCCGACATCGCCGTTGGCCGGTGTGCCGCTGAAGGTTCGCGTCGTCGCGTCGAAGCTCAACCAGCTCGGCAGCGGTGAGCCGTCGGCCAGCGTCGCGGTGTAGCTCAGCGTGTCGCCGGCGTCGACATCGGTGAAGGTGCCGGGCGGAACGGTGAAGCTGAACGCTCCGTCCTCCGTTGCCGATTGCGCTGCGATGGGGCCCGCGGTCGGTGCATCGTTGGTGTTCGACACCGTCAATGTGAAGTCGCTGGACGCGCTGGCCTGGCTGCCATCGGTGGCCGTGACGCGCACGGTGATCGCGCCGACATCGCCGTTGACCGGTGTGCCGCTGAAGGTGCGCGTTGCTGCGTCGAAGCTCAGCCAGCTTGGCAACGGTGAGCCATCGGCCAGTGTCGCGGTGTAGCTCAGCGTGTCACCGGCGTCGACGTCGTTAAAGGTGTCGGGCGGCACGGTGAAGTTGAACGCGCTGTCTTCCGTTGCCGATTGCGCTGCGATGGGGCCGGCGGTCGGCGCATCGTTGGTGTTCGACACCGTCAGTGTGAAGTCGCTGGACGCGCTGGCCTGGCTGCCATCGGTGGCCGTGACGCGCACGCTGATCGCACCGACATCGCCGTTGGCCGGTGTGCCGCTGAAGGTGCGCGTCGTGGCGTCGAAGCTCAGCCAGCTTGGCAGCGGTGAGCCATCGGCCAGGGTCGCGGTGTAGCTCAGCGTGTCGCCGGCATCGACGTCAGTGAAGGTGTTGGGCGGCACGGTGAAGCTGAACGCGCCGTCTTCAGTCGCCGCCTGCGCCGCGATGGGGCCTGCGGTCGGCGCATCGTTGGTGTTCGACACCGTCAATGTGAAATCGCTCGACGTGCTGGCCTGGCTGCCATCGGTGGCCGTGACGCGCACGCTGATCGCGCCGACATCACCGTTGGCCGGCGTGCCGCTGAAGCTGCGCGTCGCTGCGTCGAAGCTCAACCAGCTCGGCAGCGGTGAGCCATCGGCCAGCGTCGCGGTGTAGCTCAGCGTGTCGCCGGTGTCCAGATCGGTGAAGGTGCCCGGCGGTACCGTGAAGCTGAAGGCGCTGTCTTCGGTCGCGCCCTGGTCGACCAGCGGGTTGGCGACGACGGGCGCCGCGTTCAGCGCCGTCAACGCGATGTCGTTGCCGTCGCCCCCCACGTAGCTCAGCTGCAGGTCGCGGCCGTCGGCGGCCGTGAATATCGTGCCTTCGGGCTGCCCATCGAAGGTGTTGGCCACGGCATCGACGGCGTCGTTGCTGATCACCGTGTAGACCTCGCCGGCGGTGGCGGCGTAGTTGCCCAGATCGAGCGTCAGCGCGCCGCCGTTCAGCGTCACGGCGCCCTCGACGACGACCTGGTCGTAGCCGCTGCCCGCCACGCTGCCGCGCGCCTCGGCCAGCAGATGGGCGCCGGCGTCGAACACCAGGCCGTGGTGCAGTGTCAGCGTGCCGGTACTGCCCGTGCCGAGCCCGGGTGCCAGCGTGCCGCCGGCGCCGACGACCACCACGCCGTTGCTGCCGCTCGTGCCGATGCCGCCGGTGCCGGCCAGCGTGGCGCCGCTGGCCACATCCACTTGCGCGGTGCCGTCCAGCGCACCGGTGACCTGCAGCGTGCCGGATTGCACCCGCGTGATGCCGGTGTAGGCGCTGGTCCCCGACAGCGTCAGCACCGCATTGCCGGCCTTGGTCAGGTCGCCGCTGCCGGTGATGGCGCCCGACAGCGTGGCGTTCGCATCGGCCTGCACGGTGCCGCCCGACACCGACAGCACCAGCGCGTTGTCGATCGTCGCGTCGGCTGCCGTCAGCGTCAGCGTGCCGCCGTTGAGCGTCACCGCGCCTGCGCCGAGGTTGGCATCACCGGCCACGCGCAGCGTGCCGCCCTGCACGGTCGTGGTGCCGGTGAAGTTGGTCGCATTGCCGCTGTTGGACAAGGTCACCGCACCGCCGCCCTGCACACCAAGCGGGCCGTCGCCGCTGAGTGCACCGCTCAGCGTGAGGGCCGCGGCCGCATCGACCGTGCCGCCGCTGCCGATGAGGACGATGCCGTTGTCGATGGTGCCGGCACCCGTCACGCTCAGCGTGCCGCCGTTCAGCGTGACGGCGCCGGCGCCCAGGTTCGCGTCGCCGGCCACCGTCAACGTGCCGCCGCGGACCTGCGTCGCGCCGGTGTGGGCGCTGCTGTTGCCACTGTTGGACAAGGTCAACGATCCACTGCCCTGCTTGAACAGCGTGCCGCTGCCGCTCACCACGCCGCTCAGCGTGGCCGCCAGGCCGCCGGCCACGTCGACCAAGGCGGTGTTCACCAGGACCACGGCGTTGTCGATCGTCGTGGCACCGGTGATCGACAGCGTGCCGCTGTTCAGCGTCAAGCTGCCACTGCCGAGCTGTGCGTCGCCGGCCACCGCCAGGCTGCCGCCCAGGACGCGCGTGGCGCCGCTGAAGCCGCTGGCGTTGGCGGCGTTGGTCAGGGTCAGCGTGCCGGTGCCGACCAAGTCCAGCGTGCCTGCACCGGTGAGCGCGCCGCTCAGGGTCAGGGCATTGGCGTTGTCGACCACGGCACCGCCGGCACCGATGGCGATGTCGTTGTCGATCGTGCCGGCATTGGAGACCGTCAACTGACCGCCGTCCAGCGTCAGCGTTCCACTGCCGAGGTTGGCATCGGAGGCCACGGCCAAGGCGCCGTCGACGACCTGGGTGGCGCCGGTGTGCGCGCTGGTGCCGCTGAGCGTCAGGGCGCCGGCGCCGGTCTTGTCCAAGGTGCCGCTGCCGGAGACGACGCCCGAGGCGGTCCAGTCGACGCCGGCATGGAGGGTGCCGCCGCCGCTGCCGATCACCATGTCGTTGTCGACCGTGGCGCTGGCGGTGGTGACGTCCAGCGTGCCGCCGTCGAACTGCAGCGTGCCGCTGCCGAGCGCATCGTCGTCGCCGATCGACACGGTGCCGCCATCGAGCGCGACGTCGCCGGAGAACGAGACCTCGTTAATGGTGCTGGCCAGCACCAGTGTGCCGTCGCCGGACATGGTCAGCGTGGCGCTGCCCGCCAGCGTGCTGGCCAGGGTGGCGCTGTCGCCGCTGTCGTTGGTGATGGTCAAGGCGCCGCCGAGCGTCAGCGTGCTGCCGGTGATGGTCAGGCCGTCGGCATCGCCAAGGTCGAGCGTGTCGCCGGCCCCGCTGGTGACGCCGCTGCCCAAGGTGATGGTGGTGTCGTCGGGCAGCACCACGTCGATGGTGTCGGCACCGCCCTGGGCCACGCCGCGGGCCAGGGCCTCGCGCAGGCTGAAGCCATCGCCCGCATCGCCGTCGGCATCGTCGTTGGCCTGGTCGACGTAGATCGTGCCGCAGGTCAGCGTGAGGTCGCAGTCGATGGTGGCGCCCTGGCTGTCGGCCAGGGTCAGGCGCAGCGCGGCGTCGCCATAGGGCGTGTCGTTGCGGTAGTTGACGTGTCGCACCACGTCCTGCACCAGCGCGGTGGTCGCCGGCGTGCCGCTGCCGGTGAAGCTGATGGTCAGCACGCCGCCGGTGTCGGTGAAGGTGGCGAAGGTCAGACCGGCCAGTTGCAGCTGGTTGCCGTTGACGGTGAATGTGGCGCCGGGGGCGAAGCCGAACACGTCGTTCGCGCTCGGGTCGGCCGTGCCGCCGGTGAAACGCTGCACGACGATGCTGCCGCCGTTCCAGTTGGCCAGGTCGTCCTCGGCGTCGCTGACCACCGCATTGCCGCCCGCATCGAGCAGCACGGTGCCACCTGCGGTGTAGGCGATGCTGTCGCCGTCGAGGTTGGTCACCACCGGCGCGCTGTTGTTCGGCGCGGTCAGCGTGAAGTCGTTGCTGTTGGTGCCGCCCACATAGCTGGCGGTCAGCACCGTGCCGTTGCCGCCGGCCGTGAGGGTGTCGCCCTCGGGCAGGCCGGTGAAGGTGTCGACGATGGCGTCGCTGGCATCGTTGTCGATGACGACGTAGGTGTCGGCCAGGCCCGGCGTGTAGTTGTGGGTCACCGACAGCGCCGCGCCGGCGGAGTCGAGCGTGACGGCGCCATTGACGACAACTTGGTCGTACTCGCTGCCCGCCGTGGTGCCGTTGATGTCGATCTGCAGCGTGCCGAACAGATCCAGGTCGCCGTTGATGGTCAGCGTGCCAGCGCCGCTGTTGACGCCGATGACACCCGGCGAGAGGAAGCCGCCGCTGTCAACCACCACCGCGTTGGCGGTGGTGATGCTGCCGCTGCCGGCCAGCGTGGCACCGCTGAGCACGGACACGGCATTGGTGGCCGTGAGCGAACCGGTGAGGTTCAAGGTGCCGGCCTGCACCACCACGTCGCCGGGCAAGGTGTTGGCGGCCGACATCGTCAGCACGCCGGTGCCTGCCTTGTTGAACGACGCCCCGCTGACGCCCGACATGACGCCGGTCAGCGCCAGCGCGTTGTCGTTGCTGATCGTGCCGCCGCCGGTGTCGATGGTGAAGGCATTGACCAGCGTGACGTTGCTGCCGGTGACCTCCAGCGCGCCGCCCGAGCCCAGCGTGATGGTGTTGGTGCTGATGTTGCTGGCGTCGGTGACGCTGAGGGTGCCGCCGCTGCCGGTGACCGTGGTCGTGCCGGTGTAGCCGTTGCTGCCGCTCAAGGTGAGCTTGCCGGTGCCGCTCTTGGTGAGGTTGCCGCTGCCGTTGATCGTGCCGCTGAAGGTGGTGCTGGTGTTGTTGCCGCCAGCGGACAGCGTTGAACTGCCGAGCACGACCGCACCAGCGCCGGCCAGCGAACCGATGGTCTCCGACGCCGCCAGGGTCAGCGTGGCGCCAGAGGCCACCGTCACGCTGGACGAGTTGCCGATCGCGCTGCCGCCGCTCACCGTCAGGCCGCCGGCCGAGATGTCGATGCTGCCGGACGCGGTGTTGGTGCCGCCCAGCGTCCACGTGCCGCTGCCGGTCTTGGTCAAGCCACCGGTACCGCTGATCGAGCCGCTGTAGCTGGTGCTGGTGTTGTCTCCGCCGACGGTCAGCCGGCTGCTGCCCAGCGACACCGCGTTGCCCGAGGCGGCGGCGAGCGAGCCGATGGTCTCGTTCGACTGCAGATCGAGCGTGGAGCCGTTGCTGAGCGTGACCGCCGAGGCATCGCCCAGGGCCGCACCGCCGGACACACTCAGCGTGGCCGAGGTGACGCTGACGCTGCCGCTGTGCGTGTTGCTGCCGGACAGCCGGACCGAGGCGCCCGCGCCGCCGCCGGTGGTGAGCGCGCCCGAGCCCGAGACCACGCCGGTCAGCGTCAACGTGCCGGTGCTGGCATACAGCGTCGCCGCGCCGGCGATGGCGATGGCGTTGTCGACCGTGGTGGAGGCCGTGCTGGTCAACTGGGCGCCGCCGTTGAGGGTGATGGCGCCGCTGGCGAGCTGGTTGTCGCCGGCGAACTGCAGCGTGGCGTCGGTGGCGGCGAGGGTGCCGCTCCAGGCGGTCGAGTTGCCGGTGTTGCCCAGCGTCAGAACCTCGGCAGCGCCGCCGGCCACGCCAATCACCGCCAGCGCGCCGGTGCCGCTGAAGGCGCCGCTGAAGGTGGCCTGGGTGCCAGACGTCAAGTTGAGGGTGCCGCTGGACGCCATCGCCACGCTGTTGCTGAAGGTTGGCGAGGCCCCCGAGTCGACCGTCAGCGCGCCGCCATCGAAGGTGATGCTGCCGCTGCCCAGGCTGGCGCTGTTCTGCGCGGTCACCGTGCCGGCGCTCAAGGTGGTGCCGCCGGCATAGTTGCTCGAGCCCGACGACAGCGTCAGGTTGCCGCTGCCGGCCTTGGTCAGGCTGCCGCTGCCGCTGATCGCGCCAGACGCCGTGACGGCCGCATCGATCAGCAGTGTGGCCGAACCGCCCAGGCTGATGGCGTTGTCGATGGTGGTGGCGCCAGTCACCTGCAGCGTGCTGCCGGCGCTCAGCGCGAGTGAGCCGGCGCCGAGGTTGCCGTCGCTCGCCACGGCGAGCGTGCCGGCCGACACGGTGGTGGTGCCCGAGTAGTTGTTGCTGCCAGACAAGGTCAATGAGCCGCTGCCGGTCTTGACCAGGCTGCCGGTGCCGCCGATCGCACCGGACAGGCTGACAGCCCTGCCGGAGCCCACCGAGACGCTGCCGTCGTTGACACCCAGCGTGACCGTGTTGTCGACGGTCGTATCGCCGGTGACCGACAGCGTGCCGCCGTTCAATTGCACGGTGCCGGTGCCCAGGTTGGCATCGCCGGCAATGGCCACGGTGCCGCCGCTCAATACGTTCAAGGCCCAGCTCTGCGCACTGTTGGTGCCCGACAGCGTCAAGGTGCCGCTGCCATCGAGCGTCAGGGTACCGCTGCCGGTGATGCCGCCCGAGAAGGTGCTGCTGTCGCCGTTGATGCCGACCGTCAGTACATGGGACCCGACCGCCACCGTGCCCGCACCGCTCAGCACGGCGATGGTCTCGTCGTCGCCGAGGGTCAAGGTCGCACCGGAGGCCACCGTCACCGCGGTGCTGTCGGCGAGCGTGCCGCCGACCGCGCCGAGCGTCAGGCCACCTGCCGACACGGTGGTGGCGCCGGTGTAGGTGTTGGAGCCACTCAGCGTCAACGTGCCGCTGCCGGCCTTGGTCAGGCCGCCGGTGCCGCTGATGGCGCCGGACAACGTGGTGTCGGTGCTCTGGCTGACGGTCAGCGTGTTGCTCGACAGGCTCACGCTGCCGGCGCCGGACAGCGCGCCGATGGTCTCGTTGTTCGACAGTGACAGCGTGGTGCCGCTGCTCAGCGCCACCGTCGCGGTGTCGGCCAGCGCGGCGCCACCGCTGAGCGTCAGCGTGCCGGCCGTCACCGAGAAGGCGCCGCTGTAGGTGTTGCTGGCGGACAGCGTCAGGGTGCTGGCACCGCTCTTGGTCAGCGCGGCGCTGCCGCTGACAACACCGCTCAGCGTCATGTCGCTGGCGGTGCTGATGGTGGAGCCAACCGTCACGTCGATCGCGTTGTCGATGGTGACGATGGCGCTGTTGGTCAGCGTGCCGCCAGCCAGCGTCAAAGTGCCGCCGGCCAGGTGGTCGTCCGAGCCGATGCTCAGCGTGCCGGCCGTGATGGTGGTGCCGCCGGTCAGCCCGGCCTCGTTGCCGGTGTTGGACAACGCCAGCGTGCCGGCATCGGTCTTGTTCAGGTTGAAGGCGCCACCGCTCAGCGCGCCGCTGAGGGTCAGCGTGGCGCCACTGGCAGCGCTGATGTTGGCATCGCCCGACAAGGTGACGATGCCGCTCAGCGTGCTGCTGCCGCTGACCAGATGCAGCGCGCCGTAGTCGACGCCGCTGACCGTCTTGCCGGTGCCGGCGATGGTGAACGCCTCGGCGACGGTAAGCCCGCCGGTGACGCGCACGGTGGCGCCGCTGGCCACGGTGGTGCTGCCGGCCGTGGTGCCCAGCGCGTTGGCGTGGTTGGCGATGACCGTGCCGGCGGTGATGCTGAGGGCGCCGCTGAAGGTGTTGTTGCCGTCGAGCTGCAGGATGGCCTGGCCGTTCTTGAGCAGCGTGCCGGTGCCCGAGATGACGCCCGTGAGGCTCATCAGCGTCGCGCCACCACCCCCGCCGACATTGATGGTGCAGCCCGACGAACCGATCGCGATGGCGTTGTCGATCGTGCAGGCGCTGCTGGCGTTGGTCAGCGTGCCGCCGTCCAGCGTCAGCGTGCCGGACGAGAGGTAGTTGTCGTCACCGATCTGCAGCGTGCCGCCGGTGACGCCGATGCCGCCGGACATGCCGGCTTCGTTGCCGGTGCTGGTCAGTGCCAGCGTGCCGGCGCCGACCTTGGCCAGTGCGCCGGTGCCGGCCAGCGTGCTGGCGATGGTGACGGTGCCGCTGGCGTTGGTGAGACTCAGCGTGGTGCCGCCACCCAGCGTGATCGTGCTGCCGCTGATGACCAGGCCGCTGGCCGAGTCGGCGTTGACCGTCAGGCTTTCGCTGATCGACAGGTCGCCGGCCATCGTCATCGTGCTGGTGAAGGCACTGCTGAAGATCAGCGTCTGGCTGCCCGTGGCATCGGCCGCGGCAATGCCCACCGCCTCGCTGAGGCTCACGCCGTTGCTGACGTCGATGGCGGCGGTGTCGGTGGTGTTGTCGACGTAGATCGTGTCGCTGGTCACCGTGACGTCGGCGGTGGTGCTGGTGTTGCCGTCGCTCATCGAGAAGCGGATGGCGGCATCGCCGTAGGGCGTGTCGTTGCGGTAGGTGATGTGGCGCATCACGTCCTGCACCAGCGCGGTGGTGGACGCGGTGCCGCTGCTGGTGAAGCTGATGGTCAGCACACCGCCGGTGTTCGTGAAGGTGGCGAAGGTCTGGCCGCCGGACTGCAGGTTGGCGCCGCTCACGGTGAAGGTGGCACCGGCCAGGCTGAAGCCGAACACGTCGTTCGAGATCGCCGAGCTGGAGCGCGACACCGTCAGGCTGGCGCCGGCCCAGTCGCCGTTGCCACCGTTGAGCGCATCGAATTCGGCATCAGAAGCCGTGCTGTCGCCACTGGCATCCAACAGCACGGTGCTGCCGACGCCGGCCCACGCGACGCTGTCGCCGTTCAAGTTGGTGAGCACCGGTGTGGCGTCGGTGCTGACGACGCTGAAGCTCATCAGCGTGCGGTCTGCCAGCGCGTCCAGCGAATTGCCGGCCCGGTTGATGGCGGGGTCGGGCAGGCCCGCGTGGAAGCGGTTGCCGACCTTGGTCACGAAGCCCTTGCCGTCGGCGTCGACGAAGGCGGTCGAGCTCACCACCACGTAATAGTCTTTGCCGGACACGAAGGTGCCGCTCGGGTTGATCGTGACCGTCGAGGTGGTGGAATCGCCCGTCAACGACACCCGCCCGTCGGATGCGGAGAAGGTCTCGAACACCACGTCGTTGCCGAAGTTGCCGTCGCCGTCGTCGACCCGGATGGTGATCGTGCCCGAGCCTTGGCTCAGCGCGACGCTGTGGCTGAAGTTCAGGACCAGGTTGTCGCTGGGGCCCGCGTTGCCGTTGGCCGACGGCGTGAAAGAGGTCAGCGTGGGCGGTGCGTTGTCGTTCTGGAAGAACAGGTCGTTGCCCGCGCCGGAGATGCGCTGGTAGTAGTCGACATCGCCGTCGTTGTTGTAGTCGCCGATGCGCACACTGGTGAAGCTGATGTTCAGCCCGGTGACGCCGGCTGCGATCGCCTCGGACGAGCTGTAGCTGCCGCTGCCGTCGTTGCTCCACAAGGTCACCGCGGTGGCCGAGCCGCCCTCCTGCGTCAGGATGTCGGTGTCGCCGTCGTTGTCGAAGTCGCCGACCTGGATGAACGCCTGGTTCGTGGTGCCGGAGTCGGTCAATGGCGTGGTGCCCGCCGAGAGCCCACCCGAGCCATTGTTGGCGTAGAAGATGTCGTTGGCGGCGCCGGACACCCGCTGGTAGTAGTCGAGGTCGCCGTCGTTGTCGTAGTCGGCGATGCGCACGCTCGAGAAGCTGATGTTCAGGTTGGTCACGCCCGCCGCGATGACCTCCGACGAGGTGAAGCTGCCGCTGCCGTCATTGGTCCACAGGGTCACGGCAGTCGCCGAACCACCGTCCTGGGTGAGGATGTCGACGTCGCCGTCGTTGTCGATGTCGAACGCCTGGATGAAGGCCTGGTTCGTGGTGCCGCTGTCGGTCAGCGGCGCGGTGCCTGCCGAGAAGACGCCGGAGCCGTTGTTGACGAAGTAGAGGTCGTTGCCGGCGCCGGAGATTCGCTGGTAGTAGTCGAGATCGCCGTCGTTGTCGTAGTCGCCCAGGCGGACGCTGCTGAAGCTGATGTTCAGCCCGGTCACACCGGCACCGATCGCGGTCGAGCTGGTGTAGGAGCCGGACCCGTCGTTCGACCACAAGGTCACCGCGGTCGCACTGCCGCCCTCTTGGGTCAGGATGTCGATGTCGCCGTCGACGTCGAAATCGCCGACCTGGACGAAGGAGAAGTTCGCCGTACCGCTGTCGGTCAGCGGCAGCGTGCCCTGCGAGAAGCTCTGCGCGAGCACGCCCTCGGGTGCCTCTTCGCCGGTCGGCGCAGGCGCCGCGGCGGCCTCGCCCCGTGGCGCCACGCCGATCGCCTTCTCATGCTCGCGATACCCGGCCGCGGGCACCGCCTGCACCAGGCGCTGCGCGGCTTCGGCCAGCACCGCGGCATGGCTGCGCTCGGCCACGCCGGTGTCGACGATCTGGCCCGCATGCGCCATGTCGGCCGCCGCCACGACGGCGGCGGCATCGAACATCAGCCGCGGCTCGAGCACCAGCGGTCGCGCGCGCGCCGCCGATGTGGCCTCGACGGCCTCGGCCGCGCCGCCGGTGCGGCGGCTGGCGCTGCGGTGGCCATGGCTGCGCGCCACTTCCGAGACGGCGACGAAGGTGCGCGTGACGTCGTTCCACAGGCTGCGATAGACGTGGTTCATGGCAAGGCACTCCGGTGGATGTCAGCGGACCGCCGCAGGCTGCGGCTGCGGCACGATCACGCGCCCGCTCATGCCGGCGATCAGGTCCGGGAAGCGGCCGCGGATCGCGCCGACGAACTTGACCGACTGGCTCACCGGATCGACCCGCGCCGCGGTGCGCACGATGGTCGCGGGGTAGTTGCGACCGGTCTCGTCGATACGGATCTCGAACGGCGAATTGACCTTCAGCAGGGTCATCCACTGCGACGGTGCGATGAACTCCAGCTCCAGTGTCGAGTCGTCGATGATCTCCAGCAGCGGCTGGCCGGGCTGCACGTACTGCTGCTCACGCACGCGCTGTTCCGACACACGGCCGGCGAACGGTGCCGCCACGCGGCACTTGCTCAGCATCACCGTGTTGAACGAGACATCTGCCCGCGCCTTCGCGGCCTCGGTCTGCGCGAGCTCCAGCTCCAGCTTGCCGGCCGAGTTCAGTTCGGACAAGCGGGTGGTCGACTTCAGCGTCGCATCGGCGGCCTCTTGCGCCGCCCTGGCCTTCTGCGCCTGGGCCTGCTGCAGCGAGCAGTCGAACGACACCAGGGTCTGGCCCGCCTTGAAAGAGCCGCCTTCGGGAATGGGCAGCGACTGGATCTTGGCGCCCACTTCGGCGGCCAGCGTGGTGTAACGCTTGGGCGTCAGCTGGGCGCGGATCTCGCGCTCGGCCACCGCGGGCGCGGTGCTCGGTGCCGCCTGCGGCGCTGCGGTGGCCACCTGCGCAGGCCGCGATTCGGCGGCGCGCACGGCGACCGTCGGCAGCAGCCCCACCCCCAGCAACAGCAAAAGGCAGCCCACGGTGAACCATCGCTGCATTCGGCGGCATGGAGGCATCGGCAATCCCTGCATCGGTGACGCGGCGCGTCGGTGTCGGCTGTTCGCGGCGGGAGGTGGCGCTCAGGTCGGCGGCCCGACGCGCACGCCGGCAGAGCGCGTCCCCGGCTCCGGCGTTGGCGCTTGGGCCTGGGAGGCCGGTGCCGGGGTCGTCCCGATATCCGGGCGCTTCGGCGATGGCGGTTCGCCGCTGTCCTTCAGCTCGGGCAGACTGGCCGCATCCCAGGCCTGCAAGGCCGTGGCGACACGACGGGTCAATTCGTCGATCGGCAGGCTGTCCGCCCCCTCGATCACCGGCTCCAGCCCCAGCGTGGCCTGCAGCTTCGAGGCGGCGGCCTGGACGTTCGACAGCGTCTGGTAGCGACGCAGCTGCGACAGGATGGCCGCCGTCTGCTGCGCTATGCGCTCGAGCTGGGACTGGCGCGCGGCCGCTTCCTGGTTGGCCACGTGCCGCGCGATGCGGGCATCGACCTGCGCAATGCTGTCTGCCCGCTCATACTGGCGGATCGCATTGGCGTACTGCAGCCGCGCAACATGCAATTGCGACAGCACCGCCATCTGCATGCTCATGCGCTTGTGGTCGGCCAGTTGCACGCCAGCCTCGGCCATGCGCTGCTGCACCGGCGCCGACAGCAGGCCCAGCAGATTCAACGACAACTGCACGCCGGTCTCGTTCCACGACTGGTTGATCAGGTACCGGTCGTCGGAGTGGCGCACCGCATAGTTGAACGACAGGCCCGGGAACATCCGCAGCATCGCGCGGCGCGTCTCCAGGCGGGCGATGCGGGCGTTGTAGACGCTCTCGCGCAACTCGGCATTGCGCACCAGTGCCTGCTCCTCCAATTGCTCCACCGGCACCTGCAGCCAGGTGGTGTTCAACGCAGCGTCGGGCTCCACGACGGTCAGCGGCACGCCACGCGGCGCATTGATCAGCTGGGCCAGTTCGATGCGGGCGACCGACAGCTCCTGGTCGACCAACTCCAGCAGACGCAGGTTCTCGAGCAGTTGGCGCTGGTAGCGCAGCGGCTCGAGCGGCGAGCGCAGCCCTTCGGACTCGATCTTGCGCGCGTCCGACAGCGCATCCTCACCCAGCTGGGTGGCCTGCTTCAGCTCGGCGGCCAGCTTTTGCGCCGCAGCGACGCGCCAGAACGCGGTGCGCACGTCCTGCACGAGCAGGTGGGTGGCGCGCCGACTGCGTTCGGTGGCGATCAGGAAGCGGTCGGCGCTTTGCCTGGCCGCGTAGTAGCTCTGGCCGAAATCGAGCAGGCTCCACGACAGGGTCAGGTCGGTGCTGGTGGCTTCGCGGCTGGACGAGATGGTCTCGCCGCCGATCACGTCGCCAGTCTCCAGATCCTTGCTGAGCGTCAGCAGGTCGTTGTTGCGATGGCGATAGCCTGCATTCGCCACCAACCGGGGCAACATGTCGTAGCGCGCCGCATCCATGCCGTCGAAGGCCAGTGCCTCGTCCATGCGGCGCAGGCGCCGGTCGGCGTTGTACTTGATGGCACGCGCAATGGCCTCTTCCAGCCGCAACGGGCCGCTCAGCGGCACTACGTCGCGCTGCAGTGCCTGCCCGTCGGCGCGCGTGATCTCGGCCACCTCGTGCAGGGTGACGGGCTGCGGCTTCAGCGAAGAGCATCCCGCGACCGACAGACTTGCCGAGACAAACGACAACAGCTTGAGCCAGGTCTGCATGCTTGGTCCTCGTGGTTGAACCAGCTACACAAGCCCGCAGAACTGCCGGGCAGCCTAATACCGATGATCACGGTACTTGGCAATTGATGCCACGTACAGAAACACCGACGGCACTAGGGACACCACAGGCACCACTTCTCCTTTCTCCGCATGAGCGCTAGCGCCATCCGCGCTTGCACAATCGCCGGGTCGCCCGTGACGCCCAGCCACCGATGCCCGCCCTCCTGCCTCAGCAAATTGCCCCCTGCACGCCGCTGCAGTCAGAACTGACGGCACGCTGGCTGCAGCCCCTGGGGCCAGCCCTGTTCGACCACTGCCGCGCGATGCGTGCCGAGACCGACGCGGTGCTCGCGACGCAATTGCCGGACGCCGCCGGCAAGCCCTATCCCTACGGCCGCTGCGAAGAAATCACCCAGCACTTCCACGGCCGTCTGCAGGCGCGCCTGCGCCGGCCCGAGCACCCCGTGGAGCAGGCGCTGGCGGGCTTCGTCGGCCAAGGGGGCTGGCTGCGGTCGGTCTGGGGCGTGTTGCGCGAACAATACTTTCAGAACGCGCTGCAGATGGGCACGCTGTACGTCGACGTGTCCAACGACACCGTGGTGGTCACCAAGCCGCCGGTCGAGATCCTGCCGATGGAGGCCTCGGGGCTGGTGGCCGTCCGTGACCTAGGGCACTTTCGCCAGACGGCCGAGCGCTACTGGGGTGCGACGCTGTACGCCAACCACCTGGTGCCGACGCTGGCGCCGCTGCTGCCGATCGTCTCGGTCAGCCCCGGCAAGCTCGTGCCGGGCCTGCAATCGGCCTGCGACTACATGATCGAACTGATGCGGCGCGACGATTTCCACCAGGCTGAAGCCTGGCTGCGCGACGGCCCGCCGCCGCCGCCGGACCTGCGGCTGCCCCGCCTGCCACCCGACCTGCGCCCCTGGACGACGGACGCCCGCCTGGAATCGATGCAGGCCTGCCGGCGGGCCCGCGACGCTGGCGCCGCGCGCGACCGGAACTGGCGCGTCGCCCGGGTCAGCGACTACCTGCGCTTGCTCAGCGAGCCGGCGGCAGCCGACTGAATGCGATCGCAGAACGCGCGCCGATGAAGGGCCTCTCGTTGTTGCCTTCTTGAGCGTCAGAACCCGCGGCACGCTCAGCGCTGCGGGCGAGTCGATAGCACTCGCCCAAACAAGGGGATTGGCAACGAACGGCGTTCGCTTGCCCTAAATTGCCGTCCATCGCCTTCATGGCGATCAACAAGGGGCCAGCCCGCCAAGCCCCGTCGCTTCAGTGCGGGCCGCGCTCCTACATGCACGATAAATCCCCAAGGAGGCTCCCATCATGGCGATTCGCACCCTAATCCGTTCGATGGCGCTGACCGGCCTCGTCGCCGCGACCAGCGTGCAGGCCCTGGCCTGCGGCACCGAGGCCTACACCGGCCAGATCTGCGTCGTGGCGGGCAACTACTGCCCGACCAACACCGCGGAAGCCCAAGGTCAGGTGCTACAGATCAGCCAATACAACGCGCTCTATTCGCTGTTGGGCTGCACCTATGGTGGCGACTGCCGCGCCACGTTCGGGATACCGGACCTGCGCGGCCGCGGGCCGGTCGGTTGGGGCCAGGGGCCCGGCCTGACCGCACACACCGTGGGACAGAAATTCGGCCAGGAAGGCGTGGCGCAGACCGTCACCATGATGGCGCAGCACACCCACGCCGCCACCTTCTCGCCCAGCGGCGGGGGCGGCACCAACGCACAGGTCAACGCACGCCAGGCCGCCGCCACCACCAATGCTCCGCAGGCCGGCTACATGCTGGGGCAGAGCAGCACGACCTCAGGCGAGCAGGCCAACGTCTACCTGAACCCCTCGGTCACACCGGGGACCGATGTGGCCCTGAGCGGCGTGTCCGGCGGCGGCGGCGGCTCTGGCGGCGGCACGGTGACGATCTCGCCCACGGGTACCTCGGCGCCGACACCGACCGTTCCGCCCGAAATTGCGGTTCGCTATTGCATCGTCCTCGACGGCATCTATCCGCCGCGCCCCTGATCGTCCGCAGGCAAGGCCCGCGTGCGGCCCGGCCCGCGTTGGCGGGCCGGTCGCCTGCGGCCTGGCGGCTTGGGCCGCGCTCCCGAAACCCGTACAGGAGGACCGTTCATGACGATTCGCACCCTTGTCTATTCCGCGGCACTGACCGGTCTGGTCGCCGCGATCCCCGCCCAGTCCCTCGCCTGCGGCGAGGATGCCTATATCGGGCAGGTCTGCCTCATGGCGGGCAGCTACTGTCCGACCAACACCGCAGAAGCCCAGGGGCAGATGATGGCCATCAACAGCTACCAGGCGCTGTTCTCGCTGCTGGGCTGCACCTACGGCGGCGACGGCGCTTGCCGCACCAACTTCGCGCTGCCGGACCTGCGTGGTCGCATCCCGGTCGGCTGGGGCCAGGGGCCGGGGCTGAGCGCGCACACCATGGGCCAATCGTTCGGCCAAGAGGGTGTGACGCAGACCTTGGCCATGCTGCCCGCCCATACCCATGCGGCGACCTTCGTGCCCGCAGGCGGCGGCACGCCGGGCAGCAATGTGCAAGTCAAGGCGCGCCAGGCAGGCGGGACGACAGACGCACCATCCGCCGGCGCGATGCTGGGGCAGAGCAGCACGACCTCCGGCGAGCAGGTCAACATCTACCTCGATCCCGCCGTCACGTCGGGGAGCGACGTGGCGCTCGGCGGCGTGTCCGGCGGGGGCGGCACGCCCAGCGGCGGCACAGTGACGGTCGATGCGACCGGCGGCGGCGCGGCGCTGCCCACCGTTCCACCTTCGATTGCGCTGCGCTACTGCATCGTTGTCAACGGCATCTACCCTTCGCGTCCATAGCGACAGCAGCGACAGCAGCAGCACGCCGCGAGGTGGTCCATGTGCACCTCGCCTCCACCCGATGCGAAAAAGGCCGGTTCCACCAGGAACCGGCCTTTTCTTTCTTGGCCGTCAGGGGCCGCAGCAGCTGCTGCGGCCCTTGGGGGGCAGCGGGCCTTGCGGCCGCTGCCTCACCCGCCCAGCATCAGTAGCTGGCTTTCAAGCTCACGCCCGAGAAGGCCGAGTAGCCTCGCAGCATGATGTAGTAGTCGCCCGCCGAGGTGGAGGTGACGGTGCACGTCTCGTTGTTGCCGCTCAGGTAGGGGCGGCAGAGGTAGGTGCTGGTCGTCGGCCGAGACCCGAAGCGGGTGTACAGGTCTGCATCGCCCGTGCCACCGGTGATGGTGATCGTGAGCGTCTTGCCGGCCGGGGTGTTGATGCGCCAGTACTGCGCACTGCCCGAGGCACCCGACACGGTGATGGCCTGGCCGTTGGTCAGCAGCGGGTCACCACCGCCACCGCCGCCCGAGTAGGTGGCGGTGAGCGTGACGCCGCTGTATGCCGAGTAGGCGTTGAGCATCACGTAGTAGGTGCCCGCGGCCGGTGCGTTGACGGTGCAGGTTTCGGCGTTGCCCGTCTTGTAGGGGCGGCAGTCGTAGGTCGACAAGGTCGGCTTGGCACCGAACTTGGTGTACATGTCCGCGTCGCCCGTCCCACCCGAGATGGTGAAGGTCAGCGTGGTCTGGCCAGCCGGCACGTCGATCTTGTAGAACGCCTGCACCCCGGTGGCGCCGCTCTGGTTCGACAGCGGCACGCCGTTGGTCAGCACCGTTTCGCCGCCGCCACCGCCGCCAGGGGTGGGCACTGCCACGCCCACGGCCTGCCAGGCATTGGCCACCGAGATCTGGTCGGCCAGCGGGTAGCCCAAGTTCACCGCGGCCTGCACCGTGGCGTTGCCCGCGGCCAGGAAGTTGGCGTTGGAGGTCAGGATGTTGACGTTGGCTTCATAGAAGATCCGGATGGCCTTGGCCATGCCGACGCCGGTCACGTTGATGTTGGACTTGCCGCGCGGATGGGTGCCACCTTGCGACATCAGGTAGAACGCCAGGTTGGCGATGCCCGAGCTGTAGTGGACGTCGACATTGCCCACGCCGCTGACCCAGTAGTCCTTCGACGCACCGTCGGCGGCCGGGTCGTTCATGTAGCGCAGGGCGGGCGAGATGATGTCCTCGCCGACCTTCCACGTGTCCGACGACACGGCCAGCGTGCCGGTCTTGCCGCCGTCGACATAGGCTTCGGTGAAGGCACCGAAGATGTCGGACATGGCTTCGTTCAGGCCACCCGATTCGCCCGAGTAGACCAGGCCGGACTCGTTCTCGGTCACGGCGTGGGTCAGCTCGTGCGCGGTCACGTCCTGCCCGCGCGCCAAGGGCAGGCAGCCCTGGCTGGAGTTGCCGTCGCCGTACACCATTTGGGTGCCGTTCCAGTAGGCGTTGCAGTAGTTGGTGCTGTAGTGCACCGAACTGATCAGCGCCGCGCCGGCGTTGTTGTACGAGTCACGGTTCCAGAACGCCTTGTACGACTCGTAGGTGGCGCCGGTGCCGTCGTAGGCGGCGTTCACGTCGACATCGGACGTGGCGGCCTGGCCCTCGGACCGCTTCAGCGTGCCAGGGATGCTGGTGCCGTTGTTGGCGCTGTAGACCTTGCGGTTTTCCGCGAAGTAGATCTGCGGATGGACGCCCAGGATGGTGCCGCTGTCGACGTCGACATACACCTTGTCCCGAACCGGATCTTGCCCGCGCTGCCCCGTGACCACCGTCTCGTAGGCCATGTGGATGGCGCCGTGCGGGGTCATGAAGTAGACGCGGCGCGGCGGCGTGGTCGCCATGCCGGCGAAGCGCGCATCGGCCATCACGGCAGGGTGCACCGCGCTCTCGCCGACGTCGTGCGAGCCGAGGCTGGCCGCGATGTCGCCGCGGGCCATGCCGTTGATCGCGAAGACGCGGCCCTTGCCGTCCACATGCACGACCAGGTCGCCACCCACCACGTCGATGCCGCGGTGCGTGAGGTTGTATCGCAGGTGCAGGCTGCCCATCGAATCGACGTTGACCTTGCGCAGCTTCAGCGCGGCCGGGCGCAGCCGCAGGGCGGCCAGTGCCGGCGCCAGCACCGGGCGCATCGTCAATTCAGTGGCGGACAAGGCTGCCGCGTTGAGCTGCGGTGCCTGCCCCAGGTCCCCCCGCAAGAAGGTGGGAACCCCGTCGGGGGTGGCCTGAATCACGTCCACCGAATGCAGCGCACCGAGGGCTTGCGCAACGTCTGCCGGCGTGTTGCCAGGAACAGCGGCCATGGCGCTGGAAACCAGCGCGAGACCCGAGGCCAAGGTGGCGATCAGCCGGCCTTTGACCCATTTCGAGATCATTGAACTCATCGTGCCTTCCTAAGTTACGTTGAGTGCACGCGCGGTAGCGCGTGATTGCGATGTCGACCATGCGCGCCCGGTTTTGACGCGCGGCCGGATGCTGCGAGTGTGTGTGTTTTGTGTCAATCCTCGTAAGCCATCGGAAAACCCTGGGTCCTTGTTCACCGCGCACGGGCCTTCTCCGGGCGTCGAGCCGCCCATCCGGGGCCTGCGGCCGGTGGCTCCGGATAGACCCTGATTGATCCGGATTGAGATTGCGCAAAGCAGGCGCCATGCCAGCGCGCATGATCAAACGGTGACCCTGTTCTGCACCAAGGAGATGGCATGACAACCCAAGCAACCCGACACCCCACCGCCCGCGCCGAATGGGTGCTGGTGGCCAATGGCGCCCGCGCCCGCTGCTTCGAGCGCGACCCCCAGAGCAGCCACCTTCGCGAGATGGCCGGCTTCGTGCACGAAGAAAGCCGCATCAAGCCCAGCCAGCTCGGCGACGACCGGCCCGGCCACGCGATGAAGGGCGGCGCGAGCACGCAGTTCGAGGCCCACACCGATGCGCACGAGAAGCAGCGCGCCCTGTTCGCCCGCGAACTGGCGGCCTATCTCGACGAGGCGGCGCTGGCGCACCGTTTCGACAAGCTGGCGCTGATCGCCTCGGCGCCCTTCCTGGGTGACCTGCGCGCCCAGCTGGGCGATGCGAGCCGCCGCTGCGTGATCACCAGCCAGGCGCTCGACCTGACCGAAGTGCATGGGCGCGAGCTGGAACAGCGCGTCACCTCGGCCATGCTCGGGCACAGCGTCTGAGGCCTTTCGCCACGGCAGCATGACATGAACATCGCCACGATCTCCCAGCGCAGCGTGGTCGCCGTGGACGAGCACGCCAGCCTGCAAGAGGCCGCGCAGCTGATGCGCGACCGCCATGTCGGCGCCGTGGTCGTCACCCGCGGCGACGCCGGCCACACTCGCCTCGTGGGCCTGCTCACCGACCGCGACCTCGCGCTGCTGGTGGTGGCCGAGGGCAGCTCACCGCGTGCGCAGGTGGGCGGCGCGGTGGGCCAGGCCGGCGGCAAGGGCCTGGTCGCGATCTCGCCCCAGGCCAGCCAGGCCGAGGCGGCCCAGACGATGCGCGAGGCCGGCGTGCGGCGGTTGCTGCTGATCGACGGCCAAGGCCGCCTCACCGGCATCGTCACGCTGGACGACCTGATCGCGTCGTACGCCGACCAACTGGGCGACGTGGCCGCCGCACTCGAGCGCGGCATCGAACATGAGGTCGAGCGCGACCGCGCGGCCGACGACGCCGACGCAGCCCCGGTGCTCGTGCCGCCCGACCTGGCGGTGAGCTGGCGGCGCGTCTTCGAGCCCTGAGTCACCCGCGCATGCTTGCTCGTCACGCGATGGCCTGCCCCGAGGCGGGCTGAGTGCCTGCCGCCCACGCATGCACCCCGACGACATCCGCGCCATCGTGCTGGACACGATCCGCACGATCGCGCCCGAGACCGCGGCGTGCCCGATACCGCCCGGCGCTCAGCTGCGCCAAGCGATCGATCTCGATTCGATGGACTGGCTCAATGTGGTCGCCGGGCTCGAGGAGCATCTGTTGATTGAGATCCCGCCGGCCGATGAGGCGCGCTTGTCCACGGTCGACGCGATCGTCGACTACGCCGCGGCCAGGCTGGCGCAGCCGTCGCCGCCGCGCCCGGTGTCGCCCAGGGCGCCTGCCTTGCCGCGCAGCGAGCATGTGATTAACGGCGCGCCGGTGCTCGTGCGCCCGATACGGGACGACGACAAGGCGCTCGAGGCCGATTTCGTTCGCCACCTGTCGAGCCTGAGCCGCTACCGGCGCTTCATGGCCACGATGAGCGAGCTGCCGTCGGCCAAGCTCGAAGAGCTGACCCATGTGGACCAGGACCACCACGTGGCCCTGGTGGCCGAGACCACGCACCAAGGGCTGCCACAGATCGTCGGCGTCGCCCGCTACGTGGTCGACGCGGCCGGCACCGGCTGCGAGTTTGCGGTGGCCATCGACGACGCCTGGCAAGGCAGCGGCCTGGCCGGCATCTTGATGCACAAGCTGATCGCCACGGCCCGCGCGCGTGGCCTGGCGACAATGGAAGGGCTGGTGCTGCGGGCCAACGACAAGATGCTCAAGCTCAGCCGCCAGCTCGGCTTTCAACACCAGCGCGATCCAGATGACCACGACACGGTGCGTGTCGTGCGCTCGCTGGCCACACAGAACAACACATGACCCTGCCCCTGCCACCCTCCCCGCTGCCCGCCGACACGATTCGCACACTGCCGCAACTGCTCGCCTGGCGCGTTGGCCAGACACCGCATGCCGAGGCCTATCGGCAGTTCGAGCCGGCCACAGGCGCCTGGGTCGGCCTCAGCTGGGCCGAGGTGGCCGAGCGCATCGCACACTGGGCGGCGGCCCTGGCTGCGCTGTCGCTGCCGGCCGGCTCGCGCATCGCGATTCTTCTGCCCAACGGCCTCGACGCCGTGTGCATCGACCAGGCCGCGCTCGCGCTGGGCTGCGTGCCGGTGCCGCTGCACGCGATCGACAACCCGGGCAGCGTCGCCTACATCCTGACCGACAGCGAAGCCGCGGTGCTGGTCGCGGCCACCGAGGCCCAGTGGACGGCGATCGCCCAGGTGGGCCAGCCGCTGCCGCAACTGCGACAGGTGGTGGTGCAGCAGCGCGACGGCAGCTCGGCCGCCGCCGCATCGTCGGCGACGGTGCAGCTGCTGGGCGACTGGCTGGCCGCGGCGGCACCTTCGGCAACCCTGCCGCCCGGCCCGAGCGAGAACGACCTCGCCGCGCTGGTCTACACATCGGGCACCACCGGCCGGCCCAAGGGCGTGATGCTGACGCACCGCAACGTCGTCTCCAACGTGATGGCCTCGCTGTCACGCGTCGCGCCGCGCAGCAACGACGTCTTCCTGTCGTTCCTGCCGCTGTCGCACACCTTCGAGCGCACCGCCGGCTACTACCTGCCGATCGCGGCCGGCTGCTGCGTGGCCTTCGCGCGCTCGGTGTCCACGCTGGGCGACGACCTGAAGACCGTGCAGCCGACGGTGCTGGTCTCGGTGCCGCGCATCTACGAGCGCATCTACGCCAAGGTGCAGGCCGCGCTGGCCGGCTCGGCGGTCAAGGCCTGGCTGTTCGAGCAGGCGCAAGGCGTGGGTTGGCGGCGCTTCTGCCGCGCCCAAGGCCTGCCGGTGCCCACCCCCGCCTCGCCGCTGCTCGACGACCTGGCTTGGCCGCTGTTGCAGCGGCTGGTGGCGCGCCCGCTGCTGGCCGAGTTCGGCGGCCGCGTGCGGGTGGCCGTGAGCGGCGGCGCACCACTGTCGCAGCCGATCGCGCGTTGTTTCCTCGGGCTCGGGCTGCCGGTCTTGCAAGGCTATGGCATGACCGAGACCTCGCCGGTGGTGGCCGTCAACGCGCTCGAAGACAACGACCCGGCCACCGTCGGCCGGGCGCTGCCGGGTGTCGAGGTGCGCATCGGCGACAACCGTGAGCTGCTCGTGCGCGGGCCCAACGTGATGCGCGGCTACTGGAAGCGCGACGAAGACACGGCTCGCAGCTTCGTCGACGGCTGGCTGCGCACCGGCGACCAGGCGGCGATCGACAACGGCCGGCTGCGCATCGTCGGCCGGGTCAAGGAGATCATCGTCACAGCCACCGGCGAGAAGATCGCCCCCGCCGACCTGGAGCTGGCGATCACCGCCGACCCGCTGTTCGAGCAGGCCTATGCGGTGGGCGAGAACCGGCCCTTCATCGCCTGCCTGGTGGTGCTGAGCCGGGACGGCTGGTCACGCCTGGCGACCAGCCTTCAACTCGACCCGCAGGCGCCGGAAAGCCTGCAGTCGGACGAAGCGCGCGCCGCGGCGCTGGCGCGCATCAAGGCGCTGACCGAGCAGTTCCCGCACTACGCGCAGCCCCGCGCGGTGGCGCTGACGCTGGAGCCCTGGACGATCGAGAACGGGCTGATGACGCCGACGCTGAAGCTCAAGCGCAACAACATCCAGGCGGCTTTCGGCGAGCGCATCGAAGCGCTGTACCGGCGCTGAGAAAGCGCCCGGCGCGGCCTGTCGCGCTATGGGCGCGACGGCCCCGGCCGGCCGCTGCCCTGCGTGCCTTCGGCGCGCGCCGAGAGGTAGGCGTAGAGGTCGGCGATATGGGCGTTGACGATCGGCTCGCCCTCCCAGGCGGGCATCGTCAGCGCGGTGTCTTCGCGCCGCAGCACCTCGTCGATCAAGACCTCGCGAGTGGCGATGTCGGCGCTGGCCCGCACGTCGGGCATGCCCCAGTCGTAGCGCTGCAAGACGATGCCGACGAAACGCCGCGGCCCCATGCCGCGCACACGCGGCAGCAGGTCGGGGCCGACGCTGGTGCCGCTGGCCGCGGGCCCGTGGCAGGCCGCGCACTTTTGCTGAAACACGCGCCAGCCGGTGTAGACCGAGCCCGCCGGCTCGGCCTGCCGCGCCAGTTGCCGCGCCGGCTGGGTGTTTTGCCAGGCATCGGCGCAACCCGCGAGCATCAGGGCCGCCACGGCCATCGTGATCGGGGCCTTCACGGTATTCACCAGCGTGCGAATGCTCATCGGGGTCTCCCAGTGTCCGGTCCGGCAGTCTATGAACAGGCCTGGGCGGCGGCCTTGCGCGGGCGCAAGGCCAGCGCCATGCAGCCCCTCAAGCTCAGGCCGCCGCGGGCCGCGGCGCGCGCACCAGCAGCACCGGCACGGGCGACAGGCGTGCGATCTGCTCGGCGTCGCTGCCCAGCATCAGGCGGCCCACCCCGCGCCGGCCGTGGGTGCCGATCACGATCAAATCGGCGGGCCAGCGGCGGGCCTCTTCCACCACCTGGTCGCACACACGCCCGGCCGAGCTCTCGACCAGCTGGGTCTCGACGCCCACACCGGCCGACTTGACGCGCGCTTCGGCCTGGGTCAGCAGTTGCTGCCCTTCGTCGGTCAGCAGTTGCACCAACTGCGATGTCAAGGCCGCACCGCTCTCGGGCGCCATCGAGATCGTCATCAGGTCGATCACGTGCAGCAGCCTGACCGAGGCACCGGTCAGTCGCGCCAATTGAATCGCCTCGTCGAGCCCCCGGTCGGAGGTCGGGCTGCCGTCCACCGGCACCAGGATCTTCGCGTACATCGTGTGCTCCTCGGGGTTCACAGGCCTGCTTCGCGCAGGCGGCGCAGCCACTCGTCGTTCGCTTCGGCCAGCCCGAGGCCCGGGCGGGTGCGCGGGCGCCAGGTGGCAACCCAGTGGTTCAGCAGCTTCTTCATCGTGGCTCCTCGGCGGCGGGCTGGACATCATGGTCGGCCGGCCAGGTAAACGGCGGCGCAATGCGCGGCAGCAGGCGGTAACGGCGCGTGAATGGCGTGTATCAGGCCAGCGCCACGGCCCCCACGAAAGGCCGCCCGGGGCGCTGCGCCCAACGGGCCGGCAGGTGCATCAGGCCCACGCTGAGCCAGACACCCACGCTGAAGTACAGCGACATCCACGCGACCTCGCTCTGCCAGTCTTGCCAGCGGTGCGAGACGACCCAGCGCGCCGAGACATCGCCGAAGCCCTGCACCACGCCAAGGTAGGCGCGGCCCTGCGCGGTGTCGAGCACCCAGCGGGCCCAGTACATCGGCACGTCGACCCAGACCATGTAGCCGATGTAGCCCGCGCCCAGCACGCAGATGGCCGTGACGACCGGGCGCAGCGCGGCGGGGCAGCGCGGGCGCGCCAAGCCCAGGTTCACCACCAGCAGCACCGCGCAGAAGGCCCAGATCGACTCTTCGACCACGTGCCCGAGGTTCGAGGTGGTCAGCACCGCGTACCACGAGCACAGCTCGGCCAGCACGATCAGCGGCACGATCACTCGCCCGCTGCGCACCGCGGCCGGGCGGCCCGCCGCGTGGCCAACGCCCTGCAGCAGCAGCGCCCACTGCGCCGCGAAGCACAGCTCTGCCAGCGTGGCCACCGAGCGCCCGACGGCGACGCTGGACAACCACGAATCGACCATGCACAGGCGTTGCACGTCGTAGACCGGAAACACCGAGCGGTACGCACAGCCCAGCACATAGCCGGCAGACAGCCCCATCTGCAGCCGCACCGCGGCCCAGGCCGTCACGTGGCTGGCGCTGCGGCGCCGCCACAGCACCGCGGTCGAGGCGCCCCAGGCCAGCACGTTGAGCACGCTCACCGCGCACAGCAGCGCCCACCAGGGCACGGTGTCGGCGGTCAGGCCCATCGCCACCGCGGCGGGCCGCGCCGAGCGTCTTGCAGAGCCTGTCGCGCACTCATCGTGCACAAGGTTTATACGCCGACCAGCGGCCCGCGCAATAGGCGCAATCGGAGCGGTAGGTGCAACGCGCCGATCAAGAACCGCGGGCCGGCCGGGCCGAGCGCCGCTTGGCGGGCTGGGGCCGCTCGGGCCCCGACTGGCGCCACTGCTCCCAATACGGTGGCTCGCCGAACGCCGAGCGCAGCCAGTCCACCAGCGCCCGCAGCTTGGCCGACGCGGGCCGGCCCTGCGGGCGCGCCACGTAGAGCCACTCTTCGGGTGCCTGCAGGCCGATGTCGACCACCTGCAGCGCGCCGGTGCGCAGGCTTTGCCCGGCGATGAAGCTCGGCATCAGGCCCAGCCCCAGGCCGGCGACGACCGCGTCGTGCATCACGTCGCCGTTGTTGAGCCGCAAGGCCGACTTGGCGCGCAGCACGACGGCGCCCTCGGCCCCCTCGAAGCGCCAGTCGGCAACACCACGGTTGGTGTAGAAAATGCCTCGGTGATCTTGCAGCTGCTGCGCATCGGCCGGCGTGCCATGACGCGCCAGGTACGCAGGCGATGCCACCAGCACACGCCGGCTGGGCGCCAGCTTCCACGCGACCAGGCGCGAATCCAGCAGCGGCCCGTGCCGCACCACCGCGTCGAAGCCGTCGGCCGCGGCGTCGACGCGCCGGTCGTCGAACTCGAGCGTCATCTCGATGCCCGGGTGCGCCGCCAGAAACGGGTACAGCGCCGGCCCCAGGTGCAGGCGCCCGAAGGTCACCGGGGCCGACAGGCGCAGCGGGCCGGCCAGGGTGCCGCGGCGCTCGGCCATGTCGGCCGCGGCCTCGTCGACCTCGCGCACGATGCGCGTGGCGCGCTCGAGAAACGCCGCGCCGTCTTCGGTCAGGCTCAGGCGCCGGGTCGTGCGGTGCAACAGCGTGGCACCAAGCGTGCGCTCGACCTCGGCCAGGCGCTCGCTGACCACCGACTTGGCCAGGTGCAGCCGCCGCGCCGCCTCGCTGATCGACCCCGACTCGGCGACCGCGACGAAGCTCGCCAGGCCATCCAGCTTCAGGCTCATTGTTCGGACTTTCCGGAAAGAAGAACCACGATCTGCACTCTAGTGCGAACGACGCCGGCTCGCCACCATGACGCCATCCCTCACCCACTCAGGAGATCTTCATGGGACGTCTGTCCGGAAAAGTTGCCCTCATCACCGGCGCCAGCGCCGGCATCGGCCGTGCCACGGCCCAGCTGTTCGCGGCCGAAGGGGCGCAGCTCGTCATCGGCGCGCGGCGCCAAGGTGAGCTCGACGACCTCGTGGCGCAGATCCGCCTGTCGGGCGGCGCCGCGGTGGCGCTGGCCGGCGATGTGCGGTCGGAAGACTACGCCCAGGCCCTCGTCGCGCTGGCCAGGCAGCACTATGGCCGCCTCGACATCGCCTTCAACAACGCCGGCACGCTGGGCGAAGTCGGGCCCAGCAACGAGGTGACAGAAGCCGGCTGGAACGACACGCTGGCGGTCAACCTGACCGGTGCCTTTCTCGGCGCCAAGCACCAGATCGCTCAGATGCTGAAGGGCGGCGGCGGCTCGGTCATCTTCACCTCCACCTTCGTCGGCCACACCGCGTCGTTCCCAGGTGTGGCGGCGTATGCCGCCAGCAAGGCCGGCCTGATCGGGTTGACGCAGACCCTCGCGGCCGAGTTCGGCCCGCGCGGCGTGCGCGTCAACGCGGTGTTGCCGGGCGCGGTCGACACGGCGATGTTCCGCGCGAAGAACGACACCGCCGAGTCGCAGGCCTTCGTGACCAACCTGCATGCGCTCAAGCGCGTGGGCAAGCCCGACGAGCTGGCACGCGCGGTGCTGTTCCTGGCCAGCGACGAGGCAAGCTTCGTCACCGGCACCGCGTCGCTGGTCGACGGGGGCGTGTCGATCACGCGCACCTGAGCGCGGGCGCCGCGATCACGGCGCGAAGTCGTCGACCTGGATGACCCGGTCGGCGGCTCGCAGATAGGCCAGCGCGGCGGCGGGGTCGCGCGCGCCGGCCGCCGCCTGCTCGAGCGATCGGGTGCGGCGCAGCGCCTTGTTCAGCGCGGGCCACTCGTCGGCCACCGCCCGCGACAGCTCGATGGCCTGCATCAGGTCGCGCAAGCCACCGCTCTTGGGCATCGACAGATCGGGGCACAGCCGCGCGATGACAGCGGGGTCGTCGCGCAGCAGGTCGGCCAGCTCGAGCACGTGGCGGTCTTTCAGCGGCCGGCGCTGCCGGGTGCCTCGCAACAGCAGCGGCGCGGCGCAGCGCAAGGCGCGCGACGGCAGGTTGGCGTACAGCTCGTGCAGCGTGTCCGCACCACGCGCCAGCTGCACGCGGATCGCCGCCTGCGCGAACGGCAGCATCTTCGGGTCGGCCTCGACCTGGTAGCGCCAGACAGCGGCGCTGGCCAGGTACAGGGCCGACAGCACATCGCCCAGGCGCGCCGACAGCAGCTCCAGCCGCTTGAGCTTGCCGCCCAGCAGCCCCATCGCCAGGTCGGCCGTCAACCCAAACGCAGCCGACAGGCGCGCAATCATCGCGGCCTCGCGCCGCAGATCGGCCGGCGGCGTGCCGCGCACCGGCGCCCACGCCACGCTGCGCCACAGGTTGCGCAGCACGTGCCCGCCATGACCCAGCAGGGCTGCACCCAGTGCGCGCTCGTCGTGCTCGGCCACCGCCTTCATCTCGGCCAGCACGTAGGGGTGGCAACGCACGGCGCCCTGGCCGAAGATGATCAGCGCCCGCGTCAGCAGGTTGGCGCCTTCGACGGTGATCGCGATCGGCGCGTGGCGATACGCCACCCCCAGCAGGTTCTTCGGGCCGCGGATGATGCCCTTGCCGCCGAGGATGTCCATGCCATCGGTGACCGCGCGCCGGCCCGCCTCGGTCAGTTGCACCTTGAGGATGGCGCCGGCCAGGCTCGGCTGCTCGCCGGCATCGAGCGCGGCCGCGGTGTAGCGGCGCGCCGCGTCGCTCGCGTACAGGTCCACCGCCATGCGCGACACCAGCGCCGCCACGGCGTGGAACCTGCCGATCGGCAGGCCGAACTGCTCACGGATGCGGCCATAGCCGTTGGCGACATACAGCGAGGCCTGCTGCATCGCCGCGCCGAGCGCCGGCAGCGAAATCGAGCGCCCTGCTGCCAGGCTCTCCATCAGCATGCGCCAGCCCTGCCCGACCTGGGCCTCGCCGCCGATCACCCAGTCCATCGGCACGAACACCTTGTCGCCGCGGATCGGGCCGTTCATGAAGGCCGAGTTCATCGGCAGGTGTCGCCGGCCGATGGTCATGCCCGCGGTGGGCACCGGGATCAACGCGCAGGTGATGCCCAATGGCTGCTCGCCCTCGGGCCGCGATCGGTCCACCGCCTGGAAGGCCAGGCCGACCACTGTGGCCACCGGCGCGAGCGTGATGTAGCGCTTGTCGAAGCTGACCTCGAAGCCGCGCACGCGCCGGCCGTCGATCTCGCGCTCGCATAACACGCCGGTGTCGGGGATCGACGCCGCGTCCGAGCCGGCATAGGGCGAGGTCAGGCCGAAGCACGGCAGCTCGCGGCCATCGGCCAGGCGCGGCAGGAAGTGCGCCTTCTGGCTGTCGGTGCCGTAGCGCAACAGCAGCTCGGCCGGGCCCAGCGAGTTGGGCACCATCACCGTCACGGCAGCGGCGACATTGACCGTGGCGATGCGCGTGACGACCGCGGCATGCGCGAAGTGGCCGAAGCCCAGCCCACCGTAGGCCGCCGGGATGATCATGCCGAAGAACTTCTTCTCGCGCAGATAGCGCCAGACCTCGGGCGGCAGGTCGCGCGCCTCGTCGATCGCGAAGTCGTCGAGCATCGCGGTGAGGCTGCGCACCTCGTGGTCGAGAAAAGCCTGCTCGGCCGGGGTCAGCCGATTGGCGCCACGCGAGCGCAGCGCGTCCCAATTGGGCCGCCCGGCGAACAGCTCACCCTCGAAGCCGACGCTGCCGGCCTCCAGCGCCGCGCGCTCGGTGTCGCCCATCGCGGGCAGGGCTTTGGAAAACGGGCCGTACGCCACGCGCCCCAGCAGTGCAGAAAGTGTCATGCGGCAGTATTTCGCATCGGCATCGGCGCGGTGTCAGCGCGCGGGCCGCCACGCTGTCGGACGACCGCCCGTCGTGGCAACCCGGTGCCACCGTCAACGCTCGGCGGGGCGCTCCAGGACCGCCACGTGAACCTCGGCCCGCTGCGCGAAACCCAGCGACGCATACAGCGCGATGGCCGCGGCGTTGCTGGCCCACGCATGCAGAAACGGTTGCTCGCCGCGCGCCTCGATGCGCGCAGCCACCACCGCCGACAACCGGCGCGCGAAGCCGCGGCCACGCGCGTCGGGGTGCGTGCAGACACCGCTGACTTCGGTGTAGCCCGGCAGCCGCAGGCGCTCACCGGCCATGCCGAGCAAGCGGCCGTCTTCGCGCACGCCGATGAACCCGCCCATCAGGTGTGTGCGGGCCAGAAACGGCCCGGGCTCGGTCAGCTGCGCCAGGGCGAGCATGTCTGGCGCGTCTGCGTCGGCCAGATCGGCGATGCCGGCCAGGTCGGCCTCTTGCGCCAGGCTGCGCGTGGCCACCATCTGCACGCCCTTGGCCTGCTTGACGACGCGCAAGCCGGGCGGCACGGCGATCTCGGGCACCTGCAGCACATAGACCCGCTCACCCGGTGGCACCAGGTCGACCAGGGCGGCGAGCGACGGTTCGCTGTCGTCACAGGCCGAGGCGAAGACATTGACCTGGCGCTCGAAACGCCGGGCCCACGGCGTGCCTTCGGACAGTGGCGCGTGGTGCGTCGTCAAGCTGGCCCACACCGGGCGATCAAGTGGATGCGGCACGGCGCTTTCCTCCAGTCGATAAACGGTTGGCACGGTCGTTCAGGCTCTCGTCTGCCAGGGCCTGCTCCAGCGTGGCCAGCAACGCGAGCAAGGCCCGGCCATCGGCAGCGCACGCGTCGCTCACCGCCGCCTCGATCGCCGGCCAGGTCGAGCGTTTGGCGCGCGCCACGAGCTGTTTGCCGGCCTTGGTGAGATCGATGGTTCGCGAGCGCAGGTCACCGGGCGACGGCTCGGCCTGCACCAGGCCTTCTGCCTGCAAATTGGCCAGCTGTCGAGTCACGCCGGGCTGGCTGACACCCAGCGCGTCGGCCAGCTCGCCGACGCTCATCGCGCCCAGCCGATCCAGCGCCGCCAGCAGCGGGAAGTGCGAGGCCGGCGTGGCGACGCCGGCCGATGCGAGCACGGACTGGGTCTGCGCCTGCAGGCGCTCACCGATGCGCTTGAGCCGGGTGCCCAGCGCCAGCAGGCCCAGCTCCTTGACGACGTCTTGCTTCATGCGATGCTTAAATTGATAACAGGTTATATAACAATGCATCGACTGGCGCAAGTGGCGGCTCGAATCGGCAAAGCGCGCCGCGCGCTCCGGCAGGTCAACAGGCAGCGTGGAATGAGAAAAGCCCGCGGCCATTGCTGGCGGCGGGCTTGCCTGCCGATCGTCACGCGGTGCGTGGCGTCGGCCTTCGAAGCGCTGGGTGACGGGTTCCCTGGGCCTTGTTCAGCCCTCCGCCCAGTGGTGCGGCCGGTTCTGCGCTCGAGTGAAGTCAGTGTAGGCGCGGTTCATGGCAGCCGTGTGACGAAGCGTACGCGCCGATGGGCCGTGTGCAGACCGCCTCGCTCAAGCTTGGCAGGGGCTTTTGACCTCGCCCCAGCCCCACTGGGGCCTTGGTGCGCTCGCATCCATCGTGACACCCGGTTGCGAGTTGATCACCGCCCCAGCGCGAGCCCCACTCGCCTTCGGCGCCGCGTCAGTCGGCCGCAGGGGCCAGCGTGATGGCGTCCAGACCGTTGCTGTTGTCGTTCAGCGGATCGGCGTTGATGAACGCGATGGTCGTGCGCTTGGCGGTGGCCACGAAGCTGGTGCTGAAGCGCTTCCAGCGCAGTTCGTTGTTCACGCCGCCGCTGTAGGTGGCGCGCATCAACGGCACGCCGTCGATCTGGACATCGACGCTGCTGTCGCTGCCGAAGACGTTGCCCGGGTCGACCACGTTGCCGACCGAGAACGCCAGCACATAACTTTGCCCTGGCACGGTCTTCACGGTCTGCGCCACGCCGGTCGCGCGGTCGCTGGCGAAGCCGGTCAGGTCCAGCCACTGCTGGCCGGCCTTGGCCTTGAACGCGATGCCGTTCTGCGCAAAGGTCGTGCTGACGATCGCCACGTCGCCGGGCACGCCGACCACCGTCCACGGGCCGAAGACTTCACCGGTTTCGAACCGGGTGAACCCGCCCACCGGCACCAGCGGCGTTTCGAAACCGCCGTCCTTGATCAGGTTGGCAGCGTGGGTACTCAGGGCAGTGGCGGCCAGGGCCGTCAAGGCAGCGGCGCGGGCCAGCGTAGCGAATCGGCGGGTCAAATCGGTCTCCTCGGTGACTGTAAAGCGGCGCAGCTTAGCGCCGCTGCCGCCGCCGTCACATCCCTCAGTTAGCGTCGACCGGTGCGCCAACCGTCACGCCGTGCCAGAACTCGTAGTCCGGCTGCTTCCAGCTGATGGCCGAGAAGGTGCCGATGAACTGCACCACGCCGTGGCCTTCGGTGCCGGTGAGCGTCTTTTTCTTGACCTTCAGGCAGTCGGCGCAACCGCCGTAGAAGCCGACGCCCGACGACAGCAGCGTCGGCGTCTGGTTGAAGACATACCGTGTCGGCACCGCATTGCGGCCCAGCGACAGGATGGCCATCACCGGGTTGGTCACCGGCTTGCTGAAGCTGATCTTGTAAACCTGGGTGTCGCTGCCGCCGACGAAGGCGAGCAGGTCGCTGCCGACGGGCGCGCCTGTCACGGCGTAGGCATCGGGCGTGCCCGAAGACCAGTAGTCGGTCTCGCCGGTGCCGGTCTGCGCGAAGTACAGCGTCGGGCCGCTGAACTTGACCTTGACGATGCCGCTGGGCAGGCTCAGGCGGCCGGTGACCGTGGTGCTGCTGGTCTCGGTCGTCCAGTCGGCCCAGGCGGTGTCCAGCGCATGGGCAGAGACGGCCCCGAAGGCGAGTGCCGTGGCGGCCAGGGTGCGGGCGATGGGGTGGAGGCGGTGGTTCATGCTGCGTATCCCTCTTGTTGGGTTTGAGAAAAGGGCGCCAGTGTGACCGCGAGAAAACGTTTCCACATCACCCCAAAGGGTGGGTTGACAAAGCGGCGCCAAGCCGGTGAGGTGCCCTCTTGCCGAACGGCGGGCAGGCTCCTACACTGAGCCAAATGGCTAACCGTCAAACCCCGTTGCCCGACGTGTTCTATGCCCTGGGCGACCCGACGCGGTTGGCCATCGTGGGCGCCCTCGGCCGCGGGCCGGCGTCGGTGTCGGCGCTGGCGGCGCCCTTTGCGATGGCACTGCCATCGTTCATGAAGCACCTGTCGGTGCTCGAGCGCAGCCAGGTGATCCGCTCACGCAAGGTCGGGCGGGTGCGCACCTGCGAACTGGTGCCCAAGACCTTGACCCAGGCCCACTCGTGGCTGGCCGAGCAACGCGCGCTGTGGGAAGCCCGCAGCGACCGCATGGCCAGCTTTGTCGAACAGCTTCATCAGGAGGATCTGTCCCATGAGCAACCCGCCCGCCGCCACGCCTGAACCGAACGACCTCGTCATCTCGCGCCTCGTGCGCGCACCGCGGGCCAAGCTGTGGCGCGCCTGGACCGACCCGCAGCTGTTGAAAGAATGGTGGTGCCCTCGGCCCTGGACGACCGAGGTGCGCGCCTTCGACTTGCGCCCCGGCGGCGCCTTCCACACCTTCATGCAGGGCCCCGACGGCGGCACCAGCGACAACCCCGGCAGCTTTCTCGAGATCGTGGAAACGTCGCGCATCGTCTTCACCACGGTCCTGACCGCTGGCTGGCGCCCGCAGACGGCGTGGATGCCGATCACGGCCATCATCACTATGGCCGACGAGGCCGGTGGCACGCGCTACACGGCCACCGTGATGCACCCCGACAAGGCCACCCGCGACCGGCACGAAGAGCTCGGCTTCTTCGACGGCTGGGGCACCTGCATCACGCAACTCGAGGCGTTGGCGCAGCGCCTGCCCGACCAGCACGCCTCGCCGGAGTTCTGAGCGGATTGGGCGCCCACCTCGTTGCTTCGGTTGTCGGCCCGCCTAACGGCCAAGCGGTGCACCACCAGCCAGAGGCCTGTCCGCGCCGTCAGGCCGGCGACCACAACAGCCACGCGGTCAGCACCAGCGCGCCCAGCACCTGCACGCCGATCACCATCGGCAGCAGGTCCAGCGGTTCGAGCCTGAACGTGGGCATCAGCTCGAGCCACACGCCCAGGGCGGCCACGGCCAGCACCATCAGGCAGCGGATGGCCCAGCGGGCCCGGTCAGCGTTGCCCACCAGCAGGCGCGGCGGGGTCGATTGAAAGCTATTGATCATTGGTGTCTCCCGTCAAAACACCAGTAGACCCGGCGACAAGCTCAAGGCCTGAGCCTGCCCTCCTTCGATTGCCGATTGCCGATCGCGCTGAAAACGCTGTGTCGCTCAAGCCCCGAGCCGCAACACCCTCGCCTTCGACGGCACACCTTGCGCGTCGAGCGCGAACAGCAGGTAGAACCCCGGCGGCGCGCGGTTGGCAGACACCGGCAGGTTGACCGTCAGGTGCCGGCCGTTCTGGCTGAACGCCGGGAGGCCCGATGGCCCGGTGCCTGCACGACGAAGCCGCCGCCCGCCACAATCGACGCACCGAGGTTTCACCGCACCCACCACCATGCCCACCCCACCTGCGATTGACTCCGCCACGCGCCGCTTCGGCGTGGGTGTGCTCGGCCTGGGCGTGATGGGCCAACGCATGGTCGACGCGCTGCAGCAGCACCCGCACTTCAGCATCCCCGCGGCGTTCGACCCCGCCGCCGCCGCGGGGCCGGTGCCGATGCTGGCCAGCGCCGACGCGGTGATCCACCACCCCGAGGTCGACTGTGTCTACATCGCCTCGCCGCCGCACAGCCACCTCGCGCTGCTGACACAAGCGGCCCAGGCCGGCAAGGCGGTGTTCTGCGAGAAGCCCCTGACAGCCTCGATCGACGAGGCCCGCGCCTGCGTGGCGGCCATCGCGGCGGCGGGCGTGCCGGCGGCGGTGAACTTTCCGTTCGCCAGCGCCGAGGCCAGCCTGCAGTTGCAGCAGTTGGTGCAGTCCGGCGCGCTGGGCCAGGTGCGCGACGTGCAGCTCACCCTGCGCTTCGCCCGCTGGCCACGCTCGTGGCAGTCGGGCGCCAACGCCTGGTTGATGGGCCCGGCGCAGGGTGGCTTTGCGCGCGAGGTGCTGTCGCACTTCATGTTCCTGAGCCTGCGCCTGTTCGGCCCCGGCCGCATTCGCCAGGCACGCGTCGAGCGAGGCCCGGCAGGCACCGAAACCTGCCTGCAGGCGGTGCTCGATTTCGGCCCCGTCGCCTGCGCCATCGACGCAGCCGTGGCCGGCGACGCCGACGACCACAACCGCTACGAGGTGCGCGGCACGACCGACCATGCCGCGCTGTTCGACTGGGGCCGGCTCGACCACGCCGGCACGCAGACCGAGCGCACCGCCGCACTGCCCGGCCAGGTGCAGCGCCTGCACCGGCTGCTGTGCGGCGAGCCGGGCCATGGCCTGGCCACGGTCGGCGAGGCGGCCGAGGTCGTCACCCTCATCGAAGGGCTGCTCGGCGCCGTGCAATAAGGCGTAATGGCGCGCGCCGCCGCGCTGCCCGACCATGGGCCCCCGCTGTCTGTTGCTGGAGGCCCCGCCATGAACGCCCGTCACCCCCACCCCGGCGCCACCGCGCCGGTGACGGTCACGGTGGAGCCGGCATTCACGCAAAGCCTGCAGGTGGCCACCGCGGTCAACCCCGGCGCCGGCCTGGCGTCGGTGCGCAATGGCAGCGGCGACGCCGAGTTCTTCAGCATCGGCAGCGACGCCGCCGTTCACCACTACCACCCCGACCCGAACGCCGTGGGCGGCCACGCGACGACACCGGTCGGCCTGTGCGCCGACACGATCGCCGTCACCCTCGATGCCGCGGGCGCGATCGTCGTCTTCGCCGCGAGCGCCACCACGCTGACGATGGTGACCGAGCAGCCCGGCTTGCCCCAGCGCTGGGGCACGCCGGTGCAACTGGCGGTGCCGCTGCCGCCGCAGGCGCGGTCGATCGCGGCGCTGCATGCCGCCTGCGACGGCAGCACCCACCACCTCGCGCTGCTGGTCGAGGCCGAGTCCGGCTCGACCGAGGCCACCTACCACCTGGTGCTCGCGTCGATCGAGGCCGGCCAGCCGCCGATGTTCGTCGAGACCGGGCTGGTGCTGGGCCACCTGAACGGCAGCTGGATGGGCAATCGGCCATCGACGATGCGCTTCGTCTGCGACGACGGCGACCTGGTGGCCGTGACGCCCTCGGGCCACGGCACACGCCTGCCCACGCACACGGCGCTGCCGAGCCTGGGCCTTGCCAGCGCGGTCGATGGCCACGGCAGCGCCCGGCTGTTCGCGGTGCTGGCCGACGGCAACGCCTACCAGTGGCGCGACGACCCCGGCGCCAGCGGCTGGGGCCCGCTGACCCAGGCCCAGGCGTTCACCCAGATCGATGCCGAGCCCGATGCCCACGGCGCCATCCACCTGCTGTGCCTGGGCGCCGGCCGCCTGTGGCACCTGGCACCCGACCCGCGGTGCGCCACCCGCTACGGCGAGCCGTTGCCGGTGGTGGTGCCGGCGGTGCTGTCCGCGCTCACGGCCACCTCCAACGACGACGGTGATGTCGAAGTCTTCGCCGGCAACGCCGGCACGCTGCACTACCTGGCCTGGGACGGGCGCGGCCACTGGGACAGGCTGCCGGTCGAGACCCGCCATGGCGACAGGGTCGACGAGCACAGCGCCTACGGTTGCGAGGTGCAACTGCGCGACGTCTGCGGTGCCCCGCTGGCGTTGCAGCGGGTGACGATCACGGCCACCGGCGCGGCCCGCATCACCGTCAACGGGGCCACCTACCGCATCGACGCGCACCGCGCCGCGCAGGTCTGCACCAACGGCAGCGGCCGGCTGCACATCCAGCAGCCGGCCCGCGCGCTGGCGGCGCCGACGCTGCGGCTGTCGGTGCCCGGCCTGATGCCGGTGGGCGAAACGATCGCGATCTCGCCGGACATGGTCGTCCAGGCCCGGCTGGCGGCGCTGAGCGGCGACACGCTGTACGCCGCCACCACCCCCACCGGCACGCCGGTGTTGCCCGACGCCTGCCGCACCCCCGAGCAGGCGGCGGCCATCGCCTCGGCCATCTCGCGGCTGATGGGCCTGGCCGAGCCCGGTGCGCCACGGGGCGCTGCGGGCGGCACCCGCCTTCGCCGCGCTCGCCCGGGGGTTCGCATGGTCGGCCAGGCCGAGGGCCCGCACCTGCGCCGCCTGGCACCGCTGCGCGCCACCCACTGGCGCTTCGGCGTGGTCGGCGGCGCGGCGCAGTTCCACACGCTGAGTGCGGACGAGGCCCAGGCCCACCTGGCATCGCTGCGCGCCACCTCACGCCGGGCCGGCGGGTTCATCGACCATGTCGACGGTGTCGGCGACCTGAACGCCGGTGCCGCCCACGGCCTGCTCGACATCACCGACACCGTGATCACGACCATCGGTGGCGTGGTGCACGCCGCGGTCCGGTTCGTGCTCGACGGCGTCAACTATCTGCTCGACACCGCGGTGACCACGGTCGACCAGTTGTTCGACCTGGCCGAAGCAGTGTTCGCGCAGGTCCAGGTGCACTTCCAGACGCTGCACGCCTGGCTGGGCACGGTCTTCGACTGGCCCGCGATCGTGCGCACAGCGCAGGCGATGAGCCACACGGTGCAGCAGTACCTCGGCTTCTTCCAGGGCGCGGTCGGTGGCATGCAGGCCTTCTTCGACCAGGGCATGGGGCCGCTGCAGGCCACCATCGGCGGCCTGTTCGACCAGGCGATCCAGCGCGTGGGCGGCGCCAGCGTCGGGGCGTATGCCGACGGCCACGAGCCCGACGACCCCTTGGTGCAAGGCGCCCTGTCGAACAACCCGATCTTCCACGCCCTGCTCGACCATGGCGGCGGGATGCGGCCGCCGGCGGCGCTGTTGCAGGCGCTCGCCGCCGCCCGCGCCCCGGCCGGCGACGACCCCTACGCCGCCATCGGGCAGGCGCTGCAGGCCAGCACCCGCCATGCCATCGGCCATGCGCGCTTCGCGCCGATGCAGGACTACTTCACGTCGATGGGCTCGGCGCCTGGCAAGGTGTTCAGCGCGCTGCTGCAAGACATGCTGGCCGTGGTGCGCGACCTGATCCAGGCGGTGCTGGCAGGGTTGCAGGCGGTGGTCGACCAGTTGCTGCCGCTGCTGCAGACGATGATGGGCGCGTTCACCGCCGCGCTGAACGCGAGCTGGAGCGCGCCGGTGCTGTCGCCGCTGTTTCGCCACGCCACCGGCGGCCTGCCGATGAGCATGGTCAACCTGGTCTCGCTGATGCTGGCGATCCCGGCGACGGCCCTGTGCCAGGCAGGCGGCGGCGGCGCGCCCTTTGCGTCGCCCGCCGAGCTCGCCGCCTTCGAAGACGCGTGGGACGCCAACACACTGCTGCGCGCCAGCGGCCTGCGCGGCGAATCGGCGCAGGGCACGCAGCGGGCGCTGATGCGCGCCGCGCAACGGGGCGACACACGCTGGACCGGGCTGCTGCCGCCTGCCGCAGCGCCGGTGGTGGCGACCCTCGGCGCGGTGGCGGCGTACTACACGGCCGGCCTCGGCGCGGTGCCGGCCACCACCGCGGCCGACAGCGGCCAGGTCGAGCCGCTGTCGATCTGCGGTTTCGTCACCGGCGTGCTGGGCCAGGCGGCCAGCTGCCCCTGGTTCTATGCCGCCGGCACGATCGGCTGCGGCGGCGACAGCGCCAGCCACCTGAACTGGACCTACGCCAACCTCGGCATCGCGCTCGACCTGCTCTACCTCGTGGCCGGCGAGTCGATCCCGGGCGATGTGCAGTCGGTGACCAAGCACCTGTACGGCAACGTGCACCTGGCGCTGTCGGCCCTCGCATCGGCCGGCCCGTCGGCGGTCGACATCGCGCCGGCCCTGCTGGCCGCCATCCCCGAGACCGGGCAGGTGTTGCGACTGTCTGGCATCTCCGCCGCCACCGAGGGCCATTCGCTGGCCGTGCTGGCGGTGCTCAATGCGATCTGCATGCCGCCGGCCTCGACCCTCGCCACCGGCCACGCCATGGCGGCCCACGCCGGGCCCGACACCGCCGCGCTGTGCACGCCACTGGCCGCGGCCGCCTTCGCCGAAGCCTCGCCGCAGCGCGGGCCCTCGGCCTGCCCGTCGGCCCAGCCCGCCTGACCAGCCCCGCCGCGCGCACCACGCCGCCATGACCGGCGGCGTGGCGCCGCGTGGCCCGTTGCCAGCGGCCCACGCGCGGCAATCTTTCTTCACCTCGCACAACGGGTCGGACACACGCGCCATCAAAAACGGTATAAACTGTATATATCGTTTTTTAAGGAGAACCCATGAACGAACACGATTCGAGCGCGACCAAGACCAACGGCAGTGCCGTGCTGGCCGAAGTGACCGAGCAGAAGGCAGAAACACCCAAGGTGCCCAAGGCCAAGCTGGTGCGCGACAGCTTCACGATCCCGAAGGCCGAGTACACCACGCTGAACGAGCTGCGCCAGCGCGCCACGCGCCTGGCCGTGCCGGCCAAGAAGAGCGAGCTGCTGCGCGCCGGCATCGAGCTGCTGAAGGGCTTGTCCGACCAGGCGTTCCTGGCCGCGCTGGCCGCAGTGCCCAACCTGAAGACCGGCCGGCCGAAGAAGGAAGGCGAAGAAGAGTCCGACGAGCCCACCGCCAAGACCGGCAAGAAGATCATCGACAAGATCGCCGCCCGCCCCGCGGCCAAGAACGCCGCCAAGGGCACGGCCAAGTCCGGCACCAAGGCGGCTGCCAAGGGTGGCGCCAAGAAGGCCGGCGCCGGCAACAAGGGCGCCGCCGGCAATGCCGCCAAGAGCCCCGCTCGCCAAGCCGCCCGCAAGGCCGCCAAGCAGGCCGCCGGCAACGAGCCCAAGGCCGCCCGCCAGGCTGCCAAAGCCGCTCGCCAAGCCGCCAAGGCCGAAGAAGACTGACGCACCGGTTCGGCCGCCTTCGCCGCCGAACACTCGCCTTGCTAACCCCAAATGAGGGGGGCATGGCATAACCTTTAAGTTGATGGGATAGGATGCCTGATCCGAACTGAGGAGCACGGCATGAAGTTCCCGTCACGAACCACGGTGCGGCGCCGCCTGGCAGCCGCCGCCTTGGCTGGCAGCCTGGCGCCGGCCGCCGCGCTGGCCGCCTCGCAGCCCTACCGCATCGAGCCCGTCCCGGCGGGCGACGACGTGGTGCCGATCACCGCCACCGGCGTCAACCACAAGGGCGAGGTGGTCGGCCTGGCGCTGATCAAGCATGGCCGCAACATCGCCAGCTATGCCTACCGGGGTGGCCGCACGGTGCAAGTCGGCCTGCCCGACGACCACCTGACCGCCATCAATCGGCGCGGCGATGTCGCAGGCGACGCCACCGTCAACGCGGCGTGGTGGAGCCACAGCGGCGTGCTGCACAACCTGGGCGCCAAGATGAGTTGCCAGGGCACCAGCCATGCCGTGGGCCTGAGCGATGACCGGTGGCTGGCCGGCTGGATCAGCTGCTGGGGCGGCGAGACCCACGCCTTCGTCGCCCGCGGTGGCGTGGTGACCGACCTGCCCGGCCTGGGCGGGGTGGGTGCAGACGCCCGGGCGATCAACAACGCCGGCCAAGTCATCGGCGATGCAGCCCTCGAGCCCAACGGCTCACGCTTTCATGCCTTTCGCTGGCAAGACGGCACCATCACCGACCTGGGCACGCTGGGCGGTAATGAGAGCCACGCCCGCGCCATTGCCGACAACGGGCACGTGGTGGGCAGCGCCCAGGACGCCTCGGGCACCTGGCGCCCCTACCTGCACGACGGCAGCCAGATGACGGCGCTGCGCGACTGCCGCGAGGGCTTCTACACCTCGCCGATGGCGATCAATTCGAAAGACCAGATCGTCGGCGTGTTCGGCAACGGCCGCCGCAACGAGGTCTTCCTGATGCAGCGCCAGCACTGCCACCGCCTGAGCGACCTGCTCGACGCCAGCGGCACCGGCTGGGAGCTGGAAATGGTCGACGGGATCAGCAACGCCGGGCAGATCGTCGGCAACGGCCGCTACCAAGGCGAAGCCCGCGCATTCATCGCCACACCGATCGCGCCGTGAACCCGCCGCACGACTGCCCACCCCATCCAGGACCAGCCCCCATGACCTCACGAACCCTTCGCGCCGCCTGCGCCGCGCTGACCTTGTTCGCCTGCCTGGCCGCTTTGGCCGCGCAACCGGTCTACCGGATCGAGCCGCTGAAGAACCAGGACGGCATGCGCCCCCGCTACCCCGCCGCCATCAACAACCGCGGCGTGGTGATGGGCAGCGCGCAGGATCTGTCCAACCGCTACCTGCACCAGGTGTTCTTGCACGATCACGGGCAGCTGGCGTTCGTGGCAGGCAGCGATGGCGCGCTCGCGAAAGACTTGAACGATGCCGGCGACGTGCTGGTGGGCGTGCCGCTCACACCGGCGATCTTCTGGCACGACGGCCGCTATCAAGAGGCGCCGGAGATGTCGCTGGTCTACCGGTTCAACAACCGGGGCGTGATGGCGGGCAACGCCGACTTCGGCCCCGAGACCCACGCCGCCCTCTGGGACAACGGCACCCTCACCGACCTGGGCACGCTGGGCGGCCAGTACGCGTCGGCCACCGACGTGAGCGACAACGGCTTCGTGGTGGGCGAGTCGACACTCAACCCGAACAACTGGACCAAGCACCACGCCTTCCTCTGGGCCAACGGCCAGATGAAGGACCTGGGCACTTTCGGCGGCGACACCAGCTACGCCCACGTCGTGAACAACCTGGGCCACGTGCTGGGCATCGCCGAAGACGAGGCGAACGTCTACGTGCCGTTCTTCTACGACGGCACCAAGAAGCGCCATGTGCCGGCGATCGGGTCGGCCACGCTGTCGCCGCGCGACATGAACAACCTCGACGAGATCGCCGGCGCCTCGTCGGTCGGCGCCTTCATCTCGACCCAGGGCAAGAGCCACCTGCTGATGAACCTGCTGGACGGCAGCCGCGAGGGCTGGGACCGGCTGGACGACATCGTCCGCATCAACGACGCCGGCGATGTGACCGGCACCGGCTACTTCCACGGCAACCGCAAGGCCTTCGTCGCCCGGCGCGTCGCGCCCTGAGGCGCCCCGCCCGAGCCGCGCCGAGTGGTTGGGGTAGATCCCGGTCCGCTCTAGGGTTGCTCGCCTAGTTCGCGGCCACCCGGTCGAGTACCCTGCACCGCCTGATCAGCCAGGAGGTGCAGCGTGAACCAAGGCATTGAAGAGCATCTGCGCGTCGCGCTCGAACAGCAGCGTGCCGCTTTCGCGTCAGAGACCTTCCCCACGTTGGCTGTGCGGCGCGACCGTCTCGCGCGCGTGAGGCAGATGACCGAGAAGCACGCGCAAGACCTGGCCGCGGCCATTGCGCAAGACTTCGAGAACCGCGCGCGGCAGGAAACGCTGCTGACCGAGGTCTTCACCGTGCAGTCGGCCGTGCGCCATGCGATCAGCCACCTGCCGGGCTGGATGAAGACCCGCCGCGTGCCCACCGCGATGCACTTCTGGCCGGCGCGCAACCGGCTGCTGCGCCAGCCGCTGGGCGTGGTGGGCGTCGTCTCGCCCTGGAACTACCCGTATTACCTGGCGATGGCGCCGGCGCTGGCCGCGCTGGCGGCCGGCAACCGCGTGCTGATCAAGCCTTCTGAGCTGACGCCGGCCACCAGCGAGCTGATGGCCCGCATGGTGCGTGAACACTTCGCGCCCGAAGAGATGCAGGTCATCGTCGGTGACGCCGATGTCGGCCGCGCGTTCACCAGCCTGCCGTTCGACCACCTGTTCTTCACCGGCTCCACCGCCGTGGGCCGCATCGTCGCCCAGGCCGCCGCCAAGAACCTGACCCCGGTCACGCTCGAGCTGGGCGGCAAGTCGCCGGCGCTGGTCGACCGCAGCGCCGACATCGGCGTGACCGCCGAGCGCCTGGCCTTCGGCAAGCTGCTGAACGCGGGCCAGACCTGCGTCGCGCCCGACTACGTGCTGGCACCGCGCGAGATGGTCGCGCCGCTGGTCGACGCGGTGCTGGGCCGCGTCCGCGCGATGTACCCGACGCTGGCCCACAACCCCGACTACACCAGCATCGTCTCGCCGCGCCACCACGCGCGCCTGCAAGGCCTGCTGGACGACGCGAAGGCCAAGGGCGCACGCCTGGTGCCCACGCACACCGAAGCCCCCGGCGGCCGCAAGCTGGTGCCGCACCTGGTGCTGGACGTGACCGAGCAGATGACGGTGATGCAGGAAGAGATCTTCGGCCCGCTGCTGCCGATCGTCGCCTACGACAAGCCCGAAGAAGCTCTGGCCTACATCCAGCGCCACGACCGGCCGCTGGCGCTGTACTGGTTCGGCCGCGACGCCGCCGCGCAGCGCCACGCGATGGAGCAGACCCACGCCGGCGGCGTGACCGTCAACGATTGCATCTGGCACCTGGGGCAGGAGGAGCAGCCCTTCGGCGGCGTCGGCGCCAGCGGCATCGGCTCGTACCACGGCGAATGGGGCTTCCGCACCTTCAGCAAAGAAAAGCCGATCTTCGAGCAGACGCGCTTCGCCGGCACCAAGCTGTTCTACCCGCCCTACGGCGCCACCTTCGACCGCATGATCGGCATGCTGAAGAAGATCGCCGGCTGAGGCCGCGGTACTGAACGGGCTGCGGCCCGGTGGAGGCCCCTTCAGGCGCAGCTCTCTACAATGCGCGCCCTTTGCCTCTGCCCGAAACCCCGCGCCCATGGACATCGTCGTCAACGAAGAACTCAAGGCCTACATCGACCCGTTGACCGCGGACGAATACGCTGCCCTGGAGCGCAGCATCCTGGCCGAAGGCTGCCGCGACGCGCTCGTGCTGTGGGGCGACGTGCTGGTCGACGGCCACAACCGCTACGGCATCTGCCGCAAGCACAACCTGCCGTTCCAGACCGTGCAGAACACGCGCTTCCGCTCGATCGAAGACGTGCACCTGTGGATGATCGACCAGCACCTGGGCCGGCGCAGCATCTCGGACTTCCAGCGCGGCGTGCTGGCGCTGCGCAAGCGCGAGATCGTGGCCGAGCGGCGCGCACGACAGGCCGCCGCACCGAGCCCGGCGCCGGAGGCCGCTGCCGAGACCGCCACGGCGGCCGCAGCGCCCACCACGAAGGCGGATGCGCTCGACACCCGGGAGGCCATCGCCCGCGCCGCGCGCTTGAGCAACAGCCAGGTCGTGATGATCGAGAAGATCCACAAGCAGGCGGCGCCCGAACTGGTCGCCGCGCTGAAGGCAGGCGCGATCTCGATCAATGCCGCCGCCGCGGTGGCCAGCCTGCCCGCCGAAGAGCAGGTGGCCGCAGCGACTGCCGGCGCCGACGAGCTCAAGCAAGCCGCCAAGCGCGTGCGCGACGCCAAGAAGAAGACGCCGGCCTCACCCACCAACGCAGCGACTGCCACCAACGTGGCGACCGACATGCCGGCCGCCGCCCACGCGGCGGTCGCCCTGCCCGCCTCGCCCGCAGAGCCGGGCACAGCGCCTTGGGACGCCGATCCGTCAGAAGACAACGTGGCCGCCCTGCGCCAGCGCGTGGCCGCACTGACGGCCGAGAACGCAGCGCTGCGCGAGCAGGTGGCGAGCCTGCAGGCGCAACTGCGCGACGCCCTCAACGCCGACGAGCCAGCCACCGAGGCAGGCCCGCCCTTCTGACCTCAGGCCACCCGGCCGGCGCCTGCGGCCGGCCGGTGGTCAGCCCTTCCAGGTGAACGGAAACGCCACCTGCTTGAAGAAGCCATCGGGCACGTAGTCGCCCAGCACGCCGTAGTGCTCGGGCCATTCGCGGTCGGACTTGACCGCGGTGCCGAACAGGTAGTCCAGGAACGCGAAGTGCGCGGCGTAGTTCTTGTCCAGCGCTTCCTGGTCTTGCGAGTGGTGCCAGTGGTGGAAGTTGGGCGTGACGATCAGGTAGCGCAGCGGGCCCAGGCGCACGCTGACGTTGGCGTGGTTGAACACCGCCTGGAAGCCGACGACGATGATGTAGGCGTCGATCACCTCCTTGCTGAAGCCCAGCAGGTAGATCGGCGCCAGCACCAGCGTGCGGGTGAGGATGAGCTCGAGGATGTGCTGGCGCGAGCCGGCCAGCCAGTCCATGCTCTTGACGCTGTGGTGCACCGCGTGCAGGCGCCACAGCATCGGCACCTCGTGGTAGGCGCGGTGCGTCCAGTACTGCACCAGATCGGCCACCAGGATGATCAGGAACAGCGCGGCCCAGAAATTCAGCTGCGCCACCCAGCCGCGAATGCCGTCGTTGGCGGCCCAGCCGAACAGCCGGTGCACCAGCAGGTTGGTCGCCAGCAGCACGAAGCCGACCAGCATGTGGTTGACGACGAAGTGCTGGAAGTCGGTCTGCCATTCGGCGCGAAAGACCGGCTGGTCCTTGCGCAGCGCGAACAGCTTCTCGATGAAGACGAAGATCAGCGTCGAGCCGAGCAGGTCGAGGATGAACCAGTCCAGCCCGATGTAGGGCGTGTGGTCGGGGAAGTCGCTGTCGACCGGCACCTTGTGGCCACCCAAGGCCAGCGACAAGCCGATCAGCGCAAAGGAGGCCAGGGCGAGCCAGCGCGCGCGCCCGCGGATGACATTGAACAGCGCGATCGAGCCCGACAACACCAGCGACCAGAACAGCACCTGGCGGATCACGTCGACCTTGTAGGCCTGGCGCAACTGCGGCGTCGTCAGGTACTCGGGCCAGTGGAACGCCAGCACGCCCAGAAAGCACAAGATCGCCAGCCCCAGGGCGATGACGCCGGACACCATGCCCTTGCCAGGCTGCAGCGCCCCGTGCGACTTGGTCAGTCGGTTGAGTTTGTCGAGTTCGTTCATTCCTGCCCTCCCAGGCATGCGTTGTCGGCGAAGTGACCGCCCGCGATTATCCAAGCCCATCCGTCGGCCCGATCCACAAACGTGGGGGATTCACCGGTGCCCGAGCCGGCCCCGGCGAGACTTCCTGCGCAATCGACCTGGTCGCTGCCGGTCAGCCCCGGCACCTTTAACCCCGCCCGGCCGACCCGCCCGTAGAACGCATGTCACCCCATCCATCCGGAGGTTCCCATGCGTTTCATCCCGTCTTGCCAGTTGGCACCTGCCCGCCGCCCCGCTGCCCGCCGCGCGTTCCTGTCGGCGGCGGTCATCGCCTTGCTCGGTGCCGGCTGTGCGCCGGCGGCGCTGGCGGTGGGCAGCAAGGTCGACGTGGCGGTGGTCGACCGCGACACCGGCGACACGCTCGCCGTGTACCCCTACCGTGGCCGGAGCTACATCGCCGGGCGGCCCGGCTCGCGCTACGCCATCCGTGTCACCAACCGCACCGGCGAGCGCGTGATGGCCGTGATGGCGGTCGATGGCGTCAACATCATCAGCGGGCAGACGGCGTCGTGGAGCCAGAGCGGCTACGTGCTCGCACCCTGGCAGAGCTACGAGATCACCGGCTGGCGCAAGAGCGACGACGAGGTCGCCGCCTTCGAGTTCACCTCGCTGCCGGACTCATATGCCGCGCGCACCGGCCGGCCCGACGACGTGGGCGTGATCGGCGTGGCGGTGTTCACCGAACGTGTGCAGTGGCAGCCCCCGCCCCCACCAGCGCCCCGCGCACCCAGCGTCGGGCGCTTGGAATCGCGCCGCTCGGATGCCGGCAACGGCAGCGCCGCGCCCAGCGGGCTGGCCGACAAGGCGGCTGAGTCGGTGGCCTCGGCCAACGGGGCCGCCCAGCCCGCCGCACCGGCGCCTGCCGAGCGGCTGGGCACCGGCCACGGTGCACGCGAGTCGTCGTACGTGACCAGCACCAACTTCGTTCGCAGCAGCGTACGGCCGGCGGAGATCGTCAGCCTGCAGTACGACTGCTACGAGAACCTCGCCCGCGCCGGCATCGTCCCGCCAGTCGGCTGGGCCGACCCGAGCCCGCGCCCCTTCCCGAGGTCGGCACAGAACTCGGGCTACGTGCCCAACCCGCCCTCGCGCTGAACCCGGCGTGGCGGTCAGGCCGCCATCGCCGCCTCGGGCGAATCGGCAAAGTGCCGCGCGATCTCGCAGCAGTCTTCGAACCCGGCCTCGAAGGCGTCGGCCACTGCGGGGTCGAAATGGCGGCCGCGCTGTTCGAGCACCAGGTCGCGCGCCGCGTTGATCGCCCACGCCGGTTTGTAGACACGTTTGCAGATCAAGGCGTCGAATACGTCGGCCAGCGCCATCAGGCGCGCGGCCACCGGGATGTCGTCGCCCGCCAGGCCTTCGGGGTAGCCGCTGCCGTCCCACTTCTCGTGGTGGCTGCGTGCGATCTGCTTGGCGTAGCGCAGAAAGCTCAGGTCGCTGGCCGAATGCGGCTCCAGCCCCACGTCGCGCTCGGCCTGCTCGATGGCTTCGGCGCCGAGCCGGGCATGGGTCTGCATCACGGCCCACTCGGTGGGCGTCAGATGGCCGGGCTTCAGCAGGATCTGGTCAGGGATGCCGACCTTGCCGATGTCGTGCAGCGGCGCCGACCGCACCATCAGGTCGATTGCCTGCGGGCTCAGCTCGGCCTCGAAGCGCGGGTGCTGCTGCAGGCGGGTGGCCAGGATGCGGACATAGCCCGCCGTGCGACGCAGGTGGTTGCCGGTTTCGTTGTCGCGCGTCTCGGCCAGGCGCGCCAGCGCGTGGATGCTCACATCGCGGATGTGCTGGTTCTCGACCATGCGGCGCGCCACCTCGGCTTCGAGGTCGCGGTTCTGCCGCATCAGGTGGGCACGGGCCTGGTGCAACTCGACATGGGTGGACACCCGGGCCAGCAACACGCGCAACCGGATCGGCTTGGCGATGTAGTCCACCGCACCGAGCTCCAGGCAACGCTCTTCGTCGGCCGTGCCGCCGGCGGCGGTGACCAGGATGACAGGGATCTCGCGCAGGCGCTCGTCGGCGCGCAGGTGCGCGAGCACCCCGTAGCCGTCCATCACCGGCATCATCAAGTCCAGCAGGATCAGCTGCGGCAGCGGGTCGTTGGCCATCATGGCCAAGGCCATCTCACCGGACATGGCGGTACTGACCTGGTACTGCGATTGCAGTGCCGCATCCAGAAGCGCAAGGTTCTGGATGTTGTCGTCCACCACCAAGACTCGTGCCCGCGGGCCCTCGCTCATGGTCTTCTCCCTTTGGCGCCCGCCAGGTGCGCCACTGGGGGCACATCGAAGTGAGCGACCCAACGATAGGCTTCGTCGGGCGAGCTGTCCAGTGGGGGGGGGGCGGCCGCCCTGCCGGTCAGGGGGCGCGCATGAAGTCGAGCGCGTCGTAGGCGAAGCCGGGGCTCAGAAAACCCGTGCCCGACGAGCCGCTGGCCACGCCGAGCGTCAGCAGGTTGTCGCCGACGACGAGCGCGCTCGCCGGCACGGCCACCTGGTAGAGCGTGTTGTTGCCGCGGTAGGTGCCGACCGTCAGCGTGCGCGTCGACGGCTGCGCCGAGGGCGGCAGGATCGGCGCACTCCATTGGTTGATCTTCACCAGCGGCCGGCCGCCGGCAAAGGCCACGGTGATGCCCATGCGCAGCGTGGAGGCGGTCACCTGGTCGGCCGTCAGCGTGAAGTGCACGCTGAGGTTGCCGTTGACCTCTTTCCACTGGTAGGCCGGGAAGTCGCGGCCCGGCCTGGACACGCCGACCGTGTAGGCCGGTGTCGCCCACGCCGCCATCCGCGCGTCGGACGGGTGCATCGTCGTCACCTTGTCGCCGTTCACGAACTCGGCCGGGCTACCGTCCCAGTCGCCAATGCGCCAGACCGCCTGGGCACTCGCCGGGTCGCCGGCGATCTTGAAGGCCTTCACGGTGGTCTTCTGGCCGGCGCCCACCGTCACCGGCCGCTGGTCGACCGCGAGTTCGTTCTTGTAGACCGTCATCGTGTAGTCGCCGGGCAGCAGGCCCGTCGCATCGAAACGGCCGTCGTCGCTGGCGGCCTCGGCCCAGTACTGCGCCGTGGCATTGGCAAAGCCCACGGTGTAGCCGTGCTTCGCATCGCGCCCGCGCAAGCCCAGGCCCACCACCCGCCCGCGCGCCGCCTTGCCCACGAAGCCTTCCAGGCCCATGTTGGCGAACCACGGCGCGTCGACGGCCGGCGGCTTACTGCCGTCGTTGAAGACCAGCGTGTAGCGGTTCAAGATGCCGAGGCGAAACGCCTCGGTCTGCGCCTCGCCGTAGTTGATGATGTAGGTGATCTCCTGGTTGGTGTCGGTGGCCTGGTTCAGCAGGCTGCGGTAGAACGGGCCGCCCGAGTTGCCCTCGTTGTTGTCACGCACCACCCACAGGCCGACGTTCGGGCCGCGTGCGCCGATGGCGTGCCAGTCTTTCAGCCGCTTGTTCGAGTAGTGCTTCGAGCGGGTCGTGCCGTCGGCCAGGCCGAAGATGTCGCCCGACTCGATCGCACCGGTGTTGCCGCGGATGTCCGACGGCTCGGGGCCATCGGGCAATGCGCCGATCGGCACCCGCAAGATGAAGCGCGCGAGGTTCAGCGTGTCCGGCTCGCGCGTGAAACGGGTCGCCATGTAGATGCGCGGCTCGCCGCGTTGTGCCAGGTAGTAATGCGTCAGTTCGCCTGCGCGCACCGTCACCTTGATGTGGTCGGCATCGACCTGCGCGGCCTGCACGTCGACAGCGGCCGTGTTCTTGTAGAGGTAGTCGAAGCCCGAATTGACCTGGCTGCCGCGGCTGGCGTCCTGGTATTGCACGCCCTGGTAGACCATCGAGGCGATGTCGCCCGGCGACTGGGTGCTCGAGCCGTAGTCCGCCCGGCGGATCTTGAACACCAGGCCACCGCCGGTGTCGACGGTGAAGTAGGTCGCGTCGGCGCTCAGGCCAAAGTCCGCCATGGCCATCGCAGGGGCGGCACCGAGCAGCAGCGCCAGTGCCTTCGAGAGTCGGTTCATGTCGAAGCCCACGTGAATTAAATAGTCAGACTATTATTGCAACGCCGCCCCAGCGCGCGGGGGTGCGTTACACCGGCTCACCAAGCCTGGCGCCGGCCTCGCCCCATGCGTGGCAGGCGATCGCAACGCCCGTTGCAGCTGTTACCTCGCTGCGCGGGCGCACCGCAGTTTTTTTCTAGCCATGCCGCCTGCGGCCCACCTACATTGGCCCGCAACAGAGGAGGAGCCCACGGCCATGGTGAACGCAATGTCTGGAATCCGCCGCCTCGTCGGCATCGGCCGATCGCTGTGGTTGCTGGCGGCCTTGTGCAGCGGCACGGCCAGCATGGCGCAGCCGCCCGAATCGTGGCAGGGCCTGCGTGTCAGCGGGCAGAAGATCGTCGACGCGACCGGCAAGAACTTCGTGATGAAGGGCTTCGGGGCCGGCGAGTGGACCAATGTCGAGGCCTACATGATCGAGTGGCCCGATGGCGACGGCAAGTACCTCTGGTACTACGGCCACACTCGCATCCACGAGACCTTGGCCGGCATGATGAGCCCGTCTGCCTACGACAAGTACTGGCAGGACTGGAACCACAACATCATGACGGAAGACGACTTCGCGCGCATGCAGCGCTGGGGCGTCAACACCTTGCGCGTGTCGATCAACCACCACTGGTTGTCGCCGTCCGATGGGGTCTACCTGCAAAGCGGCTGGGACTGGCTGGACCAGATGGTCGCGTGGGGCAAGGCGCACCACATCGCGATCGTGCTGTGCCTGCATGCGGCGCCGGGTGGGCAGAGCAACGAGCTGATGTCCGACACCGTCGACGGGGTGCCGCACCTGTGGACCGAGCCCGATGTCTACCAGCCGTGGACGATTCGCCTCTGGCAGGCGATTGCTGCCCGCTACGCCAACGAAACTGCGGTCGCCGGCTACGAGCTGCTCGACGAGCCGATCATCAACAAGGCCAAGCCACGCAGCGGCGGCGACAAGCTGCGCGCGTTCTACGTGAAGCTGAGCGACGCGATCCGCGAGGTCGACCCCAACCACATCATCTTTGCCTGCGGCACCGAATGGTGCGGCTCACCTGCGGCGATGCGCACGATCCTGCCGCCGTGGGACGACAACATGGCGCTGGTCTTCCACAAGTACTGGGACAAGAACAACCAGGACTCGATCCAGGGTTATCTCGACATCCGCAGCAAGCACAACGTGCCGCTGTTCAACGCCGAGACCGGCGAGAACAGCAACGCGTGGGCGCAAGGCATGGTCGACCTGCTCGACAAGAACAACATCGGCTGGGCGTGGTGGACCTACAAGAAGGTCAACAACGACACCCAGCCCTGCAACGTGCGCGAGCCGGCCAACTACAACAAGGTGCTGGCCTATGTCGAAGGCAAGGGCCCGAAGCCCTCGCAAGCGGCCGCCGACCGCATCATGCTGGAGTTGGGCGCCAACACCGCGACCTCGAAGTGCGTGTGGAACGACGGACTGTTGCAGGCGCTGTTCAACACCAACCATTGACGGGTCGGCAAGGCACCGCGAAGGCGCCCCGCCCTTCTCGCCGAGGCCCGATCAGCCGTTGACGCTCGCCATGCCCGCCGCCGGGTAACGCTCGCCCGCCACCGGGTGCTCGGCCAGCACCTGATCCAGCTTGGCCAGCAACGGTGCGTCGATGGACAGCACGGCCGCCGCCGCGTTCTCCGTCAGCCGCGTGATCTGCCGTGTGCCCGGGATCGGCACGATGTCCGGCCCGCGGCCCAGCAGCCAGGCCAGGGCCAGTTGCGCCGGCGTCAGGCCGTGCTCGGTGGCCAGTGCGTTCACCGCGTCGGCCAAGGCCAGGTTGCGCGCCATGTTGTCGCCCTGGAAGCGCGGGTTCTGGCGCCGCCAGTCGTTGGCGTCCAACGCATCGGCGCTGCGGATCGCACCGGTCAGGAAGCCGCGGCCCAGCGGCGAGTACGGCACCAGCCCGATGCCCAGCTCGCGGCAGGTCGGCAGGATCTCGGCCTCGACGTCGCGCGTCCACAGCGAATACTCGGTCTGCAGCGCGGCGATCGGGTGCACCGCGGCGGCGCGGCGGATGGTGGCCGCCGAGGCCTCGGACAAGCCCAGGTGCCGCACCTTGCCGGCCTTGACCAGCTCGGCCATCGCGCCCACCGTCTCTTCGATCGGCACGGTGCGGTCGACGCGGTGCTGGTAGTACAGGTCGATGTGGTCCACGCCCAGCCGCTGCAGGCTCGCGTCGCAGGCGCTGCGCACGTACTCGGGCCGGCCGTCGACGCGAATGAAGGTGCCGTCTTCGGCCCGCACGTTGCCGAACTTGGTGGCGATCACCACCTCGTCGCGGCGCGCCTTCAGCACCGGCGCCAGCAGGCGCTCGTTGCTGCCCACGCCGTACATGTCGGCGGTGTCGAAGAAGTTGATGCCGATGTCCAGCGCCTGGTTCAGCACCGCGAGCGAGCGCTCGTCTTCGGCCGCGCCGTAGAAATCGGACATGCCCATGCAGCCCAGGCCGATCGCCGAAACGGTGAGATCGCCTCGGCCCAGGTGGCGTCGGGGGTAGGTGGTGGCGGTCATGCTGCGTTCTCCTTGCAGGTCGTTGTCGATGGTCGTCAGCGTAGGCGCCTGCCACCGCGCAGCGATAGTCGATTGCTCGGCCATGCTTGCCTGATCCTCCAGGACCATGCCCCCACGGGTCGCCGCGTCGCACACGCCGCCCCACAATCAGCGCATGGTCGATACCGCCTGGCTCACCCCACCCGAGGCCGTTGCCCACACCCCCGCCTCGGCCCTGCCCCCGCCCGACGAACGGCAGGCCGAGATGGTGGCGATCGCGCGCCAGTTCGCGCTGGCCGAGGGCTCGCACGAAACCACCATCCGCGGCCTGCACCTGATCCGCGCAGACGGCCCGGGGCAGCGCCTGCCCGCTGTCTACGAGCCCGGCGTGGTCGTCGTGCTGCAAGGGCGCAAGCAGGCGCGGCTGGGCAACGAGGTGCTGGGCTACGACCCGCTGCACCACCTGGTCGTGTCGGTGACGATGTTGCCGACCAGCCAGATCCTCGAAGCCTCGCCCGACGCGCCGTACCTGTGCCTGCGCCTGAACGCCGACACCAGCGAACTCGCGTCGCTGCTGCTCGACGCCGGGCCCGCGGGCGCCGCACCCGGCGGCGCGCCGGCGCTCGACCGCGGCCTGCACGTGGCGCGCAGCTCGCCGGCGATGCTGGACGCCGTGCTGCGGCTGCTGCGCCTGCTGCGCACGCCGGCCGATGTGCCGGTGCTGGCGCCGCTGGCGATGCGCGAGATCTTCTACCGCGTGCTGACCGGCGAGCTCGGCCACCGCCTGCGCGCGCTGGCCGTGGCCGAGAGCCAGGCGCAGCGCATTGCCCGCGCGATCGAGCTGCTCAAGCGCCGCTATGCCGAGCCGCTGCGCATCGACGACGTGGCCGAAGCCGCGCACATGAGCGCGTCGAGCCTGCACCAGCATTTCAAGCAGGTCACCTCGATGTCGCCGCTGCAATACCAGAAGAAACTGCGCCTGCACCGCGCCCGCCAGCTGATGATGGCCGAGGGGCTGGACGCGGCCGTCGCCGCGCACCGGGTGGGCTACGAGAGCCCGTCGCAGTTCAGCCGCGAGTACCGCCGCATGTTCGGCGCACCGCCCCGCACCGAGATCCAGCAGGCCCGTGGTGCCGTGGTGACAGCGCGTTGATGCTGCAGCTCGACCACATCACCATCGCCGCCCTCGACTTGGCCAGCGGCGTGGCCTGGGCGCGCGACAAGCTCGGCATCGACATCCCGCCCGGCGGCCAGCACCCGCTGATGGGCACGCACAACCACCTGCTGCGCCTGGCCGACGACCTGTTCCTCGAGGTGATCGCGCCGGACCCGGCCGCCGCGGCGCCAACGCGCGCCCGGTGGTTCGGGCTGGACAGCCCGGCCGCCCGCCAAGCCTTGGCGCGGTCGCCCCGGCTGTGGACCTGGGTCGCGCATTGCAACGATCTCGACCACGCCCTGCGCCACATCGAGGGCAGCGCCGGCCCGGCCGTGCGCGTCACCCGTGGCGCGCTGGCCTGGCGGATCGGCGTGCCGGACGACGGCCACATGCCTTTCGACGGCGCCTTCCCGACCCTGATCGAGTGGCCGCCCGGCCCTCACCCGGCCAGCCGCATGGTCGACCTGGGCTGCAGCCTGCTGACCTTCACCGTGCAGCACCCACACGCCCGGCAGATCGCCGCGCAACTCGAACCCCACTGGCACGACGCCCGGGTGGTGTTCGAGCCCGGCCCGGCTTGCCGCTTGGTCGCCCAGATCCACACGCCGGGCGGCGTGCGGGTGCTGGGCTGAGCAGGTCACAGCTCGTCGCTGAACGCCAGCATCGTCGCGTGGTCCGCCACGTCGGCGGGCCAGGTGGCCACCAGTTCGACAAAACGCTTGCGGTCATGGGCCAGCAAGGCCTGTGTCGCGTCGTCATAACCCGGCAGGTTCGCGGCGATGGTCGCCATGAACTGTTGCGCCCGCTCCTGTGCCTGGCGCCTGTGACCCGTGTCGCCATGGGCTTGCCGCGCCTGGTCGACCAGCTTGCGCAGCGCCACCGAGGCGCCGCCGGGTTGGGCCGAGAGCCACGCCCAGTGCCGCGGCAGCAGCGTCACCTCGCGGGCCACCACGCCCAGCTTCGGCCGGCCGCGCCCACGCGGCTCGCCGGCAGGCTCTTGCGCCTCGTCGAAGGCCGCCTGTGCGGCCGTCAGCCCCAGCAAGGCCGCCAGGCGGGCGACCACTTCGTCGTCGGTACCACGGGTGTCGATGTCGACGCAGCGGCCGGTCTGGTCGTCGAACACCAGCACCGGGCCGGTGGCCCCGCCGTCTCGTGCCCGCTTGGCCCGCAGCGCCACAACCTGCAGCGGCCCCTGGGCGATGCGGCGAACGCCGTCGAAGCCGGTGTACGAGGTGAAGGTGTCGGCGCCCATCGCTGGCCTTTGCAGAGATCGGTTTCTATCCGGGGCAAATGACGGCGTCAACAGGGCCCGGGTGCCCTCGCCCAGCCAGCCCAGCAGGTCACAGGGCAATCGGCATTCCTGCAAGAACGGGCCGCCCCAGCAGGCTTAAGGCTGCATTTCTGGCGCTTTTCGATCGACTGCCCGCGGGCCTGAACACCCACCATTGGCGGCGAACGATCACCACCACCCCGTGCCCACCATTTCAATGCGTCGTCCTGTTGCCACCGGTTGGATCGCCTGCGTACCGCAGGCGGCCGGCCTGCGCCTGGCGCTGGTCGAAACCGGCGAGCGCCCTGTCGTGCGCTGGCTGCACAGCGAGGCGGCCCGGGCATCGGGCGCCGTGCTGCGCCGCGCCCGCCGCGCCGCGCCGCGTGGCCGCTGGGCCAGCGTGGCCCTGCTCGACCGCGGCCAGTACCAGCTGCTGCAGACCGAAGCCCCCGAGATGCCGCCCGAAGAGTGGCGCGACGCGCTGCGCTGGCGCCTGAAGGACCAGGTCGAATTCCCGGTCGATGGCGCCGCCATCGACCTGCTGCCCATGCCGCCGCAGGCCGGGCCGCGCAACCAGCGCACCTTGCTCGCCGTGGCCGCGCCGGCCACCGCCCGCCTGGCCCTGCGCCGCGACGGCGAAGACGCCGGCTGGCAATGGCAGGCCATGGACGTGGCCGAGACCGCCCTGCGCAACCTCAGCGCGCTGCTGGCCAGCCCCAACCGCGGCCACGCGCTGCTGCACCTGGGCGAGACCCATGCGACGCTGGTCATCACCGTGGCCGGCGCGTTGCTGCTGTCGCGCCAGATCGAGGTGCCGCGCGCGCAACTGGCCGATGCCGACGAATTCAACCGCCAGCAAGCGATGGAGCGCGCCGGCCTGGAGTTGCAGCGCACGCTCGACGGCTTCGATCGCGTCTTCAGCCAGGTGGCTGTCGAGCGGCTCGATGTGCTGCCCGGCCCCGGCGCCGAAGGCCTGGCCGATTTCGCCCGCGAACTGCTGTATGTGCCGGTGCTGGTGGCCAAGATCGCCGACAAGCTCGACACCTCGCCGCTGCCGGCCGACACCGACCTGAGCGACCACTGGCTGGCCATCGGTGCCGCCCTGCGCCGCCCCGCCGTGGACGACGCCGCGCCGGTCGCCGCATCCGACACACCGGCCGAGCCCCGCCAGGCCGACCTGAACCTCGACCCGCCGAGCCAACGCCCGCGCCCGCAACCCTGGCGTGCCAGCCAGGGCCTGCTGGCCGTGGCCGGTGGCCTGCTGGGCGCCTGGGCCCTGGCCCACGGCATGGACACCTGGGCCACCTACCGCCAGCAACAGGCCGACGCGCTGGCACAGGCCCTGCCGCAGCAGCGGGCCCAGCTCGAAGCGCGCGACCCCAGCGGTGCCGACGCGATCCAGCGCCTGGCCGCCGAGCGCGACCGCCTGCAGAACCTCGAAGCCGACCAGCGCCGCCTGCGCGCGCAGATCGACGAACACATGAAGCGTGGCGCCAGCGGCTACACGCCCTACTTCATGGCGCTGTCGCGCCAAAGCCAGCCCTCGGTCTGGATCACCGGCTTCAGCGTTGCGCCGAACAACGGCGCGATCGAGCTGCAGGGCCGCATGACCGACGCCGCCGCGCTGCCCGGCTACCTGCAACGCCTGAACCAGGAAGGCAGCTTCAAGGGCCGCCAGTTCGCCCGGCTGCAACTGGCGCAGGGCGAAGGCCTGACCGAATTCACGCTCGCCGGTGTCGGCGCCGATGCACCGGCGGGAGCCAGATGATGGATTGGCAAGACCGCCTGTTCGACCTGCGCCAGCGTGTGCTCGCGCAGGCGCGCCGCTTCGACGCCCGCCCCAAGCGCGAACGCGTGATGATGCTGATGGCCGTGGCCGCGGTGCTGCTGCTGGCGGGCGACCGCTTCTGGCTGACGCCCGCGTTCCGCCACTTCCATGCCGCGTCGTCGGCGCTGACCACCGCCCGTGTCGACCAGCAACTGCTGGCCGACGAATCCGACCGCCGCCGCGTGCAGGGTGATGCCCAGCGCCGCGCGCTCGATGCCGACATCGCCCAATGGCGCCAGCGCACCACCCAAGGTGCGCAAGCCCTGGCCGATACCCAGGCCGGGTTGATCGGGCCCGACCGCATGGTCGCGCTGCTCGAACAGATGCTGCCCAAGCAGGGCGGCGTCAAGATCGTCGGGCTGAAGACACTGGCCCCGCAGGACGCGCGCCTGCCGCTGCCGGCCCAAGCCGCCACACCCGCCCCGGCCACCGCCGGCCTGGCCCTGCCGGCCCTCGCCGCCTCGGCCGTGCCGGCCCTGGCCAGCGCGCTGGCCGCGCCGAACGGCAGCGCCACCCCCAACCCCACCCCGGCCGTGCTGCCGCCCAGCGACGGCGCCCCGCTGTACCGCCACGGCGTCGAGATCACGGTCGAGGGCGCCTATGGCGACCTGATGGGCTACCTCGCCTCGCTCGAGGCCCTGCCCGGCCCGCGCCTGCTGTGGGGCGGCGTCAAGCTGAAGGTCGAAAAGCACCCCACCGTGCAGCTGAGCCTGACGGTCTACACGCTGAGCCTGGACCGGGCCTGGCTGGAGCTGTGACGATGAGCCCATTCACCGCCCTGCGCTGCTTCGTGGTCGGCCTGTTGCTCGGTGTGGTTGCCGTGGCGACCAACACCGCCCACGCCCAGCCCGCCGCCACCGCCTGGGCCGACCCCACCCGCCCGGCCGGCGCCCTGGCGGCCGAGGCCAGCGCCTCGGCGCCGCGCGCGGCCCGTGCCGCCAGTGCCGCATCGGCAGCCGCCGCCGCCCCGCAACTGCAATCGTTGCAGGTCAACGCCAATGGCCAGTCGACCGCGCTGGTCGATGGCCGCGTGGTCCAGGCCGGCGACACGCTCGGCGGCGCCCGCATCGTCGCAATCGATGCCGACGGCCTGACGCTGCGCGACGCCAAGGGCCGCACCGAACGGATGCTTCTGATCTCTGCGTCGATCGCCAAGCGCGACAGCAGCACGCCGGCGCCGATGGCGACGGCCCCCCACGATGCGCGGCCGGCCACGGCCCCCAGCAACGGATCGCGGCCCGTGGCCGCTCTTGCGACCGGTGCAGCAGTCACTGCCGGCCCCATTGGTCGCGGCGGACGCGAAGGACAACGCCCATGAACTTCACCCTTGCCCCTGTTCGCCGACACCTCACGGCCCTGGCTGCCGGCCTGGCCCTGGCCACCGGCGCCCACGCCGCCGACCCCGGACGCTTCGACCTGTCGGTCAACAACGCGCCGGCCGCGCAGGTCTTCATGCAGATCGGCACCGGCACGCCCTACAGCATGCTGGTCACGCCCGAGGTCTCGGGCAACGTCTCGGTCACGCTGAAGAACGTGACCGTGATCGAAGCGCTCGAATCGCTGCGCGACCTCTACGGCTACGACTTCAAGGTCACCGGCACCCGCGTGCTGGTGCTGCCGAACACGGTGCAGTCGCGCCTGTTCAAGGTCAACTACCTGCCGGGCCGCCGCCAGGGCGGCTCTGACCTGCGCGTGAGCACCGGCTCGGCCGCGATGTCCGGCGCCGGCAGCCCCACGCCGAACGGCAGCAACAACAACGGCAGCAGCAACGGCAACAACACCAGCAACCCGTCGACGCCGGGCCAGAGCAGCCGCCCCATCTCTGACAGCGCGCAGGTCCGCACGACCAGCGACGCCGACTTCTGGACCGAAGTGCAGGCCTCGCTGAACGCGCTGGTCGGCAACACCAACGGCCGCGGCGTCGTGCTGAACCCCGCCGCCGGCGTGATCGTCGTCAAGGCGACGCCGGCCGAGCTGCAGCAGGTCGAAAAGTACCTCGGCGCGATCCAGCTGTCGATCGAGCGCCAGGTGATGCTCGAAGCCAAGATCATCGAAGTGCAGCTGTCCAAGGACGCGCAGGCCGGCATCAACTGGGCCGGCTTCGGCCGCGTGCTGGGCGACAAGCTCGCCGGCTCGTTCGGCGTGGTCGGTGCCGGCACGGTGCTCGGCACGACCGGCGCGATCGGCAACAACGACGTGGCCGCCACGCCGGCCAGCAACCTGACCACCAACGCCACCGGCCGCGGCTTCTACGGCCTGGCCCTGCAGTCGCCCAACTTCGCCGCGCTGATCAACTTCTTGCAGACGCAGGGCGACGTGTCGGTGCTGTCGAGCCCGCGCATCGCCACGCTGAACAACCAGAAGGCGGTGCTCAAGGTCGGCAGCGACGAGATGTTCGTCACCGGCATCACGACCAACACCACCTCCTCCGGCAACAACACGGTCTCGTCGCCGACCCTGACGCTGACGCCCTTCTTCTCGGGCATCGTGCTCGACGTGACGCCGCAGATCGATGCCGAGGGCGTCGTGATGCTGCACGTGCATCCGGCCATCAGCAACGTGGCCGAGAAGACCAAGGCGATCGACCTCGGCTCACTGGGCAACTACCGCCTGCCGCTGGCCGCCAGCACCGTCAACGAAAGCGACAGCATCGTGCGCATCGGCGATGGCCAGATCGTCGCGATCGGCGGCCTGATGGTGCAGACGAACTCCAACAACAAGAGCGGCGTGCCCGGCCTGCAAGACGCGCCGCTGGTCGGCGGCCTGTTCCGCCAAACCAGTGACCTCAGCTCCAAGCGCGAGCTGGTGATCCTGATCAAGCCGACGGTGATCCAGGGCGACGGCACCAACTGGCCCGACGCGCCGACCGCGCAGATGGGCGCCGGCACGCCCACCGCCCGCATCGACGACGCCGCCACCAGCCGCGTGTCGGTCCCCGGCTCGGGCCTGAAGCTCGACAACACGCTGACCCGCTGACGTTTTCGAAAAGCGACACCGATGGCCCGCCCCGAACGCATCCGACTCGGCGACCTGCTGATCCAGGAACAGCTGATCTCGCAAGAGCAGCTGGAAAAAGCCCTGGCCGAACAGAAGCAGTCCGGCCGCAAGCTGGGCCGCATCTTCATCGACTCGGGCTTCGTCACCGAAGTCCAGATCGCCAAGGCCGTGGCGCGCCAGCTGCGTGCGCCCTTCGTCGAGCTGACCGGCCGCATCATCCGGCCCGAGATCGCCCGCCTGCTGCCTGAGGGCCAGGCCCGGCGCATGCGCGCCCTGCCGCTCGAAGAGACCCCCGCCGGCCTGCGCGTGGCGATGGCCGACCCGACCGACATGGCGGCCTGGGACGAACTGAACCGCCTGCTCAAGCGCGAGATCGACCTCGCCGTGGCCGCCGAGAGCCAGCTGCTGGCCGCGCTCGACCGCAGCTACCACAGCACCGAAGAGATCGCCGGCCACGCCCAGGCCCTGCAGGCCGACCTGGCCAACGTGACGCAAGAGTTCGGCGACCTGCTGGGCCTGTCGACCGCCACCACCGAAGACGCCCCCGTTGTTCGCCTGCTGCACTCGGTGTTCGAAGAAGCGCTGCGCGTGCGCGCGTCGGACATCCACATCGAGCCGCAAGAGCGCACGCTGCGCATCCGCTTTCGCATCGACGGCGTGCTGCATGTGCAGACCGAAGCCGACCCGAAGATCGCCACTGCGGTGGCGCTGCGCCTGAAGCTGATGTCGGGCCTGGACATTTCCGAGAAGCGACTGCCGCAAGACGGCCGCTTCCACGTCAAGCTGCGCAACGGCACGGTCGACGTGCGGATCTCGACCATGCCGACGCAGTACGGCGAATCGGTGGTGATGCGTCTGCTCAGCCAGAGCGGCGGCCTGCTGTCGCTGGACAAGGTCAACCTGCCGCCGGCCGTCGACCACGCGCTGCGCCGCGCCATCGCCCGCCCCAGCGGCATGGTGCTAGTCACCGGCCCCACCGGCTCGGGCAAGACGACCACGCTGTACGCCGCGCTGAACGAGCTGAACGACAACGAACGCAAGATCATCACCGTCGAAGACCCGGTCGAATACCGCCTGGCGGGCATCAACCAGGTGCAGGTGATGGACAAGATCGACCTGAGCTTCGGCCGCGTGCTGCGCGCCGCGCTGCGCCAAGACCCGGACGTGATCCTGGTCGGCGAAATGCGCGACCAGACCACCGCCGAAATCGGCCTGCGCGCCGCGCTGACCGGCCACCTGGTGCTGTCGACGCTGCACACCAACGACGCACCGTCCACCCCGATGCGGCTGATCGACATGGGCGTGCCGCGCTACATGGTCGCGATGTCGCTGGCGATGGTGTTGGCGCAACGGCTGGTGCGCGTGATCTGCAGCCAGTGCTCTGAAGACTACACCCCCGACCCGCACCAGCACGAATGGCTGCGGCTGGAGCTGGGCGACAAGGTCGACCACCACCGCTTCCGCCATGGCCGCGGCTGCCCGGTCTGCAACGACACCGGCTACTCGGGCCGCACGGGCGTCTACGAGTTCATCGAGATGACGCAGGAGCTGGTCGAGACGATGAACCACGGCCACGCCGCCGACTTTGCCCGCGCCGCCAAGAAGCAGATGGGCAAGCTGACGCTGCGCGGCGACGCGGTGCGCCTGGCGACCGAAGGCCGCACGACGATCGAAGAAGCGATGCGTGTGGCGACGCAGCTGGACGGGTAACGCGGAATGATGCGTTTCGCGTACACCGGCCGCAGCGCGGCGGGGCCCGTCAATGGCACCCTTGAAGGGGCCGATGCCAATGCCGTGGCCGACCTGCTGCTGGCGCGCGGCGTCACGCCGCTGCGCATTGAGGCCGAAGCGGGCGCGGTCGAGGTCGTCGAAGGCGCCCCGACCCCGGTACTGGAACGGCTGAAGGCGATGCTGCAGCCGCCCGTGCACACGGTCGACCTGATGCTGTTCTGCCGCCAGCTGCACACGCTGATGCGCGCCGGCGTGCCGATCCTGCGCGCCCTGCTCGGTCTGCAGGAATCAGCCACCCACCCCGGCATGAAGGCCTGCCTGGCCGAGGTGCGGCGCAGCCTTGAATCGGGCATCGAGCTGTCGATGTCGTTCGCCCAGCAGTCGCAGTTGTTCAACGGCTTCTTCGTCGCGATGGTGCGCGTCGGTGAAATGACCGGCCGGCTCGACGAGGTGTTCGACCGCCTGTTCCAGCACCTCGAGTTCGAGATGTTCATGCACCAGCAGGTGAAGTCGGCGCTGCGCTACCCGAGCTTCGTGATCGCCGCGATGGTGGCGGCCATCGGCGTCATCAACGTGATGGTGATTCCGGCCTTCGCCGGCGTGTTCGCGACCTTCAATGCCGAGCTGCCGCTGCCGACCAAGATCCTGCTGGCCACATCCAAGTTCACGGTCGATTTCGGCTGGCTGATCGCCCTGGCCGGCATCGGCGCCTTCTTCGGCTGGAACACCTGGCGCCGTACGCCCGCCGGCAAGCTGAAGTGGGACGAGTTCGTGCTGAAGATGCCGGTGGCCGGCAAGATCGTCCGCAAGGCGATGCTGGCCCGCTTTGCGCGCGGCTTCTCGATGGCGCTCAAGAGCGGCGTGCCGATCGAGCGCGCGCTCGCCGCCGTGTCGCAGACAGTCGAGAACGCCTTCATCGCCAAGCGGGTGGACGGCATGCGCGAAAGCGTCGAGCGTGGCGAATCGATCACCCGCTCGGCCGCGGCCACGGGTGTGTTCACACCGGTGGTGCTGCAGATGATCGGTGTCGGCGAAGAGACCGGCGCGATCGATGAGCTGATGGAAGAGGTGGCCGACCTGTACAGCAACGAGGTCCAGTACGAGCTGAAGACCTTGAGCCAGCAGGTCGAGCCGATCCTGATCGTCTTCCTCGGCGCCCTGGTGCTGGTGCTGGCGCTCGGGGTGTTCCTGCCGATGTGGGACCTGGGGCGTGCCGCCTCGGGCAACCATTCCTGACGACGGCGATGAATGCGCATGTGGTCCGCCCGCCTTCGTTCACCCCGCATGCGGGGCCTGTCGCGGCTCGAATTCGCGGTGGCCGTGGTGCTGGTCGGCGTGCTGATCGCAGTGGCGCTGCCGCGGCTGGCCTCGTCGCGCGTCGCGGCGCGCCAGGTGCGGCTGAAGATGCTGATGGCCACCACCCAGGCCACCGCCAACCTGTTTCACCTGCGCTGCGAATCGCAGCCGCCGGCGCCCGGCGGTCTCGACCCGGCCTGCGGCGAGCTGCCCTTGCAGGGCCAGAAAGTGGTCGGAATCCACGGTTGGCCGGCCGCCAGCGCCGATGGGATAGCGGTAGCCGTCAATTCCTGGGGCGACACGGCCGATATCGACTGGCGACCCGACCGGATCGACGGCGTTCCCGCCCTGCGGGCACGCTTGAAGCCCACGGCAGTTGCCGGCGAATGCGAGTTCATCTACGCCCAGGCGGCATCGCCGGGTGCGGCCCCCCGCATCGAGCTGATAGATGCCACCTGTCCCTGAAGTAACTCTCGAAACCTGTTCTCCCGCCCTTTTTCTCATAGGAGTTTTGACATGAAACGTATGCAAGCCGGCTTCACGATGATTGAACTGATCGTCGTCATCGTCATCCTCGGTGTCCTGGCCGCCGTGGCCATGCCCAAGTTCGTCGACGTGTCGGGCGACGCCAAGGCCGCCGCCCTGCAAGGCGTGGCCGGTGCCGCCACCTCGGCCATGAACGTCAACTACGGCGCCCGCAAGGTCAACACGGGCAAGGGCTCGGCCGTCACCAACTGCACCGACGCCGCCACGCTGATGCAAGGTGGCCTGCCCACCGGCTACACGATCACCGCCGCGGCGATCGCCCCGGACGCGACCGTCAGCTGCACGATCACCCAGACCTCGGGCGGCGCCACCGCGACCTTCACCGGCCTGGGCATCCTCTGACGCCACGATGCCGCATTGCGCGGCATCATGGGCGCCTATGCTGAGCCACCTGGCCCACCAGCTCAAGAACGCGGCCCCGCTGTCATGGCGGGCCGCGTTTTCTTTGCTTCTGGCGCTGCTGTGCGTGCTGCCGCTGTCGGCCCGAGCGGCCACCTACACCTTCAAGAGCGACACCTATGCATGGGAAACCACGACCAACGCCCTGGTCTGGGACAGGCTGTGCACGGCCTACCCGGGTGACGACGACCAGGCCACCATCACCCTGACCGGCGGCTTCACCTTCACGTTTGCCGGCACCGCCTACTCGTCGCTGCGGGTGCTGGCCAACGGCGCCATCCAGTTCGGGGCCGACACCGGCTTCATGCGCACGTACACCAACACCGCGCTGCCGGCTGGCGCCGCCGCCGCCCGCTCGGGCTGCGCTGCCGGCAACACCGCTCGGACCATCATGGGCTACTGGGACGACCTGGACCCCAGCCACGCTGGCTCGGGCGGCGTCACCTGGCAGCAAAAAGGTACCGCGCCGAACCGCTACCTGGTCGTCTCTTGGAACGGCGTCTACCAGTACTCGACCACCACGCCCTACAGCTTCCAGATCGTGCTGTACGAGAACGGCGAGTTCAAGTACCAGTACGGCAACGACAACGCCACCGGCGCCTCGGCCACCATCGGTGTCCAGGTCTCCGACACCGACTACACCCAGTACTCGTACAACAGCGGCTACAACGCCAACGGCAGCGCGATCCGCTGGTTCATCCCCAGCGGCACGCCCACCCGCCTGGCCGAGTACCGCATGGACGAATACTCCTACACCGGCAAGGTCGGCGAGGTGAGCGACTTCACCGGCAACGGCTACAGCGGCGTGCGCGTGGGCTCGGCTGCCAGCAATGCCAGCGGCTACGTCTGCCGCGGCATCGACATCCCTGCCAACACCGACACCTCGATCTCGGCGGTCGACACCACGATCGATGTCGACTCTGCCCTCGGCGCCGACGGCGGCATCAGCTTCTGGTACCGCAACAACGCGGCCTGGAACACCTCGCCCGAGGCGATGCTGTTCGACGCCAGCGGCTCGGCCAGCCGGCCGTTCTTCCTTGCGCGCAAGAGCACCGGCGCGCTGCGCTTCGTCGTCGCCGATTCCGCCGGCGCGCTGGTGGACGTGACCTCCAGCACGCGCACGACCGCGGCCAACACCTGGACGCACATCGCCGTGACCTGGCGCCTGAAGAGCGGAGCCGGCCAGAGCACGGCCCGCATCTTCGTCAACGGCGTGCAGGTCGGCGCGGTCAGCGCCACGACCAACGGCATCATCGACACCAGCCTGCTGACGCTGTTCCTGGGCGATAACCGAACCACGGCCATCCCGGCCAACGCCACCTCGGCCTCGGCCAATGGCCGCCTCGACGAAGTCAGCGTCTACAACTACGAGATCAGCGCGCTCGAGATCGCGTCCGACATGGCGGTCAGCCACAGCTGCCTGCCGCCGCTGCACCATGTGGAGATTCGCCACGCCAGCGGCACCGGCCTGACCTGCACGCCCAGCACGCTCACCGTGGCCGCCTGCCAGGATGCCAGCTGCGCCACCGCCTACACCGGCGGCCTGACCGGCACGCTCACGGCCACCGGCACCCCCAGCGTCGTCTGGCCCGCCGGCGCCAACTTCACGATCGCCTCGGGCGCCAGCACCACCACCACCAACGTGCAGGTCACGACACCCGGCAGCGTGGTGTTCGGCACCTCGGGCCTGAGCGTCACGCCATCCAACTCGACCAGCTGCAACTTCGGCAGCCCGGCCTGCACCTTCACCGCCAGCGACGCGGGGCTGCTGTTCGACGTGCCCGACCACGCCGCCGACGCGTTGCAGACGGTCAGCGTGAAGGCGGTGCGCAAGTCCGACAACGCCTTGAGTTGCACGCCAGCCTTCGCCAGCACCAGCAAGATGATCAACTTCAGCTGCGGCTACACCAACCCGGGGACTGGCACGAAACCCGTCGTGGTCGGGAGCACCACCATCGCCTGCGGCGGCGCCGGCCAGGGGGTGATGCTGGCGTTCGACGCGACCGGCACCGCCAGCACCACGGTGCAGTACGCCGACGCGGGCCAGATGAGCGTGACCAGCAAGTACACCGGCAGCGGCAGCGACGCCGGGCTGGTGATGACGGGCAGCGACAGCTTCGTCGCAGCGCCGTCGTCGTTCGCATTCACGTCGTACCCCACGCCACCCGCCACGGTCAAGGCCGGCGTCAACTTCTCGGCCACGCTGACGGCGCGCAACGCCAATGGCGCGGCCACACCGAACTTCGGCCAGGAGACCACGCCGGCCGCTCCCACGATCACGTTCACCAAGGCCTTGCCCGCCGGCGGGGCCAGCGGCAGCTTCACCGGCAGCTTCGGCAGCTACAGCGGCGGCAGCGCCACGGCCAGCAATCTGCAATGGAGCGAGGTCGGCCAGGCTGACCTCACGGCGACGCTGACCAACTATCTGTCCAGCGGCCTGAACGCCACCGGCACCACCGGATCGACCGGCGCCGTCGGGCGCTTCATCCCCGACCATTTCTTGCTGCAGGTGGCCGAGCCCACCGCCTGCCCCGGCGCCACCTTCTACTACGCCGGCCAGCCGATCAACACCGTCACGATCACCGCACAGAACGCGAGCAACGGCCAGACCAGCAACTACACCGGTGCCTTCGCCCGCGCCACGACGATCAGCGATGCGAACGCACTGACCGTCGGCAGCTTCAGCAACAACGTGGTGGCGGCTACGTCGTTCACCAACGGCGTCGCCACGCTGTCGACATCCGCCGTCGGCCCCATCTACTCGTTCACCACCAAGCTGACCGCGGAAAGCGCCATCAAGCTGCGCGCCACCGACACCGATTCGGTCACCGGCAGCGCCACCGGCAACACCAGCATCCGCAGCGGCCGGCTGGTGCTGTCCAACGGCTATGGCAGCGAGAAGAGCACGCTCACACTGCAGGCCCGCACCGACTACTGGAGCGGCGCGGCCTGGGTGAAGAACAGCGACGACAGCTGCACGTCTGTCCCGGTCACGGCACTGGCCTTGTCGAACTACCGCGACTACAAGGGCAACGCAGGAAGCTGGACGACGACTGGCTCTGCGATCACGATCACCAGCGGCAGCGGCACGCTCACGCTCACCGCCCCGACGGGCGGCGCCACCGGCACGGTCGACCTGGCGCTGAACCTGGGCAGCACCGCCGCCGATCAGTCGTGCCTGTCGACCCACCCCGCCACCACAGGCGCCGGCCTCGCCTGGCTGCGCTCGAACTACGGCAGCTGCGCCGCCACCTGGGACCGCGACCCCTCGGCACGCGCCGCCTTCGGCGTCTACAGCCCTGAAACCCGCAAGACCGTCCATGTGCGCGAGATCTTCTGATGTGCGCGAGATCTTCTGAATCGACGCCGCAGCGCGGCTTCACGATGATCGAGCTGATCGCCATCCTGATCCTGGTGGGCGTGTTGGCGGCGGTCGCCATGCCCAAGCTCGACACCGCGGTCAGCCTGCGCAACGACACCGCGCGCGACGAGGTGCTGGCCGCGCTGCGCTACGCCGGGCAGACAGCCCAGTCGCACCGCCGCCTGGTCTGCGCCGATGTGAGCGCCACCGCGGTCACGCTGCGCATCGCGACGAACCGGCCCGCATCGGCCTGCGACACCGCGCTGACCGGCCCCGACGGCAGCGCCAGCTTCACCAGCAACCCCGGCTCGTCGACCTTCACGCTCTCGCCCAGCGGCACGATGTACTTCCAGCCCGACGGCCGCGTGACCAGCGACGGCGCCGGCACCACCGCCAGCGCCCGATCGCTCGCGATCACCGGCGTCGGCAGCATCACCATCGGCGGTGAGACGGGCCTGGTCCGATGATGCGCCGCCCCGCCACCACACGCCGGCCCCAGCTCGGCTTCACGCTGGTCGAGATGATCATCGCGATCGTCATCCTCGGCGTGGGCCTGGCCGGCGTGGCGGTGGCGTTCTCGGTGGCGATCGGCCGCAGCGCCGACCCGGTGATCAACCAGCAGCTGCTGGCGATCGCCGAAGAGATGATCGAAGAGGTGCAGCTCAAGCCCTACCTCGCCGCGGCCAACAGCGCGCCCGCCGGCTGCGCCCGCGACACCTACAACGACGTGTCGGACTACAACGGCTACACCACCAGCGGGCAGATCTGCACCGTCGACGGCGTGGCGGTCACGGCGCTGGCGGGTTACTCGGTCTCGGTCGGCGTGGCCACGGCCACCTTGTCGGGCGTGGCCGAGGCCAAGCGCATCACCGTCACCGTCACGCGCGGCTCGCAGAGCCTGACGCTGGTCGGCTGGCGCACGAATTTCGCCGCATGAAGAACCTCAAGAAACGAAGCGCCGTTCCCAGCCGGCGTTGCCTTGGGGGCGCGCAGAGGCAACGCGGCTTCACGCTGATCGAGCTGATCATGGTGATCGTGATCGGCGCGGTGCTGGCCGCCACGCTCGCCGTCTTCCTGCGCCCGGCCTTCGACAGCTGGATCGCGCTGCGCACCCGGGCCGAGCTGTCGCACCAGGCCACCAACGCCTTGCGCCGCATGCGCGACGAGGTGCGCTCGGCCGTGCCCAACTCGATCCGCAGCCCCGGCTCGCAATGCGTGGAGCTGGTGCCCACGCTGACCGGCGCGCGGCTGCGGCGCGACACCGACACCGTGACCGCCGGCGCGATGCCGCTGGACACCAGCGCCGCGACCACGCAGTTCGACGTGATGACCACGTTCTCGACCACGCCCAGCGTCGGCGACTATGTGGTGATCGACAACCAGAACCCGGGCGACGTGTACAGCGGCAGCAACCGGGCGGCGATCTCGGCTGTTGCGGCCCCGCCCAAGGCGGCATTCGGGCGCCACCGCGTGACCGTGGCCTCGACCCAGTTCCCCGCCGGCTACGACGGCAACCGCATGGTCGTCGTGCCGAACAGCCAGCAGGCGGTGTTCTACGTCTGCGAGGGCGCCGACGGCACGCTCGATTCGTCAGGCAACGGCAAGGGCGTGCTGGCACGGCTGTCGCACTACGGCTTCAACAGCGGCTACCCCGGCAGCTGCCCCAGCGCGGCCAGCGGCGAGGTGCTGGCCAGCTCGGTCAAGTCATGCCGCTTCATCTACGACCCGGCCCAGGGCGCCACGCAGCAAAGCGGCTTCGTCTCGATGCAGATCGAGATCACCCGCAATTCCGAAACCGCCGGCCTCGTCGTCGGCGCCCATGTGGCGAACGTGCCATGACGCCGCGCCACCCATCGACAGCGCATCGCCAGCATGGCCTGGGCGCCATCGCCGCGATCATCGTGCTGGTGCTGCTCGCCGCGTTGTCGGCCGCCGTGGTGCGCATGAGCACCGCGCAGCAAATGGGCAGCGCGCAAGAGGTGAGCGCCGCCCGCGCCTCGCAGGCCGCGCGGGCCGGCATCGAGTGGGGGCTGTACCAGGCCTTCCGGGGTGGCTGGACAGCCTGCGCCGGCAGCACCCAAACGCTGGACCTGAGCGCCGACCTCGGCATGCGCGTCACCGTGACCTGCAACTCCACCCTCTACAACGAAGGCGAATCATCGCCGGGCACGAAGCAGACGGTGCGTGTCTTCACGCTCGATGCGGTGGCCTGCAACAGCAGCGGCAACTGCCCAGACGCCAGCCGATCCACCGGCCCGACCTACGTCGAGCGGCGGATGCAGATCCACGCCAGCAGTTGAGCGTGCCGACTGCGGCGCGGCCACCTCGCCGGCCGCAGGATCGCTGTTTGCCCCCAGGCCATGCCTTGCCCCAGGAACACCCGTGAACGCCCGACATGACGCCCTGCTCGCCCTGACCGCCAGCGTGCCGTGGCCGCTGCCCCTCCAGGAGGGGTCCCCAGGCGTGCCCCATGACGTGCTCGGGAACGCGCCGCCCGCCTCGCCGCCACCGGCGCCCTCCGATCAGCCACCGCCGGGGCAAGACCCACCGGCGCCGAGCGCCGGCTGAGCGCGGGTCAGGTGTGCCGCTCGGCGGCGTGCTTGGCGCAAGCCTCGGCGCAGCGCTCGCAGGCCTGGCGGCAGCGCACGCAGTGGTCGGCCTGGTGCTTCGCGCATTCCGCGGCGCAGGCCCGGCACAGGTGCTGGCACAGCGCGCAGAAGTCGCCGTGGTGGATCGACCGCCGCGCCAGCGCCTTCAGCGTGGCGTCGCAGGCGTCGGCGCAGTCGAGGTTGATCAGCGCGCACTGCGCCATGTGCGGGTTCACGTCGTGCAGGTCAGACGCTGCGCAGTCCAGGCAGGCGCGCAGCGCGTCCTGGCAGGCGGCGATGCAGGCGCTCAGATCGTCGTGGGCTTGTTGAACCATCGTCATCTCCCGTGTTGGTGGATGACCTTGCGCGGCAAGCGGGGTGCCCACGCGCCGCGGGCAGCCCTCAGGCCCGGCGCCGGCGCGGCCCCGCCAGGCGGCGCACCGGCGCAGGCGCCGTCGCCTTGGCGGTGGCCTGCTGCACGGTCACCTCGGCCTGCGGCTGGCACCGCAGCGAGCCCAGCGTGGCCAGCACCTCTTTGCGCAGGTTGCGCAGCTGCTTGATGTGGCCGTCGATCTCGGCCAGCTTCTTGTTCAGGTGCGACTCGATCTCGGCGCGCTGCACCTGGCCGGCGTTCAGCCGCGGCAGGATCCAGCGGATCTCGGCCAGCGAAAAGCCCAGCGCCTGCGCGCTGCGCACGAAGCGCACCCGCTGCGCGTCGGCGTCGCTGTAGACGCGGTAGCCATTGGCCGCGCGGCCCGGCGGCGCCAGCAGCTTCTCGCGCTCGTAGTAGCGCAGCGTGTCGGGCGACACGCCGGTCAGCTGGGCCAGGGCACCGATGTTCATGCGAGCTCCATGAGGGCTTGACCTTGGAGCTTACTCCAGGCTTTAGCCTTCGGGCCCGTTGACGCTTTTCTGCCTTTCCTGCTCGAACCCACCACCCCCATGCTCAAGACCACCTTCGCCGCCCTCGCCTTCTGCCTCGCCAGCCTCACCGCTTCGGCCGCCGACGAGCCGCCCGCCGCGCCCGCCAGCGTGCGCTTCGCCATCGTCAAGACCGCCTCGCTGCAGACGCACGAGTGGCTGCTGTTTTCCGGCGGCCGCTTCGAGCCGGCCGAGACCGCGTTCTCGGCCTTTCTCATTCAGCATGGCAACGACCGGTTCCTGTTCGACAGCGGGCTGGGCAGCCAGGTCGATGCGCAGTACGCCGCCGACATGCCGGGCTGGAACCGGCCGTTCTTTCGCTACGACCAGCCGGTGCGGCCGGCGAAAGACCAGCTGGCCGAGGCCGGCATCGGGCCCATCACGCGCATCGTCGTGAGCCATTCGCACTGGGACCACCTGAGCGGCCTGTCGGACTTTCCGCAGGCCGAGGTCTGGCTGGCCGCCGCCGAGCATGCGCTGGTCAACCAGCCGAGCCAGGCGGTGGGCGGTGTCTGGCCCTCGCAGGTGGCCGGCATCACCGGCTGGAAAGACATCGTCTTCGACCGCGGGCCGTTCGAAGGCTTCGATGCCAGCCACGACCTGTACGGCGACGGCCGCGTGGTGCTGGTGCCGATGCCGGGCCACACGCCGGGCTCGGTCGGCCTGTTCGTGACCACCGATTCGGGCCGGCGCTTCTTCTTCGTCGGCGACGTGGTCTGGAACGCCGGCGCGCTGAAGACCGGGGCGCCGAAGCACTGGGCCGCGCGGCTGTTCGTCGACCACGATGTGGCGCAAACCCAGGCCGCGATCGAGTTGATCCGCGCGGCGATGGCCCGCGACCCGAAGCTGGTGGTGGTGCCTGCGCACGATGCCAAGGTGCAGGCCGCGCTGGGTCTCTTCCCGGCTTGGGTGCAATAGTCGTCGCAAACCCCGAGCATTTGCGACGCAGGCGGTCAACTCGGCATGGAGATTGCCGTAAATACCGCCCATGACCCGTCCCCCGACCGAGATTGGCCCCCTGCACGCCGCGCGCGCCGCGGTGGATGCCGGCAACATGCACGAAGTCTCATTGCTGGCCGGGGCGGCCTGGCGGGCCGCGGCGCAGGCCGACGACCAGAGCCGGGCCGAGGCGGGCTACCTGCTGACGATGGCGCAGTTTCGCCTGGGGCGTTGGCCGGCCGTGATCGACAGCGGCGAGGCCGCCTCGGCGCTGCTGCACCGCACCGGCGAGATCGCGCGCCAGGTCGAGGTGCTGCGCTGGGTGACCATCGCCGCCAGCGAGCTGGGCCGCTTCGACCTCGCCTTGACCTGCGCCAACGAATCGTGCCGCGTGGCCGAGGCCGCCGGCCAGAAGGGGCCGCTCGCGCTGTCGCTGATGGCGCTGGGCATCTGCATCGAGCGCATGGGCGACCCGTGGCAGGCCCACCGGCTGGTCGAAGAGGCTCGCCTGCTGATGCAGGGCGAGAGCAACCCCTACGCCCAGAGCATGATCCTGAACAACCTGTGTGCGTCGTACATCGGGGCGTTCTACCTGCTGCGCGACGGCGCCACGGCGGCCGAAGCCCGCTCGGTGCTCGAAAAGGCCGTGGCCCATGCGCGCGAGGCGATGCCGCTGGTGGCGCAGATGCCGAACAACCCGATCCTGTGCGCGATCGTCGAAGGCAACCTGGCCGAGGCGCTGCTGCACCTGGGCGAGCGCGCCGAAGCCGAGCGCCTGCTCGACAGTGCGCTGGGCCGCGTGATCGAACAAGGCAACACGGCCCATGGCTGGCGCATCCGCTATGCGCGCGGCGAGCTGCTGCTGGCCCGTGGCGACGCTGCCGGCGCCAGCCGCGAGCTGACCGCGCTGTGGCAAGAGCTGGAAGGCAGCGAGCAGACCAACACCCTGACCCGCGTGCACGATGCGCTGTACCGCAGCTGGAGGGCCCAGGGCGACCAGGGCCGCGCCCTGGCCCATCTCGAGGGTTTCGAGGCGCTGGAACGCAAGCGCGTGGTGGCGCAGCTGCAGGCCCAGTCGCGCCTGTTCGTGACCCGTGTCGAGGCCGAGCGGGCGCGCTTCGAGGCACAGGCCGAGCGGCTGCGCGCGGCCGAGTTCGAATCCGAATCGCAGCGCGACCAGCTGACCGGGCTGGGCAACCGCCGCCACCTCGACCGCCGCATGCCACCGGTGCTGGCCTCGGCCGCGAGCGCGGTCAGCCCGCTGAGCGTGGCGCTGGTCGACCTGGACCACTTCAAGCACATCAACGACCGCTTCGGCCACGCCGTCGGCGACCAGGTGCTGGTGCGCATCGGCGACCTGCTGCGCGCCCACACCCGCGGCAGCGACATGCTGGTGCGCCTGGGTGGCGAAGAGTTCCTGATCGTCTTCACCGAAACCGCGCTGCCGCTGGCGCAAGAGGTGAGCGAGCGCCTGCGCGAGCGGGTGCAGGCGCACGACTGGTCGACCATCGCGCCCGGGCTGACGGTGACACTGAGCATCGGCCTGACCTCGGCCCCGCCCTACGACCTGGCCACGCTGTCGCAATCGGCCGACCAGGCGCTCTACCAGGCCAAGAGCGCGGGCCGCAACCGGGTGCTGGTCTGCGCCGAGCCGGCGTGAGGGCTGTGGCCTGATGGCCCGCCCCGCGGCCTACTGCGGCGCGAACATCCAGGCGCTGCGGATCAGCCCGTCGCGCACCACATAGGCCGCCACCGCCTCGACCACCCCGTCACCCAAGCCGGTGATGCGCTCGTGGTCGATGACCTTGTCGCCCAGCACCGTGCGGTGCACCAGCTCGGCATGCAGCGCCGGCAGGTTGAAGCGGTGGTCGCGGTAGAACTCGCCGAGCGCCTGCCGGCCCTTGAGCGCCGGCGTGGTGGCCGGCACGCGGTACAGCTCGGCGTCTTCGGCATAGGTGGCGACGAAGGCCGCCAGGTCGTGGCGGTTGTAGGCGTCGAGCTGGCGTTGAACGATTGCTTCGGGGCTCATCGGCTGGCCGTGGTGCTAGCGGGTTAGAAGTGCGCGAAGCACCGGCCTTTTCCGGCGCTTGCGCATGCGAGCGCCGCAGTCTAATGCCCGCAACGGCAATGCAGCAGGCTCGACCACGATCGCAGCAGCGCACCGGCCGGCGAACCCACGGGAGCTCCTGCCATGTCATCACCAATGAACGCGATCCACTTCAAGGCGGATCTCCATTCCCCCTTCAGCCGCGACTCGCTGCCGCAGATCCTCGGCCCGCGAGACCAGCGCGACTGGATCCTCTCGTCGCTCGACCTGCGCGAGGGCTGCAACGTGCGAGAAGTGCTCGAGACCTTGCCGGCCGAGCTGTGGGACCTGTTCTGACCCGCTGAAGACCGCGGCCGGGCCGCCGCGAGACGGCCCGGCCGCCGATCAGCGATTCAGGGCGACGCTGAATGAGTCCCCGCGAGGCGGCGCGCCCTGGTTTGGGATGGGCTGCAAGGCGCAAACCACAGCCATAGCTCGTGCTATGGCGAGGATTTGCAACGCAGCAGACCGCCCAAACCAGGGATGCGCGGCCCGCGTGGGACTTGTTCAGCGTTGCCTTAGCCGCAGGTTGCCCAGTGCCGGGTCGCTCGAGCTGGGCAGCCCGTTCTCGACGTGGCCGGCCAGTTGCACCTCGAAGCCGGTGTCGCCGTCGACGGTCAGCACCAGGTCGTACCAGCCGAAGGTGGGCGCCAGGTCCCACTGCAGCGTGCCGCGTGCGTCGGCCGCCAGCTCGATCGACTGGCTTTGCCCGCTGTAGCGGTCGAGCGCATGGACCACCGCCTTGCGTGAGGCCAGGTTGTGCAGGTCGAGCTTCAGCGTCTGCGCCTTGGCGCCGTAGACGTCGCGCACCTCGAGCTGCGCCTTCTTGTCGCCGCTCACGCTGCCCTTGTAGCCGCGCAGAAAGCCGTTGGGCCCACGCACCGTCAGGTCGTAGCTGCTGGCACCGACCGCTTTCACCGGCCAGTTGCCGAACAGCTTCTTGCCCGGCTCCACCGTGTAGCTGCGCGGCAGGTCGCCGGCGCGGCCCGAGTGCACCTGGAACACCGCGGTCGCATCACCCACGTTGCCGAAGCGCAGCCGGTAGCTGCCGTCGGCCGCCACCACGTGGCCACGCGCGTGCAGCGCATACGGCAGCGCGCGGGCGCGGCGCAGGCCCGGCTCCTGCTGCGGCAACTGGTCGTCTTGCGGCGCCACCACGTGGTAGCTGTCGTGACGCACCAGGTCGGGCGGGAAGTACGCGTCGGTGCTGGGCAGCGGCACCAGGCCGGCATCGGGGTTGGCGAAGTCGAAGGCCGAGGTCAGGTCGCCGGTCACGGCGCGGCGCCACGGCGTGATGTTGGCCTCGGTCAGGTCGGGCTTGCCCTGGCCGAAACGCGCCTCGAGGAAGCGGATCACCGAGGTGTGGTCGAAGACCTGCGAGTTGACCCAGCCGCCCTTGCTCCACGGCGAGACCACCAGCAGCGGCACCCGCATGCCCAGGCCGTAGGGCCCGGCCGAGTAGCTTGAATTGCCGGCAAAGATCTCGTTGACGGTCGACACGGTGGAATCACCCTGCGCCGGGGTCTGCGGCGGCACCGGCGGCGGCATGTGGTCGAAGAAGCCGCCCTCCTCGTCGTAGTTGATCAGCAGCACCGTCTTGCTCCAGACCTCGGGGTTCGAGGTCAGCGTGTCCAGCACCTGCGAGATGTACCAGGCACCGTAGTCGGCCGGAAAGTTCGGGTGCTCGCTGTAGGCCTCGGGCGCGACGATCCAGCTGACCTGCGGCAGCTGGCCGCTGGCCACGTCTTGCTTGAACAGGTCCATCAAGTGGTTCGGGTCGCGGCCCTGGTTCTTGATGCGGGTACCGGTCTTGCCGTGGTCGGCCAGGGGGTTGCCGGGCTTGGCGTTCTGGAACTGATGAAAGTACAGCAGCGAGTTGTCGCCGTAGTTGCCGATGTACGCATCGCCGGTCCAGCCCCACGAGTGCGCGGCGTCGAGGCCCTCGCCTTCGTCCTGGTAGACCTTCCACGACACGCCGTTGCGCTGCAGGCGCTCGGGGTAGGTGCTCCAGTCGTAGCCGGCTTCGGCGTTGGTGATGACCGGGCCGCCACCCTTGCCGTCGTTGCCGACCCAGCCGCTCCACAGGTGGTAGCGGTTGGGGTCGGTCGGGCCCATCAGCGAGCAGTGGTAGTCGTCGCAGACGGTGAACGCATCGGCCAGCGCGTAGTGGTAGGGGATGTCGCTGCGCACGTGGTACGTCATCGCGCTCAGGCCCTTGTTCGGCACCCACTGGTCGTGGCGGCCCTTGTTCCACGCGGCGTGGGTGTCGTTCCAGCCGTGCGGCGGGTCGGGCAGGAAGGTCAGGCCCAGGTTCTCGACCGGCGGGCGGAACGGCAGCAGCTCGTCGTTGCCGCTGGGCTGGTGCCACACGGTTTTGCCCGACGGCAGCTTGATGACGCGCGGGTCGTTAAAGCCGCGCACGCCGCGCAGCGTGCCGAAGTAGTGGTCGAACGAGCGGTTCTCCTGCGTCAGGATCACGACGTGCTCGACATCGTTGATCGTGCCGGTGCGGCGGTTCGCCGGGATGGCCAGCGCGCGGGCGATGCTGGGCGGCAAGGCGCCGGCAGCGGCACCTGCGCCCATCATCTGCAGAAAGGAGCGGCGGGAAGCTTCGGTCATGCGGTGACTCCTCGTGGGTGGTGGAGCATCGGCCTCGTGGTGAGGGGACAGGGGCCGTTTGCGAAGGCGCGTACGCTAGGACGAATCTTTGACAGCACGGTGTCAGTGCGTAAGCCCTTCGACGGCCGAAAGTCATTGCTTGCGATAGCCTGCGATCGATGACCACGGATCTGATCGTCCAGCGGCCCGAAGGCCTGTACTGCCCGCCGGGCGACTTCTACATCGACCCCTGGCGGCCGGTGGCCCGCGCGGTCATCACCCACGCCCACAGCGACCATGCGCGCTTCGGCCACGGCCACTACCTGGCCGCGGCAAAGTCCGAAGGCGTGCTGCGCTCGCGGCTGGGCGAGATCAGGCTGCAGACGCTGGGCTACGGCGAGGTGGTCGATCACCACGGCGTGCGATTGAGCCTGCACCCGGCCGGCCATGTGCTGGGCTCGGCGCAGGTGCGGGTCGAGCATGGCGGCCAGGTGTGGGTGGCCTCGGGCGACTACTTCGTCTCGGGCGCCGACGACAGCAACACCACCTGCGAACCCTTCGAGCCGGTGCGCTGCCACTGCTTCATCACCGAGTCGACCTTCGGCCTGCCCATCTACCGCTGGCAGCCGCAGCGCGCGGTGTTCGACGACATCAACCGCTGGTGGCGCGCCAACGCCGACGCCGGCCGCGCGAGCCTGTTGATGGGCTACAGCTTCGGCAAGGCGCAGCGCATCCTGGCGGGCGTCGACCCCGCGATCGGGCCGATCGTCGTGCACGGCGCGGTCGAGCCGCTGAACGAGGCCTACCGAGCCGCCGGCGTGGCGCTGCCGCCCACGCTGCACGCCACCGAGGTCGACAAGGCCGCGCTGTCGCGCGCGCTGGTGGTCGCCCCACCGTCTGTGCAAGGCTCGGCCTGGACCAAGCGCTTCGGCGACTACAGCGACGCCTTCGCCAGCGGCTGGATGCAGCTGCGCGGCGCGCGCCGCCGCCGCGCGGTCGACCGCGGCTTCGTGCTCAGCGACCACGCCGACTGGCCGGGCCTGCAACGCGCCATTTCGGCGACCGGCGCCGAGCGCGTGATCGTGACCCACGGCTACGAGGCGATCATGGTGCGCTGGCTCGAAGAGCAAGGGCTGCAGGCGGGGGCGTTCAAGACCGAGTACGACGACGAGCGGGCCGACGTGCAAAAGCCTGGTGGCGACGTGGCGGGCAACGAATGAAACGCTTCGCACAGCTTTTTGAAGAGCTGGACGCCAGCACCGCGACCAACGCCAAGGTCGATGCGCTGAAGCGCTACTTCGCACAGGCCAGCGACGCCGATGCCGCCTGGGCGGTGTACTTTCTCTCGGGCGGCAAGCCGCGCCAGGTGGTGCCCACCGGCATATTGACCGAGCTGGCGCGGCAGCAGGCCGGCATCGCGCCGTGGTTGTTCGACGAGTGCTACCAGGCCGTGGGCGACCTGGCCGAGACGATCGCCCACGTGCTGCCCACCGCCACCGAAACCAGCGATGTCGGCCTGGCCGAGTGGGTCGAGCGCCGGTTGCTGCCGCTGCGCGAAGCATCACCCGAGCAGCAGGCCGAGCGCATCGCCGCCTACTGGGCCGAGCTGGACGCGACCGGCCGCTTCTTGTTGACCAAGCTGATCGGCGGCGGCTTTCGCGTCGGGGTCAGCAAGCTGCTGGTGCAGCGGGCGCTGGCCGCGCACGTCGGCATCGATGCGAAGCTTGTCGCGCAGCGCATGATGGGCTACACCGACAAATCGGCCCGCCCCGACGCCCGCGGCTACCGCGCGCTGCTGTCGAGCGATGCCGCGTCGGCCCCGGCCGATTCGGGCCAGCCCTACCCGTTCTTCCTCGCCCATGCGATGGAGGGCGCGCTGCACGAGTTCGACACCCGCCTGGGCCCGCCGGACGACTGGCTCGTCGAATGGAAGTACGACGGCATCCGCGCCCAGGTGGTGCGGCGCGCGGGCCAGATCTGGGTCTGGTCACGCGGCGAAGAGCTGGTGACCGAGCGCTTCCCCGAGATCGTGCACCTGGCCGGCCAATGGCCCGACGGCACGGTCATCGATGGCGAGATCCTGGTCTGGATGCCGGGCGCGCAAGGCACCCACCAGCCCGCGCCGTTCAACCTGCTGCAGCAGCGCATCGGCCGCAAGACGCTGAACAAGAAGGTGCTGGCCGAGGCACCGGTCAGCCTGATGGCTTACGACATCCTCGAATGGGACGGTGACGACCTGCGCAGCCGCCCCCAGCGCGAGCGCCGCGAGCTGCTCGAGGCGCTGGCCGCGCACGCCAAGGGGCTGATGGTGTCGCCGGTGGTCGAAGGCGGCAGCTGGCCGGCGCTGGCCGCGCTGCGCGAACAGTCGCGCGAGCGGGGTGTCGAAGGCTTCATGCTCAAGCACCGCGAGGCCCGCTACGGCAGCGGCCGCACGAAGGCAGAGGGCACCTGGTGGAAGTGGAAGATCGAGCCGCTGTCGGTCGACGCAGTGCTGATCTACGCCCAGGCCGGGCACGGCCGGCGCGCCAGCGTCTACACCGACTACACCTTCGCAGTGTGGAGCCGCACGCCGCGCGACGCGGCCGAGGCGCAGGCGGTGGTCGATGCGATCGCGCGGCGCGAGCCGCCGCAGCCGGGCGGCCTGCAGCTGGTCGCCTTCGCCAAGGCCTACTCGGGCCTGACCGACGAGGAGTTTCGCGAGGTCGACCGCGTGATCCGCGCGACCACGCTGGAGAAGTTCGGCCCGGTGCGCAGCGTCAAGCCCACGCTGGTGTTCGAACTCGGCTTCGAAGGCATCAACCGCAGCACGCGGCACAAGAGCGGCATTGCCGTGCGGTTCCCGCGCATGCTGCGCATCCGCGACGACAAGCCGCTGCACGAGGCCGACACGCTGGCCACGCTGCAGGCGCTGATGAACACCGGTTCACCCGCGCCCGCCCAAGAGCCTGACGACGACGGCAGTGCGCCGCTCAGTGACCCCAGCCGATGACGTAGTTCGGCCCGTGGTATTCGACGCCGCCGTTCTCGAGCAGCACCTTGTTGCCATCGACCGTGTCGGCGAGGTGGCCGCAGCCTTCGTAGTCTTGCGTCATCTGGGTGCGGGTCCAGCCGTTGCGCGACTTGGCCTGGTAGACCAGGTCGGGCGCCTTGTCGCGCAGCGTGGTTTCGCATGACACGTCGGCCAGCACCACGTAGACATCCGGCCGACCATCGGCATTGAAGTCGCCGACGGTCAGCGAGCGGCCGACGGCCGGCAAGGTGTCGGTGAAGGCCGGCCGCACGAAATACGGCGCCTTGCCGGTGTTGAGCCAGATCTGGAACTGGCCGGTCGAGGTGATCAGCACCAGGTCGTCGCGGCCGTCGCCGTTCATGTCGGCCAGCTTGGCGACCGTCCACTCACCCTTGATCGCGGTGGACGACAGCTCGTCGAAGTCGCCCTTGCGGTTGTTGATGTAGATGTGGCCGGTGCCCTTCTCGTGGCAGACCAGCAGGTCGTCCCAGCCGTCGTGGTTGACATCGCCCTTGGCCACGCACTGCGCGCCGCGCGCGCCGGTGGCCAGCGTGGTGGCCTCGACGAAACGCTTGCCGCCCTGGTTGAGGAACAGGTGGTTGATGTTGATCTGGCCGTCGTCGCGGATGGTCGACAGGTTGCTCAGGTAGATGTCGGGGTAGCCGTCGTGGTTGAAGTCGAGAAAGATCGGCCAGCGCCCACGGCCATACGGGTCTTCGGCGCCGAAATCCACCGCCTGCGTGAAGACACCGTCGGCGCCTTGCATCCACAGCTCTTTCGGCCCCTGGCCGGTGCCCTTTTCGGCACCGACCGCGCAGTACAGGTCGAGCCGGCCGTCGAGGTTGACGTCGGCCGCGTCGCAGTCGTGGCGGTCGACCCAGTCGAAGATCTGGTTCGACGGCACGTAGCCGCCGGGCGACCAGTACCAGATGCGGTCTTCCGAATGGTGGCCGGTGACGAAGATGTCGTCATGGCCGTCGCGGTTGAAATCGGCCACCACCGAACCCCAGGCCTTCGTGGTCTCGATCAGATCGGCCTTGTATTGCGCCTGCGCCGGCAGCGAAAAAGCAGCCAGCAGCACGCCGCCCGCAACAAATTTTGCAAGCTGTTCCAATGAAATAACCTCCCAGAAGGGCGACATGGCTCTCCCATCCCCGGGAAAACCAGGACTGGATTGTGGTGTGGGGTGGTGGCAGCCCGGAAATCACGATTTCGAGGCAGCTTCGTCGCATTTTGCACGGCCCGCGCACCGCCTCCTGGCGGCCCGGCATCGGTGGGTATGCGGATTGCTCACACAGGCCTGAGCGCGGTAGAGCCGCAGGGGCGCAGGGCCCCAGGCGGGCGAGACGCGCCATCGGTTTTCGTGTGAGTGATTGAGTCTGGCCTGCCCGCGCCCAGGGTGCGGGCCGTTCAGGCCGCCCGCGCGAAGGGCTTGCCGGGGGGCTTGTCTTTTGCGCGGGCACCTTTTTTCAAGGTGTGCCCACACGACGGGCCCTGCCGGGCCCGCATTTTTTGAGCGCCGTGCTCAGAGCTTGGGCAAAGGCGCCGTGGCCGGGGTGACCGACGTGGCCAGCTTGGTCTGGGCCAGCGGGGCCTGGGCCATGGTCGCGGGCTGGTCGGGCAGCACGTAGACCACGCCGCGCTGGCGGCCCAGCGTCGGGCCGACCACCTGGTCGAAGAAGGCGCCGCTGACGATCACGCAGCCTTGCGAGATGCGGTTGTCGTCGGGGGTTGGCGAGGCCAGCCGCTCGGGGCGGCGCTCGGCCGGGTGGGCCGGTCGCAGGCGGTGGATCGCGAAGGCCGCGTCGTAGTCGACCCAGACGATCGCCTCACCCTTGTTGTTGTGGCCCGGCTCCGAGTCGAAGCGCCCGGCCGGCGTGGTGCGCTCGGCCGAGGGGATGTAGCCGCCGGCCTTCTTGCCGATGTCGGGCGCGCTGTCGTCGCCTTTGGCCAGGCCCAGCAGCACGGGCGTCGTGCCGCGCAGCACGCCGTCGGCGCCGAAGACATAGATGCGCGCGTTCTTCTTGTCGACGATGGCCACCGGGCGGCCCTGGGCGTCGCCCTGCTCGAAGGCGATCTGCGCCATCGAGCGGGCATCGGCCGATGCGCTTTCTTCGAGAAAGTCGACCTTGATGGCGGAGGCCTCGACACCGGCGAAGGCACCGGCTGCCGAGACCCAACACAGAGCCGCCAGGCATGTCGCACGCATGCCTTTGAATCCCACCACACCCATCGCGTCTGCTTCCCTTGCCCATCGAAGACGAGCCGGGCGTGTGGACCCGGCTCAAGATGGGGGAAATGCTAAACGCAAGGACGGTAAGCAATCGCGACAACAGCCCGGCAAGCCGGGCGTATTTGCCGTCAAACAGGGTGGCTTTACACGGCGGAAACCCCTGGGGGAGACACCAAGTGGCTCAGAGAGCTGGTGGAGACAAGGTGGTATGGCGTCTCGATGCCCGGGAACACCTGGTTCAGCGGTTTGACCTCGGGCAGCACATAGACCACGCCGGGGTGGGCCTGGAACATCGGCCACACGACCTGCTCGAAAAAGCTCACCGGCAGGTTGATGCAGCCGTAGCTGATGCGGTTGTCGCTCGCAGTGGGGGTGGCCAGGCGTTCGAGCCGGCGCTCCTTCGGGTTGGTCGCGCGCACCCGGTGCATCGACACCGCCGCGTCGTAGTCGACCCAGACCACGTCTTCTTGCGACGCATTGCGGCCACGCGCCGCCACAAAACGGCCGGCGGGCGTGGTGCGCTCTTGCGGCTTCACGTCGGCGATGGCCTTGTCGCCGATGCCCGGCACGGTGTCGTCACCGGCGGCGTAGCCCAGCAGCACCGGGCTCGCACCGCTCAGCTTGCCGCTGGGGTCGAAAACATAGACGCGGGCATTGCGCTTGTCGAGGATGACGAAGTGCTGCACGCCGTTGTCGGCCGAATCGACCACCCACTGCGCCAGGCGCCGCACGTCTTTCGATGGGGTTTCGCCGCCCCAGTCGAGCCGGCGTCGAATGACCGCCGGCGCCGGCACCACTGCTTGCGGCAGCGCGGGCGCCACGCCGGGCGGCGCGGTGGCCACCGCGGCGGGGTCGATGGCCGGCGTGGGCACCGAGCGCTGGGGCAGCAGGTGGTGGCGCATCGGCACCGCCACGGCCAGCACGACCGCGCCGATCAGCAGGCCTTGCTTGAGCCCTTCGGTCACATCGCGACTGATCATCATTCTTTGAACTCCTCACGGCCGCGGGCCCGGCGGCGACCTGCGCTGCCGGGCCTCGCGTCACCTCAGCGGGCGGTATCAGTTGCGGTCCGGGCGCGGGGTGCGTTCGGTGTCGGCGCTGTTGTTCTTGCCCATGTTGTAGATCGGGTCGTTGGGCGAGTTCAGGTCGATGTGGGTCTCGGCCGGCGCAGTGCTGGTCGACGGGCTGCCGTTGCTCTGGTTGACGGCGTCCGTGGTGTTGGCCGGCGTGGTGCCGCTGGTTGTGTCGTAGCTGCTGGCCGGCGGCGTGCTGGTCGATGCGGGCGGCGTGCTGGTCGTGTCAGCGGCCCACGGGCTGTTCGCATCGGTGCTCGGCGGCGTGGCGGTCGACGACGTGGAGGCCGACGAGGTGGTGGTGTCGGCGGGCATCGTGGTGGCCGGGCCGGCGGCCGTGGGGGCGGCGGTCTCGTACGGGTTGTTGTCGGTCACGCTGTCGTGCGCCCAGTGCTTGGGCACCGAGTTGTCGACGGCGCCGTTGATGTTCGCGTTCGGGTAGGCGCCTTCGTCCGAGCTTTGCGCATAGGCGAAGCCCAGGGTGGCCACCATGGCGGCGGTGGAGACGGCGGTGATCAGTGACTTCTTGGACATGTGTAACTCCTTGCTGTGTGTGTACCCCCATGGGGTGGCTGGAAGCGGGTTCCGCTGGACCGGAGGACTGCCCGGTGCAACCGACTCTAGGCTTCGCGCCTGGGCTTGCGGGTCCTCCGCCGGAGCGTCTGCCTGTAGGAAAAAACCGCGTCGATGCGAATGAGGCTGTCGGGGGCCACCGGCCTCAGGCGCGGCTCGCGGCCTGCTTCGCGCCGCCGTGCACATCCACGAACGCGCGGTACGCGTCCATCCAGTGCTGCAGGAAGGCGCGGGTCTTGTCGTCAGTGACGTCGCCGGCCTGCGTGATCAGGCCTTCGCGGTAGTGCACGAAGGCCTCGGGCTGGTTCAGCGTCGGCACGTCCAGGTAGGCCAGCACGTTGCGCAGGTGCTGCTGTGCCATCGCCGTACCGATCGCGCCGATCGAGGTGCCGATGACCCCGGCCGGCTTGCCGGCGAACGAGTTCTTGCCGTAAGGGCGCGACGCGGTGTCGATCGCGTTCTTCAGCACGCCGGGGATCGACCGGTTGTATTCAGGCGTCACGAACAGCAGCGCGTCGGCGGCTTCGATCTCCTGCTTCAGGCGCCTGGCCTGCTCGGGTGGCGCCGCGTCGTGGTCCTGGTTGTACAGCGGGAGGTCGCCGATGGCGATGTGCTGGTAGACCCAGTCTTGCGGGCCCATGCGGGCCAGCGCGCGGGCCAGCTGCAGGTTGAACGATTCGGCCCGCAGGCTGCCGACGAGGATGGCGACTTTCATTGGGGGGTCCGTTCGCGCGGTGGCGCAGTGGGTGGGCTACGGGGTATCGAGTGCGGCGCCCGGGTCTTCTTCACCCGCGACCGACTCTTCGCTGAGATCGGCGGGTGCGATCGACGGGTCGACGCGCCGGCGTGGCACCGGCAGCGGCGCAGGCGCTGGCACGTCTGCGGCCGGTGGCCGATCGGCGCGCTCGTCTTGAGCCAGAGGGCGTTGGGCAGTCATCACCCATCGGGCAGCAATCGACATGCCCGGATGAGGTGGCGGCGTGACGCCACCGCGGGCATGCGGCGTGCCGATCAAGCGGCGGACGCCCCTCGGGGCGCCTGACAAACCACCCTCGCCACACCAGAAAGGCCATCATGGAACATTCCGACCTGATCGATACCCTGAACCACCTCGTCTCGACCTGCAAAGACGGCGAGTACGGCTTTCGCAGCTGCGCTGAGCACGTCAAGAGCGAGAGCCTGCGCAGCGTGTTCAACGCGCGCGCCGACGAGTGCCGCCAGGCCGCGTCCGAGCTGCAGGCGCTGATCCAGCAGAACGGCGGCAAGCCCGACGACGGCGGCACCGCCACCGGTGCCATGCACCGCGGCTGGGTCGCCGTGAAGGGCACGTTGACCGGCTACAGCGATCTCGCGATGCTCGAAGAGTGCGAGCGCGGTGAAGACACGGCGCTCGAGCGCTATCGCCAGGCGCTGCAAGAGCCGCTGCCGCCGGAGGCGCTGCTGGTGATCCAGCGCCAGTACGAAGGCGTCAAGCGCAACCACGCCCAGGTGCGCAGCCTGCGCGACACCGCGCGCGCCGCGGCGTCCTGACCTGGCGCTCAGCCCAGGGCGAGCGCAGGCCGCTCGCCCTGGACGACGCTGATTTCGACGTTGCTTTAGCGGCTGCAGCCCGCCGGCGGTGCTGGCTCGGGCTGCGGCACCTCCATCGGCAGATCACCCGGCGTGGCCGGCATCTCAGGCGGTGGAGGCGGCGGCACCGTGTCCGGTGGCGGCGGTGTCACGTGAAGCTGCAGCAACATGCGGTGTCCTTTTCGGCAAACCTTGCGGGCGAACGGTGAACTAACGACCCAGCGTGACGTTCGGGCCCAATGCGCGGGCGGCCTGCAGGTGCTCGCGCAGCATCGGCAACGCGGCCGAAGCCCAGGCTTTCAGCTCGGCGTCGCGGCCGGTCAGGGCCTGCTGGTCAAAGCTCGCCACGGCGCGCTGATGGTCGGCCACCAGCTGCTTGCCATAGGCCTGGTCGAACTCGTCACCGGTCAGGCGCGCCAGCTGGTCGAGCACGGCCTGGCGTTCGCGGCCCAGGTGGCTCGGCCACGCCACGCCGCGCGCCGCGGCAATGCCTTGCAGGCCCGCGTTGAGTTGCCCGTGGTTTTGCACCAGGCGCTCGGCCAGGCGCTTGATCTCGCCGCCGCTGGCGCGCGCCTGCGCCAGGCGGCTCAGTTCGACTTCGAGCAGGCCATCGGCCGCCGCCGTGCGCACGAACTTCTGGTCCAGCGTGGTCAGTGCGGTCGGCGGCGCGTCGGCCGCCGGGCCCTGCGCCAACACGCCGACGCTGAGGCTCAGGCAGCACACCGCCACGCAGGCCAGCGCCTTCAGGCCGGTCACGGCGAACGACAACTCGCCGGCCGATGAGGGGGCGGTGGGCGGCTTCACAGGTACACGCTGCCGAAGGGGTTGGCGCGCAGCAGTTGGCGACACACCATCTGCGTCGGCTGGGGCTGCGCCGGCGGGTCTTGCACCGGCACCGGCGGCAACCACGGGTCGGGGTCTTCGATGTGGCGGCGCGATGGCTCGGGCGGCGCAGGCGGGTGCTGCGGCAGTTCGGGGTTGGGGGTGATGGGCACGGGCATGATGCCCAGGGCGGCAAGCGCCGTGCCACGCGCCGCCGGCGGGCCGCTCGTCAGCCGGCGTCTTCGACGGGGCGGGGGCCGCGGCGCGTGCGCCGATACAGCCGCATGATCGGCGTGGCCGACGAGCCGTGCATCAGCACCGACAGCGCGATGGTGACCAACACCGCATCGGCCACCAGCTTCATCTGCGGGCCGTCGGCGCCTTGCGCCACCGCGAAGGCCAGGTAGTACATCGAGCCGACACCGCGGATACCAAACCACGCCGCCAGGCGCCGCTGCGACGCGGTCAGCGCCATGCCGGGCGTCGTCGCCATCACCGCCAGCGGCCGCGCGACGAAGCACACAAAGAGCGCGATGCCGATGCTCAGCGGCGTGAACGCGTCGTCGCTGATCAAGGTGCCGACGACGATCATCACCACCATCTCGGCCAGCTTCTCGATGTCGAGCGTGAAGTCGAGCACCGCCTTGGCCATGTAGGCGCTGGCTTGCTGCGGGTGGGCCGCTGCCTCGGGCCCGAGGCGCGCCACCTCTTGCAATGCCTGGGCATCGTCGGGGCTGTCCTGCCGCTCGACCTGGCGCACTGCCAGCCCGGCCGCGAACACCGCCAGGAAGCCGTACACCGCCAGCAGCAGCGCCAGGCCGTAGGTCAGCGCGATCAGGCCCAGCGTCAGGAAGCTCTCCATGCCCAGCGCCTGCTCGCGCTCGCGCCGCAGCCACACCACCAGTCGACTGAAGGCGAAGCCCAACCCACCGCCGAGCAGCAGGCCGCCCAGCGTGGGCCACAGCACGTCACGCTGCCACCACAGCGCCCCGGAAGGGCCCAGCGTGTGCAACCCCATCAGGCCGAGCGCCAGCATCACGAACGGTGCCGCGGTGCCGTCGTTCAGGCCGGCTTCGGCGGTGAGGCTGAAGCGCAGGCGGTCGCGGTCGAGCGCATGCTCGACCTGCACGTCGGACGCGAGCACCGGGTCGGTCGGCGCCAGCGCCGCGGCCAGCAGCAGCGCAGGCCCCAGCGCCAGCCCCATCGCCCAGCCCGCGCCGAACAGCAGCGCGATCGTGACCAGCATCGTGATGGTGGCCATCATCAGCGGCACGCGCCACAGCCTGTCTCGCGGCGGCACGCGCAGCCGCAAGCCAACGGCGAAGATCGACACCAGCACCGCGGCTTCGGTCAGGTGCTCCAGCAGCGCCGCGTCGCGGCGCAGGTCGAGGTCGAGAAAGCCGAAGACCTCGGGCCCGAGCAGGTGGCCGACCACGAGGTACAGCGCCGCGGCGCACACCGGCATGTCGCGGCGCCAGGTGTCGGTCAGGCCGATCAGGATCAGCAGCAGACCGACGATCACGAACCAGCTAGTGTCCTGTCCCACAAATAACTGCCATTGAGATTCGACCAGATGGCGATGATGGTGCGTCCGGACGGCTGGGCAGATACCCAGCGTATCTGCCCTGGTGGCCGGGCGCGCGAGCGCGCCATCTGGTCGAACCCACTTTCGGCATTTCTGGCGGGCCGAAGCCGGGGCGCTCGCAGCGTTGCCAAGCCAGGCAGATACCGCCTGGTATCTGCCTGGCTCGGCGCCTCGCGATCATCCCCATTGCGGCCCGTCGCAATGACAGTTATCTGTGGGACAGGACACTGGCCACGGGCGCGCGCACTCGGCAAACGTCAACACCTGCGCTGCCGCGAACAGCCAATCCGCCAGCTCGCGCGACGATGCGTCGCCCCGCAGCCCGGGGTGCCAGGCGCGAACGATGGCAATGTCGCGGGCCGCGTCCTCATGGGCCTGCTGCCGCAGGCCTTGCAGCTGCGTGGCGAGGTCTCGGCTCGGTGCTTGCATCAAGGGCTCCTGCCCGGGTCTGAAGCAACCGTTGTGCCCGTGCCTGCGCAGCGCACGCGCAACGCGGCGCCTCAGGCCCTGCCGCGGCGGCGCTCGATCGGGTCGATGCGCAGCAGCTGGCGGTACTTGGTGACCGTGCGCCGGGCGAGCCGCACGCCCTGCTGCGCCAGCTGGCGCGCGATGTCGGCATCGGACAGGGGCGCGTCGGGCGACTCGGCTTCGATCATGTCCTTGATCAGGCTGCGCAAGGCAGTGCCCGAGCAGGTCTTGCCGCTCTCGGTGGTCAGTGCGCGCGAGAAGAAATACTTCAACTCGAACACGCCCATCGGCGTCATCATGAATTTATTGTTGGTGACCCGCGAGACGGTCGACTCGTGCAGCCCCAGCGCATCGGCGATCTCGCGCAGGCCGAGCGGGCGCATCGCCATCGGGCCGTGGTCGAGAAAACGGTGCTGGCGCTCGACAATCGCCTCGGCCACCTGCACGATGGTGGCAAAGCGCTGCTCGACGTTGCGCAGCGTCCAACGCGCTTCCTTCAGATGGTCGGCCAGGGCCTGGTCGTTGGCCCGGCGATGGCGCTGGAACAGCTCGGCGTAGACGCGGTTCATGCGCACCCGCGGCACCACCGCGCTGTTGAGCTGCACGGCCCACTGGCCGCGCACCTTGCGCACGATCACGTCGGGCACCACGTACTGCACCTGCGCCGGGCCGCAGCGCCAGCCCGGCCGCGGGTCGAGCCGGCGGATGCGCTCGCACACCGCCTCGATCTGCGACTGCGGCTGGTGGAGCGTGCGCGCGAGCTTGGCCACGTCGTGCCGCGCCAGCGATTCCATGTGCTCGTTGACGATGGTGCGAGCCAGCGCGCGCATCTCGGGGCACTCGACCGCCTGCAGCTGCAAGGTCAGGCATTCGGCCACGTTGCGGGCGCCCACGCCCGCCGGCTCCAACGACTGCACGCGGCACAGCGCGATCTTCACCTCTTGCAGCGTGGCGGGTGGCGTCATGTCGGTGAGGTCGACGATCTCGTCGAGCGACACGCGCAGGTAGCCGTCGTCGTCGAGCGATTCGACGATGGCGCGTGCCAGCGCCGCGTCGCGCTCGGGCAGCGACAGCAGGTCGAGCTGCGAATGCAGCTGCGCGGCCAGGGTCAGCTCGGCGGCCATCAGATCGAGCGCGCTGATGTCGCCGTCTTCGGCGCGGCGCAGCCGGGTGAGGCCGTCGCCATGCCACGAGTCATTGCTGACGGCGTCGAGAAGGGCCTCCGCGGTCTCGGCCGCTGAAGCGTCGACACCATCGGGCAATGGCAGGTCTGGCGCCGAGATGATTTGTGAGCCGTCGAGGCCGTCCAGGCCATCGAAGCCATTGCCGCCCTCGAAGCCATCGCTGCCGAATCCGTCGGCGTTGCTGGCCGCGTGGTCGGGCTCGATGCGCTCGCTGTCGGCCGCGGCGCCAGGCTCGCTGCCCTCGCCTTCCTCGCCTTCGAGAAAGGGGTTGCGGCCCAACACCGACTGCACTTCGTGTGCGAAGTCGGTGGATGACAGTTGCAGCAGCCACACGGCGCGTTGCAGGCGCGGTGACAGGGCTTGCTGCTGGCGTTGTTCGGTGTGTCGCTGGATGGAAAGCATGCCGTGTCTCGTCGATCAGGTTGACGGTGAATAACGCCTTCGTTGCATGCTTCATGCCGGATCGGCGCGCTGTTGCATCAAGTCACGCCTGTAAGCGAAACAGCCCCCCAAACAGCCTGTTCACCGGGCTGCACGGGCACGCCAACTGCCGCGATCGCTGACGACTGTTTCGAACGCGCCGACCGACCGCCCAAGACCCTGCGGCCGGCTTGGTCAGCGCGTGAGAAGAATTGCCAGCAAGCGGTCAGGTTTACCGATTGCTGCCGCCCTCGGGCGCAGCGTCTCGGCCGGCCGCATCAGGGGCGGCGAAAGGCATACAAGGTGGCCTTGCCTGCCGCCGCCGTGCCGCCTGTTTCGGCCGGTGCGGGCGCCGGCGCGGACGGCAGGTCGGGCAGGTCGCGTGCGATCAGCGCGTCCAGCACGGCCGGGTCGACCGGCTTCAGCAGATGCTCGTCGAAGCCCGCGTCGCGGCCGCGTTGGCGGTCACCGGCCTGGCCATAGCCGGTCAAGGCCACCAGCAGCTTGTGCCGCGTGGCGGGCAGCTGGCGCATGCGGCGCGCGACCTCGTAGCCGTCCATCATCGGCAGCCCGATGTCCAGCAACACGATGTCGGGCGCGAAGTCTTCGACCATCGCCAAGGCCTCGATGCCGTCGTGGGCGGTGCGCACCTCGTGGCCCGACAGCGTCAGCATCGCGGCGGTGGTGTCGGCCACGTCGGCGTTGTCTTCCACCACCAAGATGCGGCGGCCCGGCGCCGGCAGGGCCTGCGCTGGCTCACCCTGCGCCGCCGCGTCGGTCGGCTGGCTGTGCACCGGCAGGTAGACCCGAAACTCGGCCCCCTTGCCGGGCCCGGCGCTCAGCGCTTCCACACGGCCGCCATGCAGCTTGACCAGCAACTGCACGAGCGTCAGCCCGATGCCCAGGCCACCCTGGCTGCGGTCGAGCGCACGGTGACCTTGCTCGAACAGGTCGAACACGCGCGGCAGCAGATCGGCCTCGATGCCCATGCCGTTGTCGCGCACGCTGATGACCGCCCGCCCTTCTTCATCGACCGCCACGGCGACGTGCAGGCTGCCGTCGTCTTGCGTGTACTTGATCGCATTGCTGAGCAGGTTGCTGACCACCTGCTGGATGCGGGCCCCGTCGCCCTGCACCGACACCGGCGCCGCCGGCAGCGCCAGCGTCAGCAGTTGCCGGCGCGCGCTGATGAACGGGCGCTGCGCCTCGACGCATTCGGCCACCAGCGCGCCCAGGTCGAGCACCGTGGGCTGCAGCACGATCTTGCCCTGGCTGATGCGCGCCACGTCCAGCAACTCGTCGACCAGGCGCGTCAGCTGGCGCACCTGGCGGTCGGTGATGTCGGTGGCCCACTTGAGCGTGGTGTCGTTGGGCGCCTTGCGGCGGATCACCTCGACCGCGTTGCGGATCGGCGCCAGCGGGTTGCGCAACTCGTGCGACAGCATCGCGAGGAACTCGTCCTTGCGTCGGCTGGCCTCTTCGAGCCGCGCCTCGGCCTGGCGCCGCTCGGCGATCTCGAGCTGCAGGCTCTGGTGCAGGCGCGCCGCCGCGAAGACGATCGCCGCCCGCATGGCCACTTCGTCCAGCAGCGCATCGCCCAGCGGCGTCAACGGGCCCTGCAGCAGCATCGCACCGAGCACCCGGTCGCCGTGGCACAGCGGCACCACCCGCAGCGCACCGCGCACCACCGTGCCGGCGGCGGCGGGGTCGCCGGCCGCCGGCAGGCCGTCGTTCAGCGCCTCCAGCTCGGCCAGCGTCAGGCCGTCGGGGTCCACGTCGACCGTGCGGCTGGCGCCGTCGCGCCGGCGCACCGCGTGCTGCACCCGCATGCGCTCGTCGACCAGCACCACCGCCGCCGCGTCGCACAGGGCCGGCACGGCCAGCGCCATCAGCTTGTGCAGGCCGGTCGACACATCGAGCACGCCCGACAGCGAATGGCTCAGCTCGGACAGGTAGGCCGAGCGGCGCGTCGACTCCTCGGCCACCTGCAGCGCGGCGGCCGATGCGGCCAGCGCCACGCGCTCGTCGGCCTGGCGGGCGATGCGCTTTTGCAGCACGTGCAGCTCGACGAACACCCGCACCTTCGAGCGCAGGATCTCGGGCACCACCGGCGACAGGATGTAGTCGACCGCGCCCAGCGAGTAGCCGCGCGCGGTCTGCAGCTCGTCGGCGTACGAGGTGATGAAGATGATCGGCGTGTGGGCCGAGCGCCGGTGCCGGCGGATCAGCGCCGCGGTCTCGAAGCCGTCGATGTCGGGCATGTTGACATCGAGCAGGATCACCGCGAACTCGTGCTTGAGCACCTCGCGCAGCGCGTCGGTGCCCGAGCGGACGAAGATCATGTTCTGGTCCAGGTCCTCCAGGACGGTCTTGAACACCAGCAGCTTTTCCTGCAGGTCGTCGACCACCAGGATGTTGGCTCGATCAGCGCTGTCCATCACCGCACTCGCCTCTTGCTGCATTCCAGGCGCGCGAAGCGCCGCCGCCCATCCAGTGGCGTGCGCGGATCCGGCTTTGCCGGTCCGCTGCGCGAGCCCCCATGGGGGCAGGCCCCGGCAGGGGCCGTGGGGGCCTCATCTGCACAACCAGCCCCGCAGCACCGCCAGCAGGTTCATCGGGTCGACCGGCTTGGACAGGTAGTCCCAGGCCCCCGCCTCGATGCACTTCTGCCGGTCGCCCTTCATCGCCTTCGCGGTCACCGCCACCATCGGCAGCTCGCGCCCGCGCGGCAGCTTGCGGATCTGCTGCATCGTGGCGATGCCGTCCATCTCCGGCATCATGATGTCCATCAGCACGATGTCGATCTCGGGGTCGGCCTCGACCAGGCGGATGGCCTCGCGGCCGTTGTCGGCCGAAACGATGATCATGCCGACCTCGTCCAGCACGGTGGCCAGGGCAAAGATGTTGCGCATGTCGTCGTCGACGATCAGCGCCTTCTTGCCTTTCAGCCCGTTCTGCGCGGCCAGGTCCTGCTCGATCTCGCGCCCTTCCTGCTCCGACAACAGCCCCGGCCCGCGGTGCAGCCAGAAGGCGATGTGGCCCCGCAAGCCCTTGGCCGAATCGGCCTCGCGCTGGCCATAGCCGCCGGGGCTGCGGCTCCAGGGCGAGGTCTCCGAGCGGCGCTGGCGGTACAGCACCACCGGCAGTTGGCACACGCTGTGCCGCTCGGCCACCGCGTCGAGGATGTCCTCGGGCCCGAAGTCGGCCACCGTGTCGTCGACCAGCACGCAGTCGGCCCCCATCAGCAGGTGGCGGGCTTGCGCCGCATCGTCGGCGAGCAGCGGCTGCACGTCGGCTTCGAGGTCATCGACCAACTGGTCGCGCATCGGCGATGGCGGCATCACCACCGCCAGCCGCTTGACCGGCCGCTCGACGTAGTTGAGCAACTCGTCGATCGCGGCCTTGGCCTCGTCGGCCGATTGCAGCGGCTTGGACAGGAAGCCGATCGCGCCGGACTGCAGCGCGCGGTCGCGCGCGTCGTCGGTCGACACCACGCAGATCGGGATGTGGCGCGTCGCCGTGTCGGCCTTCAACCGGTCGAGGATGCGCCAGCCCTCCATGTCGGGCAGGTGGATGTCGAGCGTGATCACGCTCGGGTGGTACTCGCGTGTCATCGTCAGCGCGCTGGCACCGGTGCCGGTCACCAGGCCCTTGAAGCCGCTGGCGCGCGCCGATTCGAGCATCACCTTGGCGAAGCCGAGCTCGTTCTCGACGATCAGGATCACGCGGTCGCCGGCGCCGATGTCGTCACGGTCGTCGTCAGCCTGGTTCGCAAACAGCACCGGCGCCACCGTGTCGAGCGGGTCGGGCTCGGGCTGCGGCGCGCGCGCCACCCGCTGCGGCGCCGGCGCGCGCGGCGGCGGGGCCTCCAGCCGGGTTGCGGGCGATGCGTCGCCGGCCGCCTCGGCCGGGGCAGGCCGGCCGTGGCGCGTGGTGCGGCTCGGGTTGTAGCTTTGCGGCAGGTAGAGCGTGAACACGCTACCCTGCCCCGGCGCACTGACCAGGCGGATCTCGCCGCCGAGCAGGCGCGAGAGTTCGCGGCTGATCGCCAGGCCCAGGCCGGTGCCGCCATATTTGCGGCTGGTCGAGCCATCGGCCTGCTGGAAAGCCTCGAAGATGATCTGCTGCTTGTCGGGCGAGATGCCGATGCCGGTGTCGGCCACCGAGAACGCGATCACCTGCGCGGCGCGGTTGAGCTCTTCGTTCTCGGGCGACCAGCCGCTGGTGGCCTGCGCGATGCTGAAGGTCACCTGGCCGACATGGGTGAACTTGAACGCGTTGGACAGCAGGTTCTTGATGATCTGCTGCAGCCGCTTCACGTCGGTCACCAGGCTCTTGGGCAGCGGCGGCTCGAGCTGCACGACGAAGTCGACATGCTTGGACTCGGCAAAGTGGCGGAAGCCCCGCTCGATCGAGCGGTGCAGCTCGTCGATGCGCAGCTCGCTCACATCCACCGCCACCGTGCCCGATTCGATCTTCGACAGGTCGAGGATGTCGTTGATCAGCATCAGCAGGTCGTTGCCCGAGGCGTGGATGGTCTTCGAGAACTCGACCTGCTTCGGGCTCAGGTTGCCGTCGGGGTTCTTGCACAGCTGGTCCGACAGGATCAGCAGCGAGTTCAGCGGCGTGCGCAGCTCGTGTGACATGTTGGCCAGGAACTCGCTCTTGTATTTCGAGGTCAGCGCCAGCTGCTCGGCTTTTTCTTCCAGCGCCTGGCGGGCCTGCTCGACCTCGGCGTTCTTGCGCTCGACCTCCTGGTTCTGGTGGGCCAGCAGGCGCGCTTTGTCCTGCAGCTCCTGGTTGGTCTGCTGCAGCTCTTCTTGCCGGCTGCCCAGCTCGGCCGCCAGCGATTGCGATTGCTTCAGCAGGTCTTCGGTGCGGGTGTTGGCCTCGATCGTGTTGATCACGATGCCGATCGATTCGGTCAGCTGGTCGAGGAAGGCCTCGTGCACCGGGTTGAAGTGCTCCAGCGACGCGAGCTCCAGCACCCCACGCACCTGGCCCTCGAAGACCACCGGCAGCACCAGCACGTCCATCGCCGCGTGCTCGCTCAGGCCCGACGCGATGCGGAACGCCTCGCTCGGCGTGTTGGTCAGCAGGATCTTGCGCTTGTCGATCGCGCACTGGCCCACCAGCCCCTGGCCCAGGTCGACCAGCTTGCCGTGGGCGCTCTGCCCGCCGCTGGCATAACTGGCCAGCAGCTTCAGCTGCGGCAGCTCGACGCTCGCGCTCATCACGTAGAACTCGGCCTGCTGCGCGCCGACCACCGGCGCGAGCTCCGAAAGAATCAGCTGGCCCACCGTGACCAGGTCTTTCTGGCCCTGCAGCATGCGGCTGAACTTGGCCAGGTTGGTCTTCAGCCAGTCCTGCTCGGTGTTCTTCTGCGTGGTGTCCTTCAGGTTGCGGATCATCTCGTTGATGGTGTCCTTCAGGGCCGCCACCTCGCCCTGCGACTCGACCGTGATCGAGCGCGCCAGGTCGCCCTGCGTCACCGCGGTGGCCACTTCGGCGATCGCCCGCACCTGCGTGGTCAGGTTGGCGGCGAGCTCGTTCACGTTCTCGGTCAGGCCCTTCCAGGTGCCCGCGGCGCCCGGCACCTTGGCCTGGCCGCCCAGCTTGCCCTCGACGCCCACCTCGCGCGCCACCGTGGTCACCTGGTCGGCAAAGGTCGCCAGCGTGTCGATCATCGAGTTGATGGTCTCGGCCAGCGCGGCGATCTCGCCCTCGGCCTCCACCGTCAGCTTGCGCTTCAGGTCGCCGTTGGCCACCGCCGTCACCACCTTGGCGATGCCGCGCACCTGGCTCGTCAGGTTGCCGGCCATGAAATTCACGTTGTCGGTCAGGTCTTTCCAGGTGCCCGACACGCCCTTGACCTGGGCCTGGCCGCCCAGCCGGCCTTCGGTGCCCACCTCGCGCGCCACGCGGGTCACCTCGGCGGCGAACGACGACAGCTGGTCGACCATCGTGTTGATCGTGGCCTTCAGCTCCAGGATCTCGCCCTTCACGTCGACCGTGATCTTCTTGCTCAGGTCACCGGCCTGCACGGCCTTGGTCACGTCGGCGATGTTGCGCACCTGGCTGGTCAGGTTCGACGCCATCAGGTTGACCGAGTCGGTCAGGTCTTTCCAGGTGCCGGCCACGCCCTGCACATCGGCCTGGCCACCGAGCTTGCCTTCGGTGCCCACCTCGCGTGCCACGCGGGTCACCTCGGCCGCGAACGAGCGCAGCTGGTCGACCATCGTGTTGATGGTGTTCTTCAGCTCCGAGATCTCGCCTTTCACGTCGACGGTGATCTTCTTGCTCAGATCACCGGCCGCCACGGCCGTGGTCACCTCGGCGATGTTGCGCACCTGGCTCGTCAGGTTGCCAGCCATGAAGTTGACCGACTCGGTCAGGTCTTTCCAGGTGCCGGCCACGCCTTCCACCGCCGCCTGGCCACCGAGCTTGCCTTCGGTGCCCACCTCGCGCGCGACGCGGGTGACTTCGGCAGCGAAGCTTCGCAGCTGGTCCACCATCGTGTTGACGGTGTTCTTCAGCTCCAGGATCTCGCCCTTCACGTCGACCGTGATCTTCTTGCTCAGGTCACCGGCCGCCACGGCCTTGGTCACGTCGGCGATGTTGCGCACCTGCGAGGTCAGGTTCGAGGCCATCGAGTTGACCGACTCGGTCAGGTCTTTCCAGGTGCCGGCCACGCCCTGCACGTCGGCCTGGCCACCGAGCTTGCCTTCGGTGCCCACCTCGCGTGCCACGCGGGTCACCTCGGCCGCGAACGACGAGAGCTGGTCGACCATCGTGTTGATGGTGTTCTTCAGCTCCGAGATCTCGCCCTTCACGTCGACCGTGATCTTCTTGCTCAGGTCACCGGCGGCCACCGCGGTGGTCACCTCGGCGATGTTGCGCACCTGGCTCGTCAGGTTGCCGGCCATGAAGTTGACCGACTCGGTCAGGTCTTTCCAGGTGCCGGCCACGCCTTCCACCGCCGCCTGGCCGCCCAGCTTGCCTTCGGTGCCCACTTCGCGCGCGACACGCGTCACCTCGGCCGCGAACGAGCGCAGCTGGTCCACCATCGTGTTGATCGTGGCCTTCAGCTCCAGGATCTCGCCCTTCACGTCGACGGTGATCTTCTTGCTCAGGTCACCGGCCGCCACGGCCTTGGTCACGTCGGCGATGTTGCGCACCTGCGAGGTCAGGTTGCCGGCCATCGAGTTGACCGAGTCGGTCAGGTCTTTCCAGGTGCCCGACACGCCCTTGACCTCGGCCTGGCCACCCAGCCGGCCTTCGGTGCCCACCTCGCGCGCCACGCGCGTCACCTCGGCGGCGAACGACGACAGCTGGTCGACCATCGTGTTGATGGTCGACTTCAGCTCCAGGATCTCGCCCTTCACGTCCACCGTGATCTTCTTGCTCAGGTCACCGGCCTGCACGGCCTTGGTCACGTCGGCGATGTTGCGCACCTGGTCGGTCAGGTTGCCGGCCATCGAGTTGACGGAATCGGTCAGGTCCTTCCAGGTGCCGGCCACGCCCTGCACCTCGGCCTGGCCACCCAGCTTGCCTTCGGTGCCCACCTCGCGCGCCACACGCGTGACCTCGGCCGCGAACGAGCGCAGCTGGTCCACCATCGTGTTGATGGTGTTCTTCAGCTCGAGGATCTCACCCTTCACGTCGACCGTGATCTTCTTGCTCAGGTCACCGGCGGCCACCGCGGTGGTCACCTCGGCGATGTTGCGCACCTGGCTCGTCAGGTTGCCGGCCATGAAGTTGACCGACTCGGTCAGGTCTTTCCAGGTGCCGGCCACGCCTTCCACCGCCGCCTGGCCACCGAGCTTGCCTTCGGTGCCCACCTCGCGCGCGACGCGGGTGACTTCGGCAGCGAAGCTTCGCAGCTGGTCCACCATCGTGTTGACGGTGTTCTTCAGCTCCAGGATCTCGCCCTTCACGTCGACCGTGATCTTCTTGCTCAGGTCACCGGCCGCCACCGCCTTGGTCACGTCGGCGATGTTGCGCACCTGCGCCGTCAGGTTGCCGGCCATCGAGTTGACCGAGTCGGTCAGGTCTTTCCACGTGCCCGACACGCCCTCGACGCGCGCCTGCCCGCCCAACGAGCCCTCGGTGCCCACCTCGCGCGCCACCCGCGTCACCTCGGACGCGAACGAACGCAGCTGGTCGACCATCGTGTTGATGGTGTTTTTCAAGGTCAGGAACTCGCCCTTGACGTCGACCTCGATCTTCTTGCTCAGGTCGCCCTTGGCTACCGCGGTGGTCACGTCGGCGATGTTGCGCACCTGGGCAGTCAGGTTGCCGGCCATCGAGTTGACCGAGTCGGTCAGGTCTTTCCAGGTGCCGGCCACGCCCTTCACGGTCGCCTGGCCGCCCAGCTTGCCTTCGGTGCCCACCTCGCGCGCCACGCGGGTGACCTCGGCCGAGAAGTTGCCGAGCTGGTCGACCATCTTGTTGATGGTCTGCGCGGTGTGCAGGAACTCGCCTTCCAGCGGCCGGCCATCGACCTCCAGCGCCATGCTCTTGGAGAGATCGCCTTGCGCCACCGCGCCGATCACGCGGGCCACCTCGGAGGTCGGGTGCACGAGGTCGTCGATCAGCGAGTTGATGTGGTCGATCGACTCACCCCAGAAGCCACGCGACGCACGCAGCGATGCGCGTTGCTTCAGCTTGCCCTGCTTGCCCACCACCTGGCGCAGGCGGGCCAGTTCCTGGGCCATGTTGGCGTTCTGCTCGACCACGTCGTTGAACGCATCGGCCACCCGGCCGGCCACCCCCGACCAATGGTGCGGAAGGCGCACGCTGGCATCGCCATCACGCAAGGCGATCAAGGCGGTCAGCAAGGTGTGCAGCTCGTGCACGGGCTCGAGCTTGACCGGTGTTTCCATGGCGCTCATCGGCACCCTCCTGGTTGTACGGCGTCCATGCAGGGCGACAGCCGTAGGAGCGCGAGGTGCAGCTTCCGTGCCATCGATGCTCGGGGCAAACCCGAGAAGCGCCGCACCCGGCGGCTGCCGGGCACGCAGGCTGCCAGCCGGGTCGAGCACCGCTCATTCGGCCCCCCGAAGCAAGCCGCGCCCGGAGGGAAGAGTTGCCTGCCGCCGGTAAGCTTTGCCGACAGATTTCGCCGCCGCCCGCTGCGGTCAGGCCAGCACCCGCGTCTCGATGTAGATCCGCCGCACGCGCGGGTAGCGCTCGCGGATCTGCGCTTCCAGCCGGTCCACCGTGGCGGCGATCTCGCGCGCGGTCACCGGCCCGGCAAACTCGACATCCAGCGCCAGCAGCACCTCTTCGGCGCCGACGTACATCGACAAGGGCCGGCCGACCCGCCGCACACCCGGCTGCGCGGCCGCCATCTCGCGGATCGCCGCGGCCGTTTCGCGCTGCAGCCCCTCGCCGACCAGCAGGCCGCGCGATTCGCCGATCAGCAGCAGCGCCACGCCGGCCAACAGCAGGCCGATCAACAGCGACGCGACCCCGTCGAACTCGGGCCGGCCGGTGGCCTGGCTGGCGGCGATGCCGGCCGCTGCCAGGGCCAGGCCCAGCAACGCGGCGCCATCTTCGGCCAGCACGGTGTAGGTCGACGGGTCTTTGCTGCGCCGCAAGGCGGCCCAGAACGGCAGCGAGCCACTGGCCGTGCGGAACTGGCGCAGCGCGACCAGGAAGCTGGCGCCCTCGAACAACGCCGCCATCGCCAGCACCAGGTAGCTCCAGCCCGCATCACGCACCGGCACCGGGTGCTGCAGGTGCAGCACGCCCTGGTAGAACGACACGCCGCCGCCGACACCGAAGATCAGCACGGCCACCAGCAGGCCCCAGAAGAACAGCTCTTTGCCGTGGCCGAAGGGGTGCTCGGCCGACGCGGGCCGGCGGCTGCGATGCAGCCCGACGAGCAACAGCACGCCGTTGCAGATGTCGACGGTCGAATGGATCGCTTCGGACCACATGGCCGAGCTGCGGGTGACCCCGGCAACGATGAACTTGGTGATCGCGATCGCGACATTGGCCGCGATCGCGCCATACACCGGCAGCGCCGAACCGCCGGGCTGGGCGGTCGGCGCGGCGGCCACGGCGTCAGCGCGCCACGGTGGCGTTGGTGACGCGCCAGACGGCGTTGCCCACATCGTCGGCCACCAGCAGCGCGCCCTTGGCATCGAGCGCCACCCCCACCGGCCGACCGTAGGCTTCGCCTTGCGGGCTCAGGAAGCCGGTCAACACATCGACCGGCATCGCACCGGCCGCCGGCTTCGGGCCGTCGAAGGGCACGAAGACGACCTTGTAGCCGCTGCGCGGCTCGCGGTTCCACGAGCCGTGCTGGCCGATGAACACACCGTGCGCATAGGCCGCGGGCAGCGTCGTGCCGTCGGAGAAGGCCAAGCCCAGCGACGCCGTGTGCGAGCCCAGCGCATAGTCGGGCGACACGGCGCGCGCCACCAGGTCGGGCCGCTTCGGCGACACACGCTCGTCGACATGCGCGCCGTAGTAGCTGTAGGGCCAGCCATAGAAGGCACCGTCACGCACCGAGGTCAGGTAGTCGGGCACGAGGTTGTCGCCCAACTCGTCGCGCTCGTTGACCACCGTCCACAAGGTCTTGCTGCCCGGCTCCCAGCCCATGCCGTTGGCGTTGCGCAGGCCGGTGGCGAACAGGCGCTTCTGGCCGCTGGCCACATCGATCTCCCAGATCGCGGCGCGGCCTTCTTCGACCTCCATGCCGCGCTCGGCCACGTTGCTGTTCGAGCCGACGGTGGCATAGAGCTTGGTGCCGGCCGGGTTGGCGATCAGGCCCTTGGTCCAGTGGTGGTTGATCGGGCCGGCCGGCAGGTCGGTCAGCTTGCTGCCGGCGGCGCTGATGCGGGTGTCGCCGGCGTGGTACGGAAAGCGCATCACCGCGTCGGAGCACGCCACGTACAAGCTGTAGGCCCCGTCGTTCTTCGGTTCACCCACCAGCGCCATGCCGAAGGGTGAGTTGAGGTTCTCCAGCAGCACGCTGCGCACTTCGGCCACGCCGTCGCCGTCGGCATCGCGCAGCAGCGTGATGCGGTTGGGGCTGGGCGTGCCGGCCCCGGCCTCTTTCATCTTGGCCTTCATCACCATGCCCTTGAGGCCTTTGCCATCGTCGGGCTTGGGTGGGGCGTTGGTCTCGGCCACCAGCACGTCGCCGTTGGGCAGCACCAGCAGCCAGCGCGGGTGCGTCAGGCCGGTGGCCAGTGCCTTCACCGCCAGCCCTGAGGCGGCCACCGGCGCGGTGCCGGCGGGCCAGGCCCTGGCCTTGGCGACGTTGACGGTCGGGATCAGCTGCTTGTCGGGCTTGGGCAGCGACGGGTTCGGGCCGTAGCCGGGGTCGGCCGAGGTGGGCGCGGCGCTGCTGCAGGCGATGAGCAACGCGCCGCACAAGCCGCAACAGGTGCGGGCCCACGTGGGCAGGGCGATGGGCATGCGGTGGCCGGCCATCAGTGCTGACGGCCCGATTTCTTCGCTGGCACCTTGCCGCCCGCGGCGCGCGCTTCGGACAAGCCGATCGCCACCGCCTGCTTTCGGCTCGTGACCTTGCGGCCGCTGCTGCTCTTCAACTCGCCGTGCTTGTATTCATGCACCGCCTTCTCGACCTTTTCATGGGCCTTCTCGCCGTACTTCGCCATGACATCTCCTTGCGGCGCCGAAGATGGCGCCCGATGCCAGTTCACGGCAAGCGCAATGCCTGCACGGCGTGCCGGTGGCGGCCGGCGCTTGGCGTCAGCGGCGGCGCTGGAACTCGTCGGCCAGCTGCAGATAGCGCGCCTGCTGCCAGCGGCGATAGTCCGCGTTGAGGCTCTGCCACGGGTCGCTGAGCCACGGCGGATCGTCGAGGTCGAAGGCTTCGTTCAGGCCGCCCCAGGGGTGCGGGGCGTGCAAGCCGCTGTCGACAAAGTCGAGCACCGGCGAAAGATCGGCAGGCAGATCGGCATCCAGGTTCGGCTCGGCTTGCTGCATGACCTGTTCCTTTCGTTGGCGGGCCGGCACGGCCAGCGGCGGCTTTGGCAACCGCCGTGCCGGGCACGGCATGCCCTTTGCCCTTGGGCTAGTGCTTGTGTCGTCGGTGCGCCCCGCACGCCAGGCGGCAGTGTGCCCGTTCCCGCCACCCCGAAGGAGAGAGCCCCTTGCGAGCCCAGAGCTTTTGCCGGCGAACCCGGCACCACTGCGGACAGCGTGCGTGACAGCGCCCCGCACGCTCGAGACCGGTCAGCGCGGCCATTCGCTGCCCAGCTGCGTGGCCGACGCGCTGCGCCTGCGTTGCGCGGCCCTGGATGAAACCCTGCGCCAGCGCTGCGGCCCCGACCTGATGCTGGCGCTGCTGAAAGACCTGGAGCGCCTGACGCGCGAACTGCAAGCCGCGCAGGACGCGCAGACCCTGCTGGACCGTGTTCGCTACCGCCCGGGCTGGCACACCGGCTGAGACAAGGGACCAGGGCCGGCGCGCAGGCCGAACCGCCTGCGCCCCGGCGCCTTCAGCTCACCACCGCCACGACACCGCCCGCCTCGCCGCCCGCACCGCGCTCGCTGGCCAGGCAGACCCGCATCCGCCCGCCAGCCTTGGCGCGGTACATCGCCTGGTCGGCCGCGGCGATGAGCTCGATCGCGGTCTCGCCGTCGCTCGGGTAGACGCTGACGCCGATGCTGGCCCCCAGGGCGAGCTCGGTGTCGCCGCGCTGCATCGGCTGCGACAGCACGTCGAGCACCTTGTTGGCCACCACCATCAGGCCATCGACGCTGCCGACCTCGTCGAGCAGGATGATGAATTCGTCGCCGCCCATGCGCGCGACGGTGTCGACCTCGCGCACGACCCCCTTCAGGCGCTGCCCCAGCGTGCGCAGCACGAAGTCGCCGGCGGCGTGCCCCAGCCCGTCGTTGATGACCTTGAAGTTGTCGAGGTCGATGAACAGCAGCGCCAGCTGCCCACCGGTGCGCTTGGCATGGGCCAGTGCATGGTCCAGGCGGTCGAGGAAGAAGCGCCGGTTGTGCAGCCCGGTGAGGCTGTCGTGGCTGGCGAGCCGGTCGAGCTCGCCTTGCTTCTGCTCCAGGTTGGCGAACTGGGCGCGGATCTGCTGTTGCATTGTCTCGATGCTGCGCGCGAGCAGGCCGATCTCGTCCTTGCGCTCGGCCGGCAGGTGGCCCCCCGAAGCGCCCTCGGCAAAGCGCTGCACCGCGTCGACGATCTGGCCCAGCGGCCGCGTCAGCGCGCGCGCCAGCAGGATCGCCAGCAGCACCGCCAACGCGCTGAACGCGATCACGATGCGCACGCTGACCACGCCCAGTTGCTCGCTGTCTTTCAGCACCGCCGCCAGCGGCTGCGCCAGGCCGAGGATGAACTCGTCCTCGCGCTGCAACTCGCTCAAGGGCTGGCGCATGAACGCGACGACCACCGCGCCATCGCCGGTGGGTGTGGCGGTGGTGACCAGCTCGTCCCGCCGGCCTGGGCCGTCGATGGTCATCGCCATCGCCGCGGGGAAGGCATCTTGCAGGCGCGACACCTGCCCGCGGTCGAAGGCAAAAGCCTTGCTCGGGTCGGGGTGGATCAGGAAGTCGCCGGCCGCATTGGTCAGGTACAGCTGCAAGCCGGTGGGCAGGTCGGCCGCCAGCTGGGCGAACAGGCCGTTCAGGTCGACGTTGATGACGACCACGCCGCGCGCCACGCCGTTGGCGTCGTGCACCGGTGCGGCCACCTGCAGCGCCGGCTTGTCCTGGCCCGCGTGGGCCCCCACTTCGTGGTTGATCGCCGGGCGCGACACGTAGACCGCGCCGGCAGGCAGGCGCAGCGTCTCGAACACATACGGGTAGTGGCCTTTTTCCTGCAGGTCGTCGCCGCGCACCCGCACCAGGCCCCCTTCGTCGCGGTCGACACGGATGCGCTCCAGGCCGTGGTCGGTCACGTCGATCAGCCGCATCTGGAAATACTCGGGGTGCGTCGCCAGCATGCGTTCAAACAGCAGGCCCACGTTGTTCTCGCTCAAGGCCTGCATGCCCGCGTCGGCGCGGGCAAGCAGGCGCGCGGCCTGCGGGTGATCGGCCACCAGCCGCACATCGCGCGCGGTGCCGTTCAGGCCGATCGCCAGTTGCCGCACCAGCACCCGCGTGGCCGTCTTCAGGCGCTCCTCGGCGCCAGCGATCAGCATCGCGCGGCTGGCCAGGTAGCCGTAGTAGCCGGTCAGGCCGGCCGCCAGCACGCCGACGCAGGCCAGCGCCAGCGCCAGGCGGCGGGCGATGCCCAGGGTCGGCTTCATGGGTGCCCCCTCCTCTTCCTCTGCGAAAGGGAACGGGGCTGTGCGGGCGGCCGTGGGTGACTCATGGCGCCAGCACGCGCGACGCGCGGTCGCCCGAGCGGATGCGGGCCCACAAGGTCTCGCGCCGGCCGGCGTCCTCAACCGGCTCGAGCCACAGCAGCCGCACCTCGGGCCGGCTCGACGCCGACTCGGTGGTGGTGCTGGCCAGGCCCTGGCGCTGCACCAGCAGCCGGCCGGCCTGGTCGCTCAGCAACTGGTCGATCCAGGCATGGGCCAGCGTGGCGTCGCGGGCCCGGCGGGTGATGGCCCAGCAGTCGAGCCAGGCCAGCGCCCCTTCGCGCGGGATCACGTAGCCCGCGTCGACCCCCTGGGCCTTCAGCAGGTGCAGTTGCTGGGTGCCGTAATTGGCGTACATCAGCGCCGCCTTGTGGCGCTGGAACAGGCGCACCGACTCGTCGGGCTGGTTGTAGAAACCCAGCACGTTGCGCCGCAGGTCGACCAGCGCGTCGACCGCGCGGGGCCACAGCGCGGTGTCGATCTTAAATGGTGACGGGGCGCCCAGCATCTGCGCGGCTAGCGAGAAGTTGTGGGTGCCGCCGCTGTAGGCGATCACCTTGCCCTGGTAGCGGGTGTCCCACAGCGCGGCGATCGAGTCCGGCGGGTCGCTGATCTGGCGCCGGTCGTAGATCAGCCCCATCTCGGAATAGGTGAACGGGATCGCGTAGGTCTGCGCCACGCCCGCCTGCACATGGACCAGCCCGGCGATGCTGGCGCGCTGGCGAAAACGCGGCAGCTGCGTGAGGGTGTTGGGGATCTTGTCGGTGTCCACCGGCTGCACCAGCTTGGCCTGGATGTAGCGCTGCAGCTCGGCGGTGTTGACCGCGAACACATCGAAATCGGCGCCGTCGTGCGCGCTGAGCTTTTGCCACATCGACTCGTCGGAGTCGATCACCGTCAGCTCGACGCGGGCGCCGGTCTTGGTCTCGAACTCGCGCACCACCTCGGGCTCGGCATAACCCGGCCACGCCAGCACGCGCAGCACCGGGCCTGCCATCGCCTGCGCGCAGGCGATGGCGAGCGCCACCGCCACTGGAACCAGCTTCAACCGCATCGGCACCCCGCCAAACCACCGGTTTTTCGTAACAGCCATCTTAGGTCCGCCACCGGCCACCGGCGCAATCTAATCTTCAGCGTTTTGCACACATCGGGCCACCCGCGCGCGGGCGGGTCAGGCCCCACAGAGAGCGGCGTCGCCTTCGAAAAACTGCGCCTCGAAAGGCTTTCGAATTTAATTTGAAAGAAAGAAAAAGACATTATCGACAGCATACGAAAGCACATCTACATTTCGCACGAACGGTGCAGACGTTTGGACAGGTGCACTGAAGCCCCCTGGAGGAGAACCCCTTGCCCCGCCACGCCGCCGATCGTTTCGCCTTGACCACCCTGGCCGCCGCGGCCCTGTCGGTGGCCGCCTCGCCGCTGTGGGCGCAAGACACCGCGACGACCACGCCGGACCAACCGGCCGACACGGTCGAAAGCATCGTCGTCACCGGCACCCGCGCCAGCCTGGCCAAATCGCTCGAGCTCAAGCGCAACGCCAGCCGCGTGCAAGACTCGATCTCGGCCACCGAGCTGGGCCGCTTCCCCGACGACAACGTGGCCGATTCGCTGAGCCACATCACCGGTGTCGCGATCAGCCGCACCGCCGGCGGCGAGGGCCTGAAGGTCAGCGTGCGCGGCCTGGGGCCGGGCTACAGCCTGGTCACGCTGAACAACCGCATCCTGGCCACCGACGACGCCGGCCGCGACTTCGCATTCGACGTGCTGCCGGCCGACGTGATCGGCGGCGCCGACGTGGTCAAGTCGGCCCAGGCCTCGTTGACCGAAGGCGCGATCGGCGGCCTGGTCAACCTGCGCTCGGCGCACCCGTTCGACGAGCCCGGCCGGCATGCACTGGTGCGCGCCGAGACCGACTACAACACGATGTCGCGCCTGTCCGGCAACAAGCTGTCGGCGGTCTACAGCGACACCTTCGCCGACAACACCATGGGCCTGCTGATCGGCGCGGTGCTGGCGCATCGCAAGGTGCGCACCGACAACGCCGGCTACACCTACTTTCGCGGCATCGACCTGAACGGCGACGGCACGATGAGCGACGCCGACCTGGACCTCGCCGGCACCTGCTGCATGACCTTCGGCTCGATCATGGAGGACAAGAAGCGCACGGCCGTGTCAGCCGCCTTCGAGTGGCGGCCGAGCCCCGACATGAAGATGGTGCTCGACGGCCTGTACACCCGGCTCGACTCGCCGCAGGTCGGCTACAACCAGGCCTACTTTCCGAACTGGGTCGACGGCCGCTGGTCCGACATGCAGGTGACCAACGGCGTGGTCACCGCGATGACGGTGAAAGACCTGGTGCCCGAGATCGCCAACATCACCACCGACCGCGTCGTCGACACCACGCAGTTCGGCTGGAACGGCAGCTGGCAGGCCACGCCCGACCTGGTGCTGACGGGCGATGCCTACCAGTCCACCTCCACGCGGCTGGGCGGCGGCAAGGACACCTATGTGGTCGCGCAACTGGCCGGCCACACCACCGGCTACTGGGCCAACACCGGCCAGATGCTGCCCCACATCCGCGTGCAGCTCGAAGACGGGCGCGACCTGGCCACCGCGCTGGCCGCGGGCCAGCTGGGCGATGCCAACTTCGGCCCGCACTACGTGGGCCTGCACGGCGACGATGTGCACGACACCATCAACGGGGCCAGCGCCGGTGGCCGCTGGGCCATCGACTCGGGCATCTTCGACCAGCTGCACTTCGGCTGGGCGGGCACCGACCGCACCAAGAAGCGCGACTACTTCGAAAACGACTTCACCAACGGCAGCGTGCAGTACTCGGGCAGCGAGTCGACCACCTTTGCATCGATGGGCGCGCATGTGGCGCAGCGCTCGTTCACGCTGCCGAACTTCATGCCGGGCGCGGGCAGCGGCTTTCCCACCTCGTTCGTCGCATTCGACGTGCCGGCCTACCTCGACGCGCTGAAGAAGCTCGACGGCCAGCCGAACCCGAACGGTGGCGTGTTCGACTACCGCAAGACCTTGCCGGTGCTGAACCCGGTGCAAAGCTACCGCGTGAAAGAGAAGACCGACGCGGCCTACCTGCAGCTCGACCTGGCCGGCGAGCAATGGAGCGGCGATGTCGGCGTGCGGCTGGTGCACACCCGCACGCAGTCGTCGAGCGCGTACAACCAGATCATCTCGATCACGCCACCGCCGCCCAACGACCCGACCGGTGCCTACTTCGTCGAGTACAGCCCGGCGGTGCCGATCGATGTGGGCGGCAGCTACACCAAGGCGCTGCCCGCGGCGAATTTTCTATACCACCTGAACAAGACGCTGCAGATGCGCCTGGGCGTGGCCGAGACGATCGCGCGGCCCAGCGTCGACCAGCTCGCCCCGACCCGCACCGACGGCGCCAGCTGGGGCGCCGACGTGATCTGGATCTCGGGCGACCCGCACCTGAAGCCCTACACCGCCTGGCAGCAAGACCTGTCGCTCGAGTGGTACTACGCGCCCAAGTCGGCGCTGAACGGCGCGGTATTCGCCAAGCAGATCAAGAACTTCATCACCGCGACCGCCGAAGAGAACGTCGACATCGGCGTGCCCGGCCACCTGTTCACGATCGTCTCGCCGATCAACGGCGACAAGGCCACCGTGCTCGGCTTCGAGCTGGGTTGGCAACACCTGATGGACAACGGCTTCGGCATCCGCGCGCAGTACACCTACAACAAGACTCGCTCGTGGGTCGATGGCGAACTGGTGGGTGAACTCGAAGGCGTGGCCCCGGCCAGCTCGTCGCTCGGGCTGATCTACGAGAAGGGCCCGGTCAGCCTGAACCTGTCGGCCGACTACACCAGCCCCTACACCGTGACCAGTGGCACCGAGCTCGGCGTGCCCAGCAAGGCCAAGGCGGTCACCTGGGTCACGGCGCAGGCCGCGTACGAGTTCACCGGCGGTTTCAAGCTCACGCTCGAGGGGCGTAACCTGACGAACGCCCAGGAGCGCACCGACCTGGGCCGGCGCGACCTGCCCTACAGCTACAACGCCTACGGCCGCTCGTTCACCCTCGGTGCCAGCCTGAAGTTCTGACCACATGCCACGAGCCCTCCCCATCGCCCGGCGCGCGTTCTTGCAGTGGCTGGGCGCGTCGGCCTTGTGTGCACCGGCGGTGGCGGCCAGCGCGCCAGCCATCGGCCGCGGCCACGTGCGCATCGCCGATGCGGTGGTCTCGCTGCAGTTCGACGAGTGGATGAGCTGCCGTGTCGTCCACCTGGCCGGCCCACGGACCGCGGCGCTGACCGGTTTCGACGCCAGCGAAACCTTGACGCTGGCCGATGGCGCCAGCGTCGAGCGCTTCGTGCTGCGCCAGACGCAGGTCGACGCGCTGCACGACGACGCCCACGGCCCCGGCCGCCGGCTGCGCATCGAAGGCCGCTCGGCGCAGGGCATCGTCAAGACAGTGGCGGTGACGCTGCACGATGCCTTCCCCGGCGTCGCCTGGCTGGCGGTGAGCTACCGCAACGAGTCAGCGGCCACGCTGTCGATCAAGGGCTGGGGCAATGCGCAGCACCGCGTGCTGCCGCGCGCGGGCCGCACCGAAGCCTTCTGGTCATTCGCCGGCGCCAGCCACGAAGACCGGCACGACTGGGTGCAGCCCGTGAAAGCCGGCTTCGCGCAAGACAACTTCATGGGCATGAACGCGCCCGACTACGGCGGCGGCACGCCGGTGGTCGACGTGTGGCGGCGCGACGCGGGCCTGGCCGTCGGCCACCTCGAACGCGTGCCGCAGCAGGTGTCGCTGCCGCTGCGCTGGTCGCGCGGCGGTGTGCAGCTGGGCATCAGCGCCAAGCGCGCCACCACGCTGGCGCCGGGGCAGACGCTGACCACCGCGCTGAGCTTCGTCGCCGTGCACCGGGGCGACTACTTCGCCGCGCTCGACGCCTACCGCCGTGTGATGGCGCAGCGCGGCATCGCCGCCGCCACGCCACCGGCGGCGGCCTACGAGCCGATCTGGTGTGCCTGGGGCTACGAGCGCGAGTTCAGCGTCGAGCGGGTCGAGGCCACGCTGCCCAAGGTCAAAGAGTTGGGCCTCGATTGGGCGGTGATCGACGACGGCTGGCAGGCCGCGATCGGCGACTGGCGGCCGAACGCCGACAAGTTCCCTGGCGGCGACGCGCAGCTGAAGGCATTGGCGGCGAACATCCGCAGCGCCGGCCTGAAGCCGCGGCTGTGGATCGCACCGCTGGCCGTGGCCCCCGGCAGCGACGAGCTGCACGAGCACAGTGACATGCTGCTGCGCGACAAAGACGGCGCGGTGCAGAACGTGAGCTGGTGGAACAGCTTCTACCTCTGCCCGGCCTACGGCAAGACGATCGAGCGCGCCCAGGCGCTGGTGCGCAAGGTCATCGGCGAGTGGGGCTTCGAGGGCCTGAAGATCGACGGCCAACACTTGAACGGCGCCGCGCTGTGCCACAACCCGGCCCACCGGCACGCGCGGCCCGAAGAGTCGGCCGAGCAGCTGAGCCAGTTCTTCCGCGCGATCTACGACACCGCGCGCGCGATCAACCCGAATGCCGTGATCGAGCTGTGCCCTTGCGGCACCTCGTTCGCCTTCCACAACCTGCCCTACATGAACCAGACACCGGCGTCGGACCCGCTGTCGTCGTGGCAGGTGCGGCACAAGGGCAAGACGCTGAAGGCGCTGATGGGGCCCAGCGCCGCCTATGCCGGCGACCATGTCGAGCTGAGCGACGGTGGTGCCGACTTCGCGTCCACCGTCGGCATCGGCGGCGTGGTGTCGACCAAATTCACCTGGCCCGAAGACCCGAAGCCGAAAGACTCGTTCTTGCTGACACCCGAGCACGAGGCCCTGTGGCGGCGCTGGATCACGCTCTACCGCGCGCAGATGCTGCCCACCGGGGTCTACCGCGGCGAGCTCTACGACATCGGCTTCGACCAACCCGAGGCCCACGTGGTCGAGAAAGACGGCCGCCTGCACTACGCCTTCTACGCGCCGCAGTGGAACGGCGTGGTCGAGTTGCGTGGCCTGACCGAGGCGCTGTACGAACTGCGCGACCTGTTCGATGGCCGGGCGCTGGGCACCGTGAGCGCCGCCCACCCCCGCGTCAAGCTGGCCTTCAAGAACCACCTGCTGCTGTGCGCCACACCACTCGACACCCACATCACCTGAGGAGACCCCGATGCCACTGCCCCGTTCATCGAAACTGCTGACCGCCGTGTGCCTCGCCGGCTGGGCGCTGGCCGCCTGGGCCGCGCCCTGGGTGCCGCATGTGGACGACAGCTTCCAGATCCAGCTGACCGGCAAGATCAACACCGGCTACGACGTCGAGGTCTACGACATCGACCTGTTCGACACCCCCGATGCGGTGATGAACACGCTGCACGGCCGCGGTGTTCATGTGGTCTGCTACTTCTCGGCCGGCACCGCCGAAGACTGGCGCCCCGACTACGCGCAGTTCAAGCCGGCCGACCTGGGCGGCAACCTCGACGGCTGGCCCGGCGAGCGCTGGGTCGACACCCGCTCGGCCAATGTGCGCGCGATCATGAAGGCACGCTTCGACCGCGCCGCGGCGCGCGGCTGCGACGGTGTCGACACCGACAACGTCGACGAGTACACCTACACCGACTCGGGCTTCCCGCTTACCGCCAGCACGCAGCTGAACTACAACCGCTTCCTGGCGAAAGAGGCCCACGCGCGCGGCCTGAAGATCGGGCTGAAGAACGACGTCGGCCAGCTGTCGGCGCTGGTCGCGAGCTTCGATTTCGCGGTCAACGAGTCGTGCCACGTCTACAAGGAATGCGGCGGCTATTCGTTGTTCACCGGCGCCGACAAGCCGGTGTTCAACATCGAATACAAGAAGAAGTGGGTCGACGACCCCGACGCGCGTGCCCGCATGTGCGCGCAAGCCCGCGCCGCCAACCTGCGCACGCTGGTGATGCCGCACCTGCTGAACGACGACTTTCGCTTGAGCTGCGACGAGTAGCCCCGAAACCTGGGCCTGACCCGATGCTGGTCAGCCCCAAGATACCCAGCCGTGTCGTTGTGCTACACCGTCGATCTTTCGCGGGAGCGTTTTCATGTTGTCGACTGCCAGCCGTTGCGCGCCATGAACAAGTACAGGCTGTCGCCCTCGTGCGACTACGTGGCTTTGTTCAAGAGCACGCCGATCGACTTCTTCTCGCCCGAGAAGCGGCGGCCGCTGCAGCGCCTGCGGTTCGGCCGGCGGCCCCAGCGCGGCGTGGTCGAGATCAACGACGGCAAGCTCGACTTCGAGATCCACCTGCGCGCGCGCAACTCGGTCGTCCCGCCGGGCGACCTCGCTTTTGCGCAGCAGGTGCTGGCCCAGGTCGCCGAAATGGACTCGGCCGCGCGCGAGCTGCCACAACGGCTGGGCATGGACCATGAAGAGTACCTGGCCTACATCACGATCGCGCCGCCCAAGGTGGTGCTGCGTTACTGCGCCGCGGCCTTCAACACCGAGTGGAGCGCCCACTTCGTGCCCGGCAAGAGCGGGCGCTACCAGCTCGTCCGCCTGGGCTGAGCGGCGGCGGCGTCAGGCTGCGGCCTGGTTGTGCAGCAGCGCCGTTGGTGAGTTTTTGTAGCCTTTGCCCGAGGCTTGAAAAAAAGGGCTCGGGCCGCTTCGGCCCGAGCCCCGTCTGGCGGGGTGATCAGCGCTGGTCGCGCTTTTGCTGGCCTTGCTGACCCAGTTGGTCGCGGCCGGCGTCTTGCGAGCCCTGCCCTTGCTGGTCACGGCCCAGGTTCTGGCCGCTCTGGCCTTGCTGGCCCTGGTTGCCCGAGCGTTGCTGCTGCTGGTCTTCAGGCTTCTTCTGCTGCGACTGGCCCGGCTGACCTTGCCCCTGGCGCGGTTGCTGTTGCTGGTCCTGGGTGCGGCTCGAGTCGCTGGTGCCTTGCTGGGTGGTCTTCTGGTCTTCCGGGTTGCGGTTCTGTTGCATGGTCACTCCTTGGGTTGAATCGACGGGATCGCCGACACGGTGGAGATGGCAATCTCGATGCCCGACCAGGTGGCAGCCGGGCCCCGAGTTCAGCGGCTCAACCGCCCCACCAGCACGCCCAGCAGCAATGCGCCGGCGAGGTAGCTGAGCGGGTGTTCCCGCACGCTGGCGCGGCAGGCTTCGGCGTATTCCTTCTCCATCGCGCTCAGGCGATCGGCCTTGTTGCGCAGCGTCTCGGCCGCTTGCGCCATCGATTCGGCCGCGCTGTCCACCGCTTCGTGGGCACTGCTGACGACCTTGTCCAGCCGCGGGTGGGCAGACGAGTCGGCGCTGCCGTTGCCAGGGTTGGCGCTGCGCGAGGTGTCGGCATTCGAGCCGGTGGGGGGGTTGCTGGCGTAGCCCTGGTAGGGCAGATCGTTGGCCATGGTGCGTTCTCCTGGAATGAGGTCAAGGGAAAGGGACTGCCCCGATCAGCGGCAAGCAGCGTTCCTTCACAGGTCACTCCAGCGATATGGGCGCGGCAGCCGGCACACCGCTTGCCATCTCAGTGAAGAACCCTTGCCGCCTACAGGAGCCGCACCATGCCGCAAAGCCACCCCAACAGCCGCGCCGCCACCGCCGCGCGCAGTCACATCATCGAGCTGCTGCAGGACGACCATTGGCGGCTCAAGCGCGCGTACCGCGAATTCCAGCGGCTCGATGCCGAGCGCAACGGCGACCTCTGCGAATCGATCGTGCGCCGCACGCTGCACGAGTTGCGCGTGCACGCCGCGCTGGAAGAAGAGCTGATCTACCCGGTGATGCGCCCGATCGTCGGCGACCCCGAGCGTGTCGACCAGGCCGAGGTCGAGCACGAAACCATTCACCTGCTGATCACCCAGCTCGAGGCCGCCCATGCGGTCGACGAGAAGTTCTCGGCCCGCTTCGTGGTGCTGTGCGAATACGTGCTGCACCACATCAAGGAAGAAGAAGGCGAGCTGTTCCCGCAGCTCAAGCGCGCCAAGCTGGACTGGGAGTCGCTGTGCGCCGAGTTCACTGAGCGCCGCGAAGCGCTGCTGACGGCCGACGCGAACGAAAGCCTGACCGGGCTGAACGACCTCGCGCCGGTCGACGAGACCGGCCTGCTGATGACCGGCCAGTACCCGGCGCGCTACCCGCCGCACGAAGCCGGCTCGATCACCAGCCGCAAGATCTGACGGGGCGGACCACCATGTATTTCTGACCCCGATCACTGGGCGGGCACACGGCTTGCTCCATGGGCAGTCCATCCATACATGAGGAGCCTGGAAATGAGAAAACTCTCTCTGATCGCCGCTGCGTTCATTGCCGCCGGCGCCGTGTTGGGCAGCGTGGGTTGCGCCGTCACCAGCGGCCAAAGCAGCGTCGGCCAGTACGTCGACGACAGCACCATCACCGCCCGCGTCAAGACCAAGATGGCCACCGACCCGACGGTCAGCGCGATGCGCATCGACGTGAAGACGGTGAACGGCACCGTGCAGTTGGCGGGCTTCGCCACCAGCCAGGCCGAAAAGGAAGCTGCGGGCAAGATGGCCGCCGACGTGCCCGACGTGAAGTCGGTGCGCAACGACATCATCGTGCGCGCGCCCAGCAACTGAGCTGGGTCTCGTGACCCGGACACACGGGGCCCGCGGGCCCCGTTTCAATGTCTTGCCTGCATGTTCAGAACCGGTAGCGGTAGCCCAGCGTCGTCAACTGCACTTCGCGCTTGCCCTGGCCCTGGAACCTGAAGTCGTGGCGCTCCCATTCGAGCACCAGCGCCGAGCTGCGCGCGACCTCGTAGGTCAGGCCGGCGCCGTAAGAGCTGCCCCAGCCCTTGGCCACCCCGGTCGGCAGCCCCGACAGGTCATCGGCGCTCACCTCGGTGCGGCCATAGGTGCCGCCGAGCTTGAAGAAGGCGCTCCACGCGCCCATCGGCAGGCGCCCGAGCAGGCTCAGGTTCACGCCCTGCGCCGAGGTGCGCCCCCCGGCCCGCTCGGCACTGCCCATGTGCACGTAGCCCAGCTCGACACCGACGTGGTTGCTGAACAAGCCGCCCACATGCACGCGGCCGGCCAGGTCGGGGTTCTTGCACCGGTAGCCGCCGAAGCCGCAACCGGTGGAATAGCGGGCCTGGCCGAAGTCGATGCCGAGGTAGCCGCTCTTGCCGATGTTGGCCGGCGTGAAGCCCTCGACGAGCACGGGCGCGTTGCCCTCCTGTGCGTGCGCCGGCAGGCCCACCGTCGCGCAGACGGCCAAGGTGATCAACGCGATGCAAGGTTTGCGGGCTGGCATGACTCGCCTTTCAACTGAAACAGTTCAGACACCTCTTGGCGACATCGTGGCCATGGCGTGGCCTCTACGGTGTCGGACGGCGCCGCATCCACAGCTGCTCTAAAGTCTGAGCGTGCTGTGGGCCGGCCGGCCCTGCCGCTGCCCCCGCTCCCCTTGCCCATGCCGATCTCGATCCGTTCCCGTTTGCTGTTGCTGCTGATGTCGGTGCTGCTGCCCGCGATGGCCGGTGCACTGTGGGTGCTGTTCAACACCTTTCGCGCCGAGCAGCGCACGATGGAGCGTGGGCTGCGCGACACCGCCAACGCGTTGTCGATGGTGGTCGACCGCGAGCTGGCGCAACGCGCCGCCATCGCCCGCATGCTGTCGATGTCGGCCATGCTGGACAACGCGCCCGCGTTGACCAAGGACCAGCTGAGCTACTTCGATAGCCAGGCCCGCCATGCGCTGCAAGGCCTGGGCGGCTGGGTCGAGCTGCACTCCGACCAGGGCCTGCTGCTGAGCACGCGCTACCCGCCCGGCATGCCGGGGCCCGCGCCCACGGCGGCCAGCGCCCCGGCCACGCTGGCCGAGACCGAGCAGGTCGGCCCGCTCGCCCGCGACCCGGCCAACGGCGAATGGCGCGCCTCGGTCGTCGCGCCGGTACGCCGCGCCGAGCACACCGCGCTGAACCTGGCGGTCACGATCCTGCCGATCGAGCTGCAGCAGATCGTCGACCACCAGCGCCTGCCGCACGGCTGGGTTGCCACCGTGATGGACGCGCAAGGCGCGGTCGTGGCCCGCTTTCCCGGCGGCTCGTCGTACATCGGGCGGCCCACCACGCCCGACCTGAAGGCGCAGATCGCCGCCAAGCGCGAGGGCCTGTTCCAGTCGACCTCGCTGGACGGCGAGCCCGTCACCGGCTACTTCAGCACCTCGCCGCAGGGCTGGACCTTCCTCACCGCGGTGCCCCGCTCGCAGCTCGCCGGCCATGTGCCGGCGGCGGTGATGCAGTTGCTGGCGGTCGGCGCGGTGCTGGCCGGCGTGGCGATCTTCGGCGCACGCTGGCTGTCGCGCCGCATCGTCGAGCCGGTGGTCGCCTTGAAAGACATGGCCGAGCGCATGCAGGCCGGCCTGCCGGTGCATGCCGAGCCGACCGGCATCGAAGAGTGCGACAAGGTGGCCAACGCGCTCGAAGCCGCCGCCTATGCCCAGCAGCGCGCCCGCGGCGAACTCGAGCGCCAGGTCAACGACGCGATCGCGCGCACCCGCGACGCCGAGCAACGCGCCTCGCACAACCAGCGTGTCGAGGCGCTGGGCCGCCTGACCGGCGGGGTGGCGCACGACGTCAACAACTTGCTCGGCGTGATCAGCAACAGCGCCTACCTGATCGAGCGCCGCAACGACGGCCAGCTCGACATCGACTCCCCGCTGGCCGCCACGATGCGCGCGGTCGAGGCCGGCCGCCGGTTGACCCAGCACCTGCTGCGCTTTGCCGGCCGCCACGCCACGCGGCCCGAGCGCGTCGACCTGGTCAGCACCCTGCCCGAGCTGCGCGAGCTGCTGGGCATCGTGCTGGGCAAGCGCATCGCGGTCGAGGTCAAGGTCGCACCCGACACACGCGCCGTGGTGGTCGACGCGGGCGAGCTGGAGCTGGCGCTGATCAACCTGGCCCTGAACGCACGCGACGCGATGCCGAACGGCGGCCACCTGTGGCTCGAAGCCGGCAACGCCGGCCCGGCCGACACCACCGAGCTGCCGGCGGGCGCGTATGTGCTGATCACCGTGACCGACGACGGCACGGGTATCAGCGACGAGGTGGCCAACCGCGCCTTCGAACCCTTCTTCACCACCAAGGCGACCGGCCTGGGCAGCGGGCTGGGGCTGAGCCAGGTGCACGGCTTCTGCACCGAGGCCGGGGGTGCCGCGCGCATCGCCGGCACGCCGGGCATGGGCACCGCGGTGACGCTGGTGCTGCCGGCCGCCCCGGCCACGGCCACCACGCCGGCCCGCAAGCCCGCGGCCGACGCGGGCGCGATGGCCGGCCTGCGGGTGCTGGTGGTCGAAGACAACGAATCGCTCGGCGACGTGACGGCGGCGCTGCTCGGCTCGTATGGCTGCCAGGTGCACCTGGCCCGCAGTGCCGAGCAGGCGCTGACCTGCTTCGACGGGGGCGAGCCGCCGTTCGACGCCGTGTTGTCCGACATCGTGATGCCGGGCGGGATGGACGGCGTGGCGCTGGCCCGCCAGCTGCGCGCGCGCTACCCGCAGCTGCCGCTGGTGCTGATCAGCGGCTACAGCAACGTGCGGCCGGCACAGAGCGAATTCACCGTGCTGAGCAAGCCCTGCAGCCCGGACGACCTGGTCGGTGCGCTGAAGCAGGCGGTGGCCGCCAAGGCCTGACGCCGGCGCCAACGCACGCCCGCGCGCACAATGCTCGCAGCCTGTTGCCGGCCGAGGCCGCCATGAAACCACGTCACGCCATCGTTTGCATCGCCGCCGCCGCGCTGGGCCCATGGGCCGCGGCGCCGGCCTGGGCCGAATCGCTGCGCTGCAACGGCAGCAGCACCGGCGAGGGCGATTCGCGCCTGGCGGTGCTCTACAAGTGCGGCGAGCCGCTGCTGAAAGACAGCTACTGCGCCCCGTGGGTGCAGGCCGGCACGCTGCAGCCGCTGCCCGGCCCCTACGCCGCCGTAGTGGCGCCCTGCCAGCCGGTCGAAGAGTGGGTCTACGACCGCGGCCCCGGCAACCTGATGGCCACCGTGCGCTTCAAGTCGGGCGTCGTGCAGTCGATCCTCTACGGCCGCGCGCCGCAGTGAAGCCCCCCTCGCGGGGACTTATTCAGCGCCGCCCTAACCAGCAAGTTAGGGGGTCAACGGGATCGGTTCGAAGGGCTACGATCGGCCGTCCGCACCCGCCCCCCGCACCCTCGCACTCGGGAGAGCTTTCAGCATGGCCGCCTCACACGCCCTCGCCGGTCTCGTCGCCGCCTTCAGCATCGCCGCTGCCCAGGCCGCCACTTACCAAGTCACCGATGTCGCAGCCTCCCAGGCTTTCCACATGGGCATCAATCGAAGCGGCGCGGTGACCAGCACGCTGGGCATCGACGGTGTCGACTATGCGTTCGTGTTCGAGAACGGCAGCCTGCGCTTGCTCGAAGCCGCCGGCCAATACAACTCGGGCAACGCCATCAACGACCGGGGCGACGTGGCGGGCACCTGCCAGGGCCCCCAGGCCCGCCGGCCGAAGGCCTGCATCTGGACCACCGCCGGGCTGCGCAAGTTCAAGGGGCTGCTCGGCGGTGGCATGGTCACCGTCGAGGGCATCAACGAGGCGCGCCAGGTCGTGGGTTCGTCAGACGCAGGTTTGGGCCGGGTCCACCCATACCGCTACGACCATGGTGTGATGATCGATCTCGGCACCCTGGGCGGCAACGATTCGCGCGCCTTCGCGATCAACCGGGCGGGCCACGTGGCGGGCTACTCGCTCGTGGCAGGCAACCAGATCCACTACCACGCCTTCATCCACGACGGTGCCCAGCTGAAAGACCTCGGCACGCTGTCGGGCGGCTCCAGCTTTGCCTATGCGCTGAACGACGCCGACGTGGCGGTCGGTGCCAGCGACCTGGACGACGGCCGACGCCACGCGGTGATCTTCGATGGCGGGCGGGTCACCGACCTCGGCACACTGGGCGGCAGCAGCAGCGCCGCGCGGGCCATCAACAACCATGGCGTCGTCGTCGGCTGGTCCGACACCCCCACCTACCGCCACCAGCGGGCCTTCATCTATCGCAATGGCCACATGACCCCGCTCACCCATCACCTGGACCCGGTCAGCGGCGCGGGCTGGACGCTGACCAACGCAGGCGCCATCAACGACGCCGGCCAGATCGTCGCGCAGGGCTACCGTGGCGAAGACACGCAAGACGCCCACACCCTGCTGCTGACACCGATCGACTAGGGCCTGTTCACACTACGCAAGCCCGTGCGAACGGGCCGGGCAGGGATGCAGGGCAAGGCGCACGCCGCCGCCCAGGCTGATGCCTGGGCAAGGTGGGCAACGACGCCATGCGCCGGGCCCGGCAGGTCACCCGATCAACAGCCCGGCCGCGGCCAGGCGCGACTTCATCGCCGCGAAGCCGCCTTCGTATTCCCAGTACATCACCCGGCCGTGCGACGAGGTGACCAGCAGGTACTTTTCGGACACCGACTGGATGCGGTCGACCGCGACGAGTTTCTCGACGAAGGCCTCGTCGCGGATCTCTTCGACGACCTCCTGGTTGTCATCGGTGTAGCCATGCATGACGATGGCCGAGCGAACGCGAACGGAGATGAATTTCATGGGGGGTGGGGTACAGCAGCGCAAGGTTGGCCCACTATTCTGGCGTGGCGCTGCCAGCCTTGCAGCCGTGGGGTTAGGATCTGCTCGCGCTGGGTGAGCGCCCCCCCGCGGCGACCCGCACCGCGCCACCACAGCATTCCAAGGCGCCGGACTCGCGCACGATCGCCAGGGCCCTGGCGACACTGAAGAAAGGACACCGCCATGTTCCCCTGGCTCTGGTTCTGGGCACCCCAAATCCACTTCCCCTGGAGCGGCAACGACGCGCTGCGCGTCGACCCGAACACGCATTGGTTCTTCCAGGGCATCAGCCCGGGGGCCGGCAACGCCCAGATCGAAGAAAAGGCCTTCGGCGTGGCCAGCTACGGCAAGCAGCTGGGCCTGATCACCGAGGTGCTGATCGCGCAGGCCGAGCAGAACGGCAGCGCCACGCCGCAGGCGGCCGAATCGCTGGCCAAGCTGAAGGCGATCGCCCGCGAGATCGAGGCCATCAAGCATGGCGAATACGAGCAGGCCGCGGTCGACCTCGAAGCGCAGCTGCAATCCCTGCAGCGCCGCGGCGGGCCGGCCTACGCGCAGCTGAGCGCGCGGCTGCTGCCGTTGCTGCAGGCGCCCCCGGCGATCGGCGGCTGACGGCCCACCGGCGCGCTGCGCGCAGCCCCGTCAGCTCGCCGCCGGGCCCGGCTGCGACACCTGCAGCTGCTCGACCGGAAAGCCCAGCCCACGCGCCAGCTCGACCATCTCGGCCAGAGCCTCGGGCGCGATCTGCGGCTCGCGCGCCAGCACCCACAGGTTGCGTCGGCCCGGCTCGCCGATCAGCGCCAGCGAGTAGTCGTCGGCGAGGTGCAGGATCCAGTAGTCGGCCCAGCCGATCGGCAGCCAACGCAGCCAGGTCGGCAGGAACGTGACCTCCAGCTTGGCGCCGTGGCTGCCGGGCCGCACCCGCGCCTGGCCGTGCGCCAGGCGCTCGTGGCCATCGGCCTCGAAGCAGCCGTTCAAGACCTCGAGCACCCCGCCCTCGCGCAGCGCGTAATGCGCCCGCGGCTGGCCACTGCAGGCCCGCTCGAACGTGTTGGGCAGGCGCGCGATCTCGTACCAGGTGCCGGCGTAACGCCCCAGGTCCACCTGGGCCACGGTGCGCAGCGGTGGCAGCCCGGCGCCGGCGTCGCGAGCCTCGCCGGCGTGGCTGAAGGCGTCGCGCAACCCGTCCATCAGGTAGCGCGAGGCGAGCATGCCCAGGTTCATCATCGCGCTGGTCGGGTTCGAGCCCCAGCGCTGGCGCCAGTGCTCGGGGATGAAGGGCCAGGCCAGCGCCACCAGCTCGAGCCAGTCGAGCTTGCCGGGCCGGGCAGCGCCCGCGGCGGCCGCATGGTGCGCCGCCGCGTGGGGCGCAGGCCGCGGGCGCACGCGGCGCCACAGCCACCAGCCTGCCAGCAACGCCAGCGCCCCACCGGCCACCGGCATCACCCAGCGCGCCGGGTCGCGCGCGCGCCGCACGCGTTGGCCGAGCAAGGCCACCTGGCGCTTGACGCGTGCGTCGCGGGCCATCAGCGCCAGCTCGGCGCGGCGGATGCGCGTGTCGAGATCGTCGCTGCTGGCGTCAGGGAGCGGTGGGTGGGCCATCGGGCTCGTCAGGGTTGGCTTCAGGGGGAGCCGGCGGCGACGACATCGTCAGGTGCCGGCGCGTCGCGGGCAGGCTCAGCCGGGTGGCCAGCTGGCGCACCTGGCCCACGGCCAGCAGCACCGCCGCCAGGTTGATCAGCAGCACCGGCAGCAAGGCCAGCGCCCAGTGCACGCCCAGGCCCACCAGCGCGATCACCACGCCGGCCCACAGGGCCAGCCAGGCGGTGACGCCGAGGATGGCGATCGCCACCACCCAGGCCACGATGCGCGCCAGCGCCGAGCCGGCGCGCGCGAGTTCGAGCGCGAACAGCTCGACCCGGTCGCTGACCAGGCCGGGCAATTCATGCAGCAGGCTCTGCAGCGACTCGGTCAGCGTCTCGCCGCGCGCGGCGCCGCCGCCGGCCAGTGGCTCATCGTCTCGGGATCCATCGGCCATGCGCGGCGCCTCGTTTCAGCGGCGGGCTCAGCGGGGTGTCCCGCGGCGCACCAGGTTGACGATGGCCAGCAGGATGACGGCCCCGACCAGCGACACCAGCAGCGCGCCCAGGCTGAAGGCGCCCTGGTTGATCGTCGGCACGCCGACCATCGGTGAAATGAACCAGCCGCCCAGCATGGCGCCGACGATGCCGACGATCACGTTGAGCAGCACGCCTTGCTGCGCATCGGTGCGCATGATCATGCTGGCGACCCAGCCCAGAAGACCACCAATAACCAGCCAGATGATGAGGTTCATGTCGGCAACTCCTTGTGAGAGGTGGGGAAGTTTGAAAACGCGAACCCTCTTTGAGCAAACGCCGTGCCTTGCGCCTTATGCCATATGCCTGCCGGGCGCCAGCCGCCCCACTCAGATGGCGCCAACGCTGCCGGTGACCGGCAGCACCACCCCGCTGATGTAACCCGAACACACCGGCGATGCAAGAAAGACGTAGGCCGGCGACAACTCCTCGGGCTGGGCCGCGCGCTTCATGTCGGTCTTCTGGCCGAACTCGGCCACCTTGTCGGCCGGGCTGTCGGCCGGGTTCAGCGGCGTCCACACCGGGCCGGGCGCCACCGCGTTGACGCGGATGCCCCGCTCGAGCAGGTTGCTGGCCAGCGACTTGGTGAAAGCGTGGATCGCCCCCTTGGTGGCCGAGTAGTCGAGCAGCTTCTCGCTGCCGCGCAGGCCGACGACCGAGCCGGTGTTGATGATCGAGCCGCCGCGCCGCAGGTGCGGCAAGGCGGCGCGGGCCATGCGGAAATAACCGCCAATGTTGGTGTCCAGCGTCTCCTGCAGGCGCACGTCGTCGATGTCTTCCAGCGACGCCGCATGCTCCTGGAAGGCGGCGTTGTTGACCAGCACGTCGAGCTTGCCGAATTCGGCCACGGTTTGCTGCACGGCCTGGCGGCACCAGGCGTCGTCCTTCACGTCGCCCGGCAGCAGCAGGCAGCGCCTGCCCTCGGCCTCGACGCACCGTTTGGTTTCGGCCGCATCGTCGTGCGACGAGTGGTAGGCCACGGCCACATCGGCCCCCTCGCGGGCGAACAGCACCGCCACCGCGCGGCCGATGCCTGAATCGGCACCGGTGATCAGCGCCGCAAAGCCCTGCAGCTTGCCGCTGCCGCGGTAGTCGGGCGCCATGAAGCGCGGCTTCAGCTCCAGGTCAGCCTCGCGGCCCGGCTTGGCCAGGTGCTGGGCTGGCAGTTTCTCGGGCTGGCGGCGGGCACCGGCCTGCACCGCGTGGTGGCCGGCATCGTCCTGCCCGGCCTGGCGTTCCTGGTCACGGCGGTCTTGCTGTTGCTGGATCTCGCGTTGGGTCTTCGAGGTGGTGTCGGCCTTGGCCATGGGCTTGCTCCTGTTGAAACGATCGGCACAGGCCCGGTGGCCGGGCCCGCAAGGGGCCCTGAGCAGCCCGCGTGCCGCCAGCCGTGGCAGGACCGGCCGACCGCAGGCATGCCCCGATGGCCGCCCGGTGCGCCGCACGCGGCACGAGGATTGCCGGCCAGACGACGCGGCGCTTGCCGCGCCAACGGCCTTCAACCGCCCGCGGCGCGCAGCGAATCCTCAACCTACCTTGGAGTCTTTGAGATGAACAAACTCGTCACCCGTCTGACCAGCGCAGCCGCTGCTTGCCTCGTCGTGGTCGCCGGCGTCGCCGTCGCCCAGAACACCGACAGCGGCAAGGGCGGCGGCACCACCGGCCCGGACACCACCGCCTCGCCGACGCTGCCCAATTCGGCCAACACGACCACCATGCCGTCGACGACCACGCCGTCGACCACCACACCGTCGACGAGCGGCAGCTCGACCACGATGCCCAGCTCGACCTCGTCGCCGAGCACGGTGAACCCCAACACCAGCACCGGCACGACGCCGAGCACCGGCGCCACCGGCACCAGCAGCTACAACAGCGGCAGCGCCACCACGCCGTCGACCACCGACTCGTCGGCCACCGGCAGCAGCTACGGCTCGACCCCGTCGAGCGACTCGACGCTGACCGACCGCGCGGCGCGCAGCGACCGCAACTGAGTGCCAAGCGTGCCGCCGGGCGCAGCAAGAACTGCCGTCCGTCGGTAGGCCTTACGGCACAACGGGCGCGCGCCGGCCATGCCGGGACGCGCCGCTTTCCTGCCCTTGCGGGTGAAACCCGCCGCAACGACGCGGTGGCATAAGCCTTGCAACGACCGCTGCATGCCCGACACCTCGCGCCCCCCGCCGCGCAGCCTTTACCGGCCGGAGGGCCCTCACCTGCTCGACGCCACGATGCTGTGGGCGCGCGAGGCCTGCGGTGGGGTGCGGCGGGCCATCAGCACCAAGCGCGCCATGCTGGTGGCGCAGGGCTGGCGGCACACCCTGGTGGCGCCGGGTGTGCGCGGGCCGGACATGGTCGACGTTGGCGGCGTGCCGCTGCCCCTGTCCGGCGGTTACCGGTGTGTCTGGAACCGCGCCCAGGCCACCCGGCTGATCGAAAAGGCCGAGCCCGAGATCATCGAGTCGTCCGACCCCTTCACGCTGGCCTGGGCCGCGCTCGACGCGGCGCGCGCGCTGCAGGTGCCGTCGGTGGCGTTCTGCCACAGCAACCTGCCGGCACTGGCGGCGCATTGGGCCGGCAACCGCTGCGCCACCGCCTGGCCCGGCCGCTGGGCCGAACGCCAGGCCCAGCGCTACCTGGCGCGCGTGTATGCCGGCTTCGACATGGTGCTGGCCCCCAGCCGCGCGATGACCGACACGCTGCACGACCTGGGTGTGCGTCACGCGCAGCACCAGCCGCTGGGGGTGGACTGCGCGGTCTTCAACCCGGCCGCGGCCGACCCGGCGTGGCGGCGCGCGCTCGAGCGCCGGCTGCAGTTGCCGCCGGGCACGCGCCTGCTGGTCTACATCGGCCGATTTGCCGCCGAGAAGCACCTCGACCTGCTGAGCCGGGCCGTCGAGCTGCTCGGGCCGAAGCATGTGTTGCTAGCGGTGGGCAGCGGCCCGCGCCCGCCCAAGGGCCGCCAAGTGATCGTGCTCAAGCCCCAGTTCCACAGTGGCCGACTGGCGCGGCTGCTGGCCAGTTGCGACGCGTTCGTGCACGCCGGCGACCAGGAAACCTTCGGCCTCGCCGCGCTGGAGGCGATGGCCTGCGGCACCCCGCTGGTCGCCAGCGCTGCCGCCGGCCTGGGCGAGCTGGCCGACGGGGTGGCGATCACGATGACCTCGCGCCGCCCCGGCGACTGGGCCGAGGCGATGCGCGCCGCGCTGGCCGGGCGCGACGGCGACCTGGCCGGCCGGGCGCTGGCCCGCGCCCGTGAACACGACTGGAAGCGCGTGCTCGACGGGTTGTCGCAGCGCTACCTGCACCTGCTGCAGCGCGGCCCGCTCGACACCGACGAGCCCAGCGCCACCCCGACCCAGCCCCTGTTGCTGCAAGCCTGACGCCGGGTCGCCCGCCGGGGCGGCCGATGCGCAGCCCCGCGCCACAAGAGGCCACCACGCGGGCGCGCGGTTTGCCCGGTCAGGGTTCCGTGTTCGTGCCTCAGGAGAACCCCATGCCCCACGTGAGCGAGATCATGTCCCCCAGCCCCCAGGTCATCGGCCCCGAAGACACGCTGCAGCGTGCCGCCCGGATGATGAAGGAGCTCAATGTCGGCGCGCTGCCGGTGTGCAACGGCAAGCGTGTGCTCGGCATGGTGACCGACCGCGATATCGCGATCCGCGGCGTGGCCGCCGGCATGAAGCCCGATGCGGCCTGCGTGTCCGACATCATGACCGTCGACGTGCAATGCGCCACCGAGGACCAGGACAGCGACGAGGTGATGCGCCTGATGGGCGACGCGCAGGTGCGCCGCGTGCCGGTCGTCAACCGCCGGCACGAACTGGTCGGCATCTTGTCGCTCGGCGACCTGGCGCTGCGCCAGTCGCACGACACCGACCAGACCCTGCGCGAGATCTCGCTGCCCACCGCCCACGCGGCTTAGGACCCCCTACTTCCTGCCGCCGCCCCCGCCGCGGCGGGATCGGCGCTTGCCGCTCGGGGCCACAACGGCTGTGAGAGGGATCCTGGGTGAGCGATGACATCGACAACCTGGCCGAGTTGCGTGTGTTGATCGTCGACGACAGCGTCGACGCGGCCACGTCACTGAGCTATCTGCTGCAAATGATCGGCTGCAAGACCGCCGTCGCCTTTGGCGGCGAGATGGGGCTGCGCGTGGCCGAGCTGTTCCAGCCGGCGCTGGTGTTCCTCGATCTGAACATGCCGGGCCACGACGGCTGCGAGGTGCTGGCCAAGGCGCGCAAGCTGCAGGGCCGCATCACGCACGCGCTGTTCGTCTGCCTGACGGCCACCGGCAGCCTCGACGATGAGCAGCGCTGCCTGGCCGCCGGTTTCGACCACTTCATCCGCAAGCCGCTCGAACCGCAGGTGCTGAGCGACATCCTGCTGAAGGCCCGCGCCCGCCAGGCCAGCGTGGCCGCGGGCTGGTGGCCGCTCGACGCGGCGCAGCAGCCGCCCGACGCCGACGACCCCCGCTCCTGAAGCGAGGTTGTGCGCACGTGAGGCGCACGACAAAACGGGCGGTGCCCGAAGACACCGCCCGCCGATCAGAGACAGGTTCGGGGCGCTTGGGCGCCTACTTCGCCTCGCCCTGCGGTTTCGGCTCGGGCTTGGGCTGCTTGTTCTCTTTCTTGCCGCTGTCGGCCTTCGGGTCGGTGGGCGACGAGGCAGGCGCGGTCGGCGCAGCAGGCGCCGAGGCGGCCACCGTCGGGGCGGCGACCGGGGCGGCGACCGGGGCGGCGACCGGGGCGGCGACCGGGGTGGCGACCGGGGCGGTGGTCTGGGCCAGCACCGGTGCGGCCATGGCGGCGAAGGTCACAAGGGCCATCAGGGAACGGGTCATCGGATGAAGTCCTTTCGAGGTGGTTGCCGCCGGCGATGGGGTTCATCACCCGACGTGCGAAGCCATCCTAGAAAGCTTTGGCTGATGCAAACCGGCCCAAGGCGCTACAGCTGCAACCCTGTGCAAATGCGCCAGGCGTTGTCCTACACGGCGGCTTTCAGTCGATGTTCTGCGCCACGCGCCACAGCACGCCGCTGGGGTCGAACAGCACGAAGTCGCGCATGCGCCAGGGTTGGTCCTGCGGCTGATCGACGCGCACGCCGAAGCGCTGCTGCACCCCCGACTGCAGCACATGCGCATGCCAATCGTCCACGTTGGCCACCAGCAGGTGCATCTGAAAGTTCTTCACGAACTCGGGCTGGTTGAAGTCTTGCAGCAAGAAGCTCGTGTCGCCGTGGCGAACGTAGGCCAGGCCCTCGCCCGACCACGGGATCTCGAAGCCGAGGGCACGGTAGAACTGCTGCGAGCGCTCGAAGTCGAGCGCGGGTACGAAGGCCTTGATTTCGGTCGTGGCGAGGTTCATTGGCAGACGCTCGGCGAAGGTGGAAGCCGCCGATTCTGGCAGCCCACGCGCCGCCGAAACGCTTGCAGAAAAAGCTGCCCCGCCGACCGCGCCGCCGCCGCTCGTGCCGGCCGTTTCGCGCCCGATTCGCCGGGCCGGCCTGGCCTGTGGTTTGCCATTGCACAAAGCCGCACCTCGTCTGCAAAAGGCGCCCGGGCGGCACAGCCGCAGGGATCTGTCGCCGCCGAAGGAGAAGTCATGAATCTGATGTGTGGGGCCGTCGTGATCATGGTGCTGGCCGCGGGCCCAGCCGGCGCCGCCCTGCCGCAACCTCATCGCGACATGCGCGACGATCACTGGGGCTCGGTGGCAGGCCACCCCATCGCCGGGGCCGACCTGACCGGCAGCGACTGGGCCCAGCGCATCGACTTCGCCTCGGCCGCCAACGGCCCGCTGCAACCGGTGGCCTGGTCACCCCCGCCGGTGCGGGCAGACTTCGATCACCTGCCGCCGCCCGCGCTGCCAGCGCCATTGGCCGACACCGCCGACCCGCTCGGCCCGATGCCACGCAGCGGCGACACCGGCGCCGCGCTGGCGGGCGACATCGTCGCCGAGGACGGCCTGGCCCATCTGGGCGAGGTGCTGGCGGTGCCCGAGCCTTCGGCCCTGCTGATGATGCTGGCCGGCCTGGGGGCGATCGCGTTCGTGATCCGCCGCCGCATCAACGACGCCTGACGGCCTCGCGGCCCGCGCAGGCCACCAAGCCCACCCCGGCGGGCCGCGGCATCAACGCGCGAAGGCGACGATCTCGGCCGGCCTGTCGTGCACGGCTCGGCCGACCCCGCGGTAGCCGAAGCCCAGCTCGACCAGCTCGTGCGCCGGGCAGACGTTGCGGCCGTCGAAGACCCGGTGGCCCTGCATGCAGCGGCGCACCTTGCGCCAGTCGATGCGGCGGAACTCGGGCCAGTCGGTGACGATGGCCAGCGCATCGGCGCCCACCACCGCGCCGAACGGATCGGCGGCAAAGCGCAGCCGCGGCAACCCGGCGTAGCGCAGCCGCGCGGCCGGCATCGCCTGCGGGTCGTAGGCCACCACCTCGGCCCCTTCGGCCAACAGCGCCTGGATCAGCGCCTCGCTGGGCGACTCGCTCAGGCTGTCGGTGCCCGGCTTGTAGGCCAGGCCCCACAGCGCGATGCGGCGCCCCGCCAGGTGGCCGTCGAAGGCCTGGATGATGTGCCACGGCAGCAGCGTCTTCTGGCGCTCGTTGGCCTGCTCGATCGCGTCCAGCATCGGCAGCACCAGCCCCAGGTCGGCCGCGCTGCGGCGCATCGCGCGCACATCGCCGGGCAGCCCGGGGCCGCCGAAGCCGCAGCCGGGCGACAAGGCCCGCTCGCCGATGCGGGCGTCGCCGGCCATGCCGCGCTGGACCTCGCCGATGTCCACCTGCAGTTGCTCGGCCAGCAGCGCCAGGTCGTTCATCAGGCTGATGCGCGCGGCCAGCATCGTGTTGCTGGCGTACTTGGTGAACTCGGCAGCGCGCAGGCCCATCGGCACCCACTGCACCGGCGCCTGCAGCAGCGGCGCGTACAGCTGCCGCAGCAGCCGAAACGCGGCCGGCGTGTCGGCACCGGCCACGATGCGCGGCGGTTGCAGAAAGTCGTTGACCGCCTGGCCGTGGCGCAGGAAGCCGGGGGTGGCCGCGACCGCGAACGGCAGCGCCGCACCACGGCGGGCCAGTGCCGCGCCGATCACCTCGCGCACCCGATCGGCCGTGCCGACCGGGGCCGTGCAGTGGGTGGCCACCAGCACCTCGCGCGTGATGCGCTCGCCAATGCCACGGGCCGCGGCCAGCACCTGCCGCACGTCGACCCAGCCGCCTTCCTGGGCCTGGCCGCCGTAGATGCCAGAGGGCGTCTGCGCGATCAGCTGCACCCGGCCATGCGCGACCGCCATGTCGGTGTCGGCGGTCAGGCGCAGGCGGCAGGTTAGGCCGTGCCGCACGATCAGCTCGGCCAGCCCCGGCTCGTCGAACGGCAGCTCGGCGCGGGCCAGCTGCGCCAGGCGGGCCGCGCCCGCGTCGGTGCAGACCACGCTGTGGCCGAGCTCGGCCAGGCAGGCCGCGGCGACTAGGCCGGCGTGGCCGGCGCCGTGCACGGTGACCGCCAGCGGCTCGAACGGCACGGGTCTGTCGACCGGCGCGGGCCGGGCGCCTGGCGATGCCGAGTCGTCGGCCCTCATGGTTGCACCTCGTGGGGGGCGACGCAGCGGTGGAGCACGGGCAAGGTCATGCCCGCGCATCGGGCAAGCGGCGTTCCTGCACCGGGGCCTTCAATGCCGCGGCGCCGCGGTGGTCTCGGCCACGCCCAGCAGGCGCAGCAGGCTGTTGATGTCGACCGGCTTGACGAGGTGGAAATCGAAGCCGGCTTCGTTCGCGCGCTCGCGGTCGGCCTCTTGGCCCCAGCCGGTGCAGGCGATGCACAGCGGCGGCCGGCCGGCGCTCTGGTCGCGCAGGCGCCGGCACAGCTCGTAGCCGTTCAGCTCGGGCATGCCGATGTCGAGCACTGCCACGTCGGGCCGCCACTGCGAAGCGAGCTGCAGCGCCTCGCGCCCGCCATAGGCCGTGCGCACCTCTTGCCCGTGCAGCGACAGCATGGCCGCAAGCGTCTGCGCCGCGTCGACGTTGTCGTCGACCACCAGCAGCCGGTGGCGCGGCGGGTCGGTGGCCTCGGGCCGCGCCGGCGCGCCGGCCTCGACCGGCACCGCCTCGCCCACCGGCAGCCGCAGCGTGAATTCGCTGCCCCGGCCGGGCCCGTCGCTGTGGGCGTGCAGCGTGCCGCCGTGCTGCTCGGCCAGCCCGCGCGCCAGCGCCAGGCCGATGCCCAGGCCACCGCGCGTGCGCTCGAGCGCCGGCGACAGCTGCGAGAACATGTCGAAGATCAGCGGCAACTGTTCGGCGGCGATGCCGATGCCGCTGTCGCGCACGCTGACGCAGGCGTGGTCGCCGTCGCGCCAGGCGCGCAGCACGATCTCGCTGCCGGGGTCGGAGTACTTGGCCGCGTTGCTCAGCAGGTTGGCCAGCACCTGCGTCAGCCGCGTCAGGTCGGCGTGCACGGTGATCGGCTGCCCGGGCAGCGCCAGCTGCAGCCGGTGCCGCTTCTCGTCGACCAGCGGCTGCGTCGCCTCGATGGCCTGGCCGACCACCCGCTGCAGGTCGAGCCGCTCGAGCCGCAGCTCGATCTTGCGGCGGGTCAGCCGGCTCGCATCCAGCAGGTCTTCGAGCAGGTGGCTCATCTGCACCACCTGGCGCTCGATGATGTCGCGGCACCAGGCCACGCGCTGCGGGTCGCTCACGTCGTGGTGCAGGATGCTGACCGCGTTGCGCAGCGGCGCCAGCGGGTTGCGCAGTTCATGGGCCAGCGTGGCGATCATCTCGTCCTTGGCCTGGTCGGACTTGCGCAGCGTCTGCTCGCGCTGGCGCAGCTCGGCGACCAGGTGGCTGCGCTCGAGCATCGCCGCCACCTGGCTGCACAGGCTCTTGATGACCAGCAGGTCGCCGCCGCGAAAACGGTCGCGGCTGGTCGACACGAAGGCCGCCACGCCATAGACCCGGCCGTGCGCCATCAGCGGCCAGCCGACATAGCAGCGTGCCCCCGCCTGCCTCAGCCGCCGCACCTTGTCGAACGGGCTGTTCTGCACGTCGTCGACCACGATGCGGCTCTTGCGCTGCACCGCCAGGCCGCAGGGCGAATCGGCCACGGGCACGCGGGCCAGCTCGGCCTGCTGCTCGTCGCTCAGGCCGATCGACGACTGCAGCTGCATCACCTGGCCGTCTTCGCTGACGCCGTAGTTCAGGCAGATCTCGCACCCCACGGCGGCGCGCACCCGCTCGAGCAGCTCGCGTTGCATCGTGGCCGGGTCCTGCTCGCCCAGGATCAGCCCCTGGCTCGCGCTGGCCAGCACATCGAGCTGGCGGATGCGCTCGTGCAGCGCCCGGTCGACACGGTGGCGCTCGCTGATGTCGCGCGCGATCAGCGCCGAGCCCACGACCTCGCCCCGCTCGTCACGGATCGGCGACAGGCTCATCGACACCGGCACCCGCGCGCCGTCGGGCTGCAGCCGCTCGGACTCGAGGTGCGCCACCTTCTGGCCCTGCCGCAGGCGGTACAGCAGGTCGGCCTCTTGCGCCTGCAGCTCGGGCGGCACGAGCGCGTCCATCGTCTGGCCCAGCATCTCGTCGGCCGTGCGCCCCAGCAGCCGGTGGGCGCCCTCGTTCCACGAGGTGACCCGGCCCTCGACGTCGCGGCTGACGATCGCATCGTCCGACGACGCGACGATGGCCGCGAGCCGCGCCAGGCCCTCGCGCATGCGCACCCGCTCGCTGATGTCCAGCAGCGCGATGCGGCATTGGCGGCCGCCGTACGGCGTGGCCTTGACCACCGTGGTCTCGAGCGCAACCCAGCGCCCCGCCCCGCCGCGCGCCGGCAGCAGCGGCAGCTCGAGCGGGCCGCCCCCGCGGCCGTGCTCGACCGCGTCGATGTGCAGGCGCAGGCCGACCAGGTCTTCGCGGTGAAAGAACTGCCGCAGCGAGCAGCCCAGCAGCTCGGCCTGCGGCACGCCCAGCAGGGCCGCGGCCACGTGGTTGCCGTCGACGATGCGGCCCTGCGCATCGAGCGTCACATAGCCCAGGGGCGCGCGGTCGTACAGGTCGACATAGCGGTCGCGCGATTGCTTCAGCTCGACGTGGGCCTGGCGCAGCTGCTCGTTCTGCATCTCCAGCTCGACCTGGTGCTGGCCCAGCTCACGGATCAGGCGCGCCATCTCGTCGGGCTCGATCGCGCCGTCGTCCCGCTGCAGGGCCTCGGCCACGCGCGCCTCGGTGCGGCGGTGGATGTCCGAGAGGGTCGCGCCCAACCCAGCCGCTGCCGGCTGGGCGGGGTCGAATGGGGTGGGGTCGAGAGAGGTCAACGGCTTCCCAGCGTTTGCAAGGTGCCGGCCCACACTGACCGGTCGCTCTTGCGCAGTGCCGACACGGCAATCCCCGTACCTGAAAGCCTGGCGGGCGGGCATGGCAAATGCCGCGGGCTTTGCCACGTGCCCGGGCTGCCCGAGCAAAGCTTGCCGAAAGGAGTTCCGATGAAAGCCCGGCCCCGCGTCGTCCCCGCCCCTGCGAAGTCACCGCGCAACGTCGGCAAGCCGCCGATCGCGCCCGGTTCTTCGATGAAAAGCGATGGCCGCGACCTGGCCTTGCCGCACGAGCGCGACGAGTCGGCCGGCTCGGCCAACCCCGAGCCGCAGCCCGTGATGCAGCAGGCCTACGCCGACATCCAGGCCGGCCAGGTCGACACCGACCTGCGGGCCACACCGGGCCTGGACGCACGCCGACGACGGGCCTTGCTGCGGCGCTGATACGAGCTGTTTCCAAGCCACCGCGGCCAAGCGGGGCTTGGGCACGTCGATTGCTCTTCTGTTTGATCGTTGGCCCATCATCAAACAGACCGGAGTGTCGCGAATGGATGACTTGTACGGCAGGCCCGGCCGGCCGCAGGTGTTGTACGTCGAAGACGAGCCCACCAACGCTTTCCTGATGCGCGCGTTGTTCCGCTTGCGACCCCATCTGGAGTTGATCGTGGCCGCCGATGGCGCCGAAGCCATCGCGCTCGGCGGGGCCATCCGCCCGGCGCTGCTGCTGCTGGACCTGCGCCTGCCCGACTGCTGGGGCAGCGACCTGCTGCCGCGCTTGCGCACGCAGTTTCGCTGGCGCCATGTTCCCGCGGTGGCGGTCACGGCCGAGGCCGATTTCGACGGCGCCCACAGCGGGTTCATCGAGACCTGGCAAAAGCCGCTGGACCTGCATTTCGTGATGCAGCGGCTCGACCGCTGGCTGCCGGCGCCCACCGGGTGGCGACCGCCGGCTGCGGCCCCGGCGGCGCACGAAGCGCGCGCCTGCTGAGCCAGTCTATGCCGGTGCACCGATCACCCGGTGCACCAGGTAGAGCTTGCGCAGCACCGCGGCCGACAGCACGAAGGGGTAGAAATCGGGCACGCCCATGCTGCGTGACAGCTCGTTGAGCACGCCGGTCAGCTCCATCCAGCCGTTCACCAGCCGCAGGAAGCCCGGCGCGCTGGCGTCGGCCCAGGTGCCCAGCACGTCCGGCGTGAAGCGCTCGTAGTCGAGCTCGATGGTTTCGCCGTCGACACCGAAGCTGCGCGCGGTGTCCAGCGTGTCGCGCAGGTGCAGGTAGTGGGCCCAGGTTTCGGCCCAGTCTTCCCATGGGTGGCTGCTGGCGTAGGCGCTCACATGGCGCTCGCGCCAGTCGGCCTGAGCACCCTGCTGGTAGTGGGCCTGCAGCGCCGCGGCGTAGTCCTGCCGCTCGTCGCCGAACAGTTCGCGAAATGCGTCGAGCCAGGGGCTGGCCTCGTCGCCCACCAGGCGTTGCCAGTAGTAGTGGCCGGTTTCGTGGCGCAGGTGGCCCAGCAGCGTGCGGTAGGGTTCTTGCAGGTCGGCCCGGCGCTGCTCGCGCCGCGCGTCGTCGGCCTCTTCGGCGTCGAGCGTGATCACGCCGTCGGCGTGGCCGGTCATCACCGGCGGCTGGCCGGGCAGGCTGCGCAGCACGTCGAACACCAGCCCGTGCTGCGGGTCTTCGCTGATGCGCGACTGCACCGGCAAGCCCAGCCCGATCAGCGCCGACACGAGCCGGCGCTGGGCCTGTGCGATGCGCAGCCAGTAGCCCTGGTTCTCTGGCACCGACAGGTCGGGCAGCGTGCGGGTCAGCCGGCAGCAGCGGCACAGCGGCGCCTGGCCGGGCTGCAGCACCGCATGGGTGTCCCCCGGGTCGACCAGCCAGTTGCAGGCGGCCGGGCTGTCGCGGTGGGCGCAGAGCTGGTAGGGCCGGCTCTTGCGGGCACCGGCGGCGCGCCAGAGCTCCGGTCCGCCCGCGTCGCCCTGCGGGGTGTCCACGCGCTGCAGCGGCAGCAGCAGGCGCCGGGCCGGGTCGTAGCCCAGCGGCGTGTGGCAGGCCAGGCACTGGCTGTTGCGAAAGAAGATCGGCCGGCCACATCGACAGCGAAACGCGCGTGGCGTCAACGGCCGCGGCACTGCCATTGCGCGTCAGCCCCGCGTCGGCAAGGGTCTGTCGGCGGCGTGCAAGCCCGGCTCAGGCGAGCGCGGCATCACGCACCTGCGAGCCGGCCAGCGCTTCGGCCAGCACTGCGCTGAGCTGTTGCTCGAACGCGTGCAGCGCGCTGTCCCAGTCGCTGCGCAGGGCCAGCGTGCGGGCCCGCTGGCGCAGCGGGCAGCCCAGCGCCGAGTCTTGCAGCGCCAGCTCGGCCGCATGGAAGAAGCTGCCCCGGTCGCCGGGCGCCGCCAACCAGCCATCGTGGCCGTGGTGGATCAGCCCACCGGCGCCGGCACCGTTGAACGCGACCACCGCCAGCCCGCTGGCCAGCGCTTCGAGCACCACGTTGCCGAAGGTGTCGTTGTCGCTGGGGAACAGGAACACATCGGCGCTGGCATAACAGCGGGCCAAGGCACCGGCACGCTGCACGCCCACGAAGCGCACGTCGGGGTGCTCGGCCGCCAGCCTGGCGCGCAGCGGCCCTTCGCCGGCCACCACCATGCGCAGCCCCGGGCGGCGGCGGCGCAGGTATTCGAAGGTGTCCAGCGCCAGGCCCACGTTCTTCTCCGATGTGAGCCGGCCCACGTACAGCAACACCCGCTCGTCGGGCCCGACACCCCAGGCCTCGCGCAGGCCGTCGTCGCGCTCGGCGGGCGAGAACAGGCCCGCATCGACCCCCCGGCCGATCACCGAGGGGCGCTGGAAGCCGCGCGCCGTCAGCTCGTCGGCGAGCGAGCGGGTCGGCACGAAGGTGCGGTGCGCCATGTTGTAGAGCTGGCGCAGGTAGGCCAGCACCGCAGGCTGCAACCAGGCCAGGCCGAGGTGCCGGCCGTAGGCGGGCAGGTTGGTGCGGAAGTCGGCCGTCGACGGCAGCCCCTCGGCCTTGGCCGCGCGCAATGCCGACCAGGCCAGCGGCCCCGGCGTGGCCACATGCACCAGCTGCGGCGCACTGCGCTGCCAGCGCTCGCGCAAGGCGCCCACGGTGGCCCAGCCGAAGCGCAGCCCGGGGTGCATCGGCACCGGCGCCCCAGCGGTGCGCCATTCGCCGTTGTCGAAGGTGTGGTCGCCGGGGTGCTCGGTGTCTTCGAACGAACGCGTGGCCTCATGCGCTTGGCGCGGCCGGATCAGCTGCACCGTGTGGCCGGCCCGGCGCAGGTGGTGCACGGCGCGCGCGGTCGTCAGCGAGACGCCGTTGATCTCGGGCGGAAAGGTTTCGGTGATGTAGGCAATGCGCACGGCGGACTTTCACTTCGAGGTTGTGGACACCTGGCGGGGCAACCAGCGGCTTGTCGCTGGCTGGCAAGCCCTGTTCCCGCCGCGAGCCTGCCCACGCACGCCGTGGGCCGCCGCGTCAAGCGCCTGGCCGGCGCCGGCTACCCGCCTGCAGCAGGCCCAGCAGCTGCCGCTCGGCCAGCGCCAGCCCCCGCCGCGCGGGCGGCGACACCACCCACGGCTGCGCCAGCAGCCCGGCCCGGCCCTCGGCGCTGGCCAGTGCGTCGCCCAGCGCGAGCACCGCCGGGTGGATGTAAGCCTTGCGGCAAACCGCCGGGGTGTTGCCCAGGCGGCGCGCCACCTCGGCCACCACCATCGCCGGGGTCGGCACCGGCTCGGCGCTGCAGGCGGCCAGCGTCAAGGCCAGCGCCTGCACGCTGCCATGCCAGGTGCGAAAGTCTTTCGCGGTCGCATGCAGCTCGCCGCTCGCGTCTGCCAGCCAGGCGTTGACATCGGCCGAGCCGAGCCGGCAGACCTTGCCGTCGTCGTCGAGGTACTGGAACAGCTCCTGGCCCGGCAGGTCCTGGCAGCGGCGCACGACCCGGGCCACACGGCGGTCGGCCAGCCGCACCTCGTGCCGCACCCCGCTCTTGCCGACGAAGGCCAGCCTCAGCTCGGCGCCGCGCACGCCCGCATGCCGGTTGCGCAAGGTGCTCAGGCCATACGAGCCGTTGCTGCGCGCGTACTCGTCGTTGCCGATGCGCAGCCAGGTGGTGTCGAGCAGGCGCACGAGGGTGGCGAGCACGCGCTCGCGCGTCGGCTCGGCCGCACCGCCCAGGCGCCGCAGCACCCGCTGGCGCAGCCGCGGCAGCACCTGGCCAAAGGCCCGCAGGCGATCGAACTTGGTCTGCCCGCGGTGGGCCTGCCAGTCGGCGTGGTAACGGTACTGCTTGCGCCCGCGGGCATCGCGGCCGGTGGCCTGGATGTGGCCATCGGCGCGCGGGCAGATCCACACGTCCTGGTAGGCCGGCGGCACCGCGAGGCGGCGGATGCGTTGCAGCTGCGCTTCGTCGCGCAGCGGGCGGCCGCTGGGCAGCAGGTAGACGAACTGCTGGCCGCGGCGCTCGCGGCGAATGCCGGGTTCGCTGTCGCTCACCCAGACCAGATGGCTGCACACCGGCAGCGTGTCGCGGGTCGGCATGCGCTGCAGGATTGCAAACGACATGCCGGCCATGGCCGCCGGACCGCCCGGTTCAGGCCGACGCTGAATGGGCCCACGCGAGGCGGCGCGCCCTGGTTTGGGTTCAGCGTTGCCTCAGGTCGAGGCCGAGGTGTCCTCGCTGTCGGCGGCGTATTCCTTCAGGCGGTTGTACAGCGTCTTCAGGCTGATGCCGAGGACCGCCGCGGTGCGCTCTTTCTGGAACTTGTGATAACGCAGCGTGGCTTCGATCAGCGCCCGCTCGGCCTGGGCCATCGAGGTGCCGACCGGCAGCGACACGATCATCGATGGGTCGACAGCCGGCGCGGCGAGCTCGGCAGCCGCCACCGGTGCCGCCGGCTCGGCCTGCAGCGCCGCCGCGGCCGGCAGCGCCACACCCGCCTGGGGGCGTGGCAGCCATTCCTCGTTGATCTCTTCGCCGGCCGCCATCACATAGGCCCGCTGCACCGCGTTGCGCAGCTCGCGCACGTTGCCCGGCCAATGGTAGGTGGCCAGGCGCTCGAGGGCCGAACTGGTGAAGCGCTTGGGCTGGCCCTCTTGCTTGGCGATGCCTTCGAGAAAGTGCTGGGCCAGCAGCCCGACGTCCGACAGGCGATCGCGCAGCGGCGGCAGCTCGATCGGGAACACGTTCAGCCGGTACAGCAGGTCTTCGCGCAGCTTGCCCGACGCCACGGCCTGCTCGGGCAGGCGGTTGGTGGCGGCGATCACGCGCACGTCGGCCTCCTGGCTTTGCGTCGAGCCCACGCGCATGAAGCGGCCTGTCTCCAGCACGCGCAGCAGCTTGACCTGCAGCTCGAGCGGCATCTCGGTGATCTCGTCGAGGAACAGCGTGCCGCCGTTCGCGCGCTCGAAGAAGCCCAGGTGCTGGCGGTCGGCTCCGGTGAAGCTGCCCTTCTCGTGGCCGAATATCTCGCTTTCGATCAGGTTGGGCGAGATCGCGCCGCAGTTCACCGCGAGGAAAGGCTGCTTGCGCCGCCGGCTCAGGTCGTGCACGGTTTGCGCCACCACCTCTTTGCCGGTGCCGCTCTCGCCGGTGATGAAAACGGTGACGGCCGTGCCGGCCACGCGCGAGATCTGCTCGTACACGCGCAGCATCGGCGGCGCCTGGCCCCACAGGTGGCCGAAGTGGCCCTTGCTGGCCAGGCCGGCGTTCATGCGCGCCACATCGGCCTTCAGCGCCGCGGGCTTCATGAAGCGCGACAGCACGCCCTGCAGCTGCCGCATCACGATCGGCTTGACGATGTAGTCGGCCGCGCCCAGGCGCAGCGCCTCGATCGAGGTCTCCAGGCTGGCGTGGCCGGTGATCAACACCAGCTCCGAGCTGGCGACCAGGTCGGGGTCGGAGAACAGGTCCAGCCCGCTGCCGTCGGGCAGTTGCAGGTCGAGCAGCACCAGGTCGGGCGGCTGCAAGGCGATTTGCCGCCGGGCGTCGCGCAGCGTGTGCGCGAGCGCAACGGAGAAGTTTTCGGTCGCGACGAGATCGCGCAACGAAGTCGCGGAGTCGACGTCGTCGTCAACAATGAGCACGTGGTTCAGGGCGGTCCTCCCGCAGAGCTGCAGTTTTGGCCGATTATGGAACCGGCCCGCGTGGACAACATCATTCAACCGGCGTCGCCGTGTTTGTATCGCCGTGTGTCGGTCGGCGGGGAAGAACTATCCCTCATGGGTTTTTGTACTGGCGCCGCGGCCGGCGCATCGACATGCGCTCAAGGCGTGGGCACCGACGCGGGCGACCCCTCGGGTGCCTTGGTGTCGGGCAGGGTCTTGGGCTTCGGGGTGTTGCGCTCGGGGTCGGACGGCCGTGGCACGTTGCTCGGCCGGTGGTCGCAGCCGGCCAGCGGGCCGACCGCGCCCAGGCCGGCCAGCAAGGCCAGGCACGCGGCCGCGCGGCGCCGCGGGAAACGCTTGTTCATCACCAGGCTCCGATGAGGAGGTGCCGCAGCGGCACGGGCCCAGGCCAGGGCAAACGGCGTGCCTGAGGCGGTCAGCCGCAGCGCCGCGAGGCGCAGTCAGCCGAACAGCGCCGCGAGGCGCAAATCAACCAAACAGCGCCGCCAGGCGTAAATCAACCAAACAGCGCCGCCAGGCGCTGGGGATCCACCGGCTTGGTCAGGTGGTGGTTGAAGCCGGCCTCCAGCGCGAGGTGGCGGTCGCTTTCCTGGCCCCAGCCGGTGATCGCGATCAGCACCGGGCGCTGGCCGCCGGGCAGACCGCGGATCGCCCGCGCCAGCTCGTAGCCGTTGCGGCCCGGCATGCCGATGTCGAACAGGCACACATCGGGGTCGAAGTGCTGCCAGGTCGACAAGGCCTCGTTGCCGTCGAATGAGAGCCGGGTGTCGTGGCCGTCGAGCTGCAGCAGCGCGGCCAGGCTGTCGGCGGCGTCGCGGTTGTCGTCGGCGATCAGCACCTTGCGTGGTGCCAACGTGGCCGATGCCATGCTGACCGGCCCCTGCGCTTGGGCAGCGGCCTCGCCGGCGGGCAGGCGCACGGTGAAGGTGCTGCCGGTGCCGGGGCCGGCGCTGCGCACCGCGATGCTGCCGCCGTGCAGCTCGACCAGGCCTTTGGACAAGGCCAGCCCGATGCCCAGGCCGGCGCTCGACCGCTCGCCGGTCGCGTGCAGCTGCGAGAACATGCGAAAGACCTCGGGCATCGAGCCCGCCGCGATGCCGATGCCGTCGTCGCTGACCTCGATCACCACGTCGCCGCCCTCGCGCTGCGCCGACAGGCGGATGTGACCACCGCGGTCGGTGTACTTGGCGGCGTTGGTCAGCAGGTTGGCCACCACCTGTGCCAGGCGCAACGGGTCGGCCTCAAAGTGCACGGGCTCTGGCGGCAGGCTGATCGCCAGCTGGTGGTCCATGCCGTCGATCACCGGCCGCGCCGTCTCGACCGCGCTCGCCACCACCGCCGACAGCTCGGTGCCGGTCTTGCGCAGCGGCAGCACGCCGCGGGTGATGCGCGAGACGTCGAGCAGGTCGTCCAGCAGCAGCGCCATGTGCTGCACCTGGCGCTCGATCACCTCCTGGCTCCAGCGCTTTTGCGCCTCGGTCGCGTGCGGCGCGGTCGACAGCTGCGCGGCCTGGCGGATCGGCGCCAGCGGGTTGCGCAGCTCGTGGGCCAGCGTGGCGAGGAACTCGTCCTTGCGCCGATCGGCCTCGCGCAGCAGCGCCTCGTTCTTCTTGCGGTCGGTGATGTCGTTGAACCAGACGGCCACCGACTCGCGCATCGGCGACGCGATGCAGTGAACCCAGCCCTCGCTGCCGCGCAGCTGCGTGCGGGCCTCGAACTCGCGCGTCTGCCGATCGCGCACCACCGCCACGTACTGCTGGAACGCGTGGCTGTCGGTCCAGCTCTTGGGCAGCACCTCGGACAGCCGGTGGCCCATCAGCTCTTGCGGCGTGCGCTGCTGCACCTGGGCGGCGGCGCCGTTCATGTAGTTCCAGCTGAAGTCGGTGATGTTGCCGTCGTCGTCGTACAGCGGTGTCAGCACGATGAAGGGCACGGCCGAGGTTTCGAGCACCGCGCGGAACCGCCCCTGCGATTCTTCGAGCGCGGCCTGGGCGCGGGCGCGCTCGCTGAACACGGCCGCCTTGCGGGCGCAGATGTCGGCCAGCGCGCACTCGCGCTCGGTCGGCTCGCGCGGCCGGTCCAGGTGCACCGAGATCACGCCCAGCACCTCGCCGCGCAGGCTCAGCAGCGGGGTGCAGTGCACGGCCCGAAAGCCCTCGCGCCGCGCGATCGCGCGCAGGCCTGGGAAGCGCTCGTCGGTCTCGGTGTCGGCCACGACCATGCGCTGGCGCTGCATGCCGGCCATGGCACAGGCGCCTTCGCTCAACGCGGCGCGGGCCCCGGCGTCGGAGCTGAAGCCGATGCTGGCCTCCAGCCCGAGGCGGCCGGTGGCCGGGTCGAGCAGCGCGGCCAGGCCGCGGCCGCTGCCGTGGAAATGCGCCAGCGTCACCAGGATCATCTGCAACTGCTCGCGCAGCGTGCCGGCGTCGGGCAGGTTGCTGCTCAGCTCGTGCAGTTGGTCCAGGTCGTCGACCTGCTGGCTCAGCTCGGCCTTGGCGCGGCTCAGCTGCGAATCGATGGTCTTGCGCTCGGTGATGTCGACGCAGGCGCCGCGCAACCGCACCGCACGGTCTTCGACCCAGGTCAGGTGCACGCGCAGCAGCAGCCACAGCGGCGTGCCGTCGCTTTGCGGCACGCGGATCTCGCGCTCATAACCACGCGAGCGGGCTCGGAACTTGTCGATCAGCTGGCGGCGGCTCTCGGCCAGCAGGTCGGGTGGCGTGCGGGCCAGCCAATCGGCCAGCGGCACCGCGCCCGACGACACCGGCAGGTTGACCAGCCGCGCCAGCGCCGGCGAGACATAGGCCGTCTCGGCCATCAGGTCGATGTCGAACACGCCGATGCCGGTGCCCTGGATCGCCATCACCAGCCGCTCTTCGGCCGCCAGCGCGCGCGCGCCGGAGCGGCGCATCATCGTGCCCAGCTCGGCCAGGAAAGCCCCGAAGGCGCAGAACAGCAGCAGCGACAACCAGTCCGCCGGGTCGCTGGTGGTGCCGTGTTCGCCGATCAACGGAAACCACAGCGCAGCGCTGACGATGCCGCCGCCCAGCGGCAGCAGCCCAGGGCCACGGCCGCCGGTGGCCGCGGCCAGCGCGATCGCCGGCAGAAAGGCCATGAACGGCACCTTGTTGCCCAGCCACGGCTGCAGCACCCACTGCAGGCCGAAGGCGAGCAGCGTCACCAGCACGGCCACCAAGTAGGCGCGCAGCAGCGACAGCGAGAAACGACGAGCAGGCATGAAGGGCGGGCACCCAGGCAGCACGAGGGCTGCAAGCGTATCCCAGCGCGGGCCGCACGCTGTGACAGGGCGCACAGGCCCCACGGCCTTCAGGCGCGCGCCTCACCCTGTGGCGCGCCGGCGCCGCATGTCAGACCGCGGCGAATTCGCGGGTGGAGTCGTGCCTGGGGTCGGCGGCCGCCTGGCCCTGCGGCGACATCGGCCACGCCCAGGTCGACGTGGCGGGCGAGGCGTGGTCGTCCGCGCCCGCCTCGTCCAGCGGCGGCGTGCCGCCATAGAACCACAGGCGCACGCCTTCGAGATCTTGGTTGTCGCACATGCCGAAGTCCCTCTCGGTCGTCGTGGATCGCGCGGCCCGGTGGCTACGCGCGGCTGGATCTGGCGGTGGCAAATTTCAGGCCCAGGGCCCGGGCCGGCGCCGAGAGCGACTGGCGGCAGGCGGCGTAGCCGGCCCACGGGTCGGGGCCCTGCGCCAACAAGTGATCGGCGGCGGTCGCCACGGTCCAGTGGGCGCCGCCGGTCAGCTCGGGCAGCTGGTCCCAAGCCACCGGCATCGACACGCCCAGCCCCGGCCGCGCGCGGGCCGAGAAGGCGGCCGCGGTGGTGGCCGCGGCGCCGTTGCGCAGGTAGTCGATGAAGATCTTGCCGACGCGGTTGCGCGCCCCGCTCCTGGCCACGAAACGCCCCGGCTGCTCGTGCACCAGGCGCTCGACCACCGCTTTCGAAAAGGCCTTGACCGCATCGAGCGGCCAGCGGCGCGCGATCGGCACGACCACGTGCAGGCCCTTGCCGCCGCTGGTCTTCAGCCAGGCTTGCAGCCCGAGCGCCTGCAGCACGTCGCGCACCTGCTGGGCACCTTGCTGAACCTGCGGCCACGCGGCGCCCTCGCCCGGGTCGAGGTCAAAGACGATGCGGTCGGGCCGGTCGGGTGACCTCAGGCCGGCGTTGCCGGTGTGGAACTCGATCACGTTGAGCTGCGCCGCCGCCAGCAACGCTGCCGCCGTGGCGATCTTCAGCGGCGCCTCGCCATCGTCGGCATGGCCGTCGTGGCGCTGGAAGAACAGCGGGCCCCGAATGCCTTGCGGCCCGCGCACCTCGGCCACCGGCCGGCCTTGGAGATGCGGCAGCATGCGCTCGGCGACGGCGCTGTAGTGGCGCACCAGATCGAGCTTCGTCAGGCCGGTGCTGGGGTCGATCACGCGGTCGGGGTGCGACACCCGCAGTCCGCCCAGGCGCGTGCGGGCGCGGCCCGCAGCGGTGGGGGTGGCGGCGTGGCTCACCGGGCCCTCCGATGGCGGTCGATGACGAAGAACAGCAGCGTGGCCAAGGCCAGCGGCAGCACGTAGTAGATGACCCGGTAGCCGAGCATCGCGGCCAGCAGGTCGGCCTGGCCGGCGCGGTGTTGCAGCAGCGCCAGGAAGATCGCCTCGAGCACCCCGAGCCCACCCGGCACGTGGGTGATGAGGCCAGCGACGGCCGACACGAGCAGCGCGTTGAGCACGCTGGCAAAGTCGACCTGCCGCTCCAGCAGCGCCCAGCAGACGGCGGCCGTCAAGGCCCAGTGCAGCGCCGACAGCGCCAGCTGCGCGAGCGCCATCCGCAGCGAAGGCAAGGTGATCACATGGCGGCGCCAGCGCCACTGGTGGCCCTCGGCCCAGTAGCACGCCGCGGCGTAGGCCAGCGTGACCAGCACCATGCCGACGCCGAGCGCCTGCAGCGCCGCGTCGCCGAGCGCCCAGCCCGCCGGCAACACGGGTGGGCGCCACAGCAGCAGCAGGCCGGCCAGGCCGGTGTAGCCCAGCCAGTTGGTCAGCACGCTCGACGCCAGGATGCGGGTGATCTCGTCCACCGTCATGCCCAGGCGCGAATAGAGCCGGTAGCGCAGCGCCACGCCGCCGAGCAAGGTGCCCAGGTTGAGCTTGAAAGCGAACGACACGAAGCCGACCGCCAGCACCCAGCGCGACGGCACCGCCGCCCCGGCGCCGGCCAGCGCCACATCGGGCTCGCGCCCGAGCACGTCATAACTCGCATACAGCACGTGACCGACCGCCGCGAAACCCAGCCCCGCGAGCAGGGCCGTCCGCGGCAGGCCACGCAACGCGGCGAGTGCGCTCGACCAGTCCCAATGCCGGCCGGTCTCGACCAGCAGCACGGCGGTGATCAACAGGCACAGCGTCCAGAAGGCGCGCTGCGCGGCGGGCCACCAGGGCCTGGTCGTCAGGCCAGCGGGCGCGGGCGGCGGCGCAATGGCATCAGCGGCCATGCGTGCCCCCGGCGGCCTGCGGCTGCGCTTCGGCCGGCGCCAGCAGCTCGAGCTTGGGCGCATGCGTGGGCAGGCGCGCCGCCCAGACCGGGAAGCGGCGCAGGAAGTGGAACACCACGAACCCGCGCAGCTGCGCCCACCAGGCCACGCTCTGCTTCGCCGGCACCTCGACCTGCCGGCAGCTGTGCTCGATCAGGTGGTCGAGCCGCGAGCGCAGGTGGCGCGCAAACGGCTTGTCGCGCAGCACCACGTTGGCCTCGAGGTTGAGCGACAGGCTCAGCGGGTCGAGGTTGCTGGAGCCGACCGTCGACCACTCGTCGTCGATCACCGCCACCTTGCCGTGCAGCGGCCGCTCGCAGTATTCGTAGATCTTCACGCCGCCACCGTGCAGGTAGTCGTACAGCGTCGACGCGGCGGTGCGGGCGATCGGCACGTCGGGCTCGCCCTGCAGGATGAGCTTGACCTCGACCCCGCGCTTGGCCGCGCGGCGCAGCTCGTGCAGCAGGCGGTAGCCAGGGAAGAAATAGGCGTTGGCGATCAGCACCTGCTTGCGCGCGCGGCGGATGGCGATGCGGTAGTAGCGCTCGATGTCGTTGCGGTGCTGCAGGTTGTCGCGCCGCACGAACAAGGCATCGGCACCGCCGGCGGGCACCGTGCTGGCGGGCCCACGCCCTGCTCCACCCTGCAGGCGCCAGCGGCCCCACGCGGCGCGCAAGCCGTGGTGGTGGGGCGCGCCGCCTTCGGTGGGGCCGTGGATCGCCGAGCGGGCAAAACGGTGGATCTCGCCGACAATCGGGCCGACCAGCTCGACGGCGTAGTCCTGCTTGGCCTGCGGGCCGAAGTCGGCCAGGTGGTCGGCCGAGTAGTTGATGCCGCCGACGAAGGCCCGCTCACCATCGACCACCACGATCTTGCGGTGCATGCGGCGCAGCACGTTGAAGCGCATGCCGAGCACCCGCACCGCGGGGTCGAAGGTGCGCACGCGCACGCCGGCGGCGGTGAGGCTGTGGATGTAGTCCGGCGTCAGGTCGGCCGAGCCGAAACCGTCGACCAGCATGTCGATCTGCACGCCGCGCCGGGCCGCGCCCAGCAACACCTCGTGCAGCTCGCGCCCGACCTTGTCTTCGAAGACGATGAAGGTCTCGAGGATGACCTCGCGTTGCGCATGGCGGATGGCATCGAACACGGCCGGGAAGAAGGCCTCGCCGTTCTCCAGCAGGTCGACACGGTTTCCGCGGTACCAGGGGGTTTTCACAGCATGATCTCCGCAGCCAAAGGGGCGTGGTCCGACAGGTGCGACCACGGGAATCGGGGCAACGCGACAGGCCGGTGGGCCCGCACGTTGCGCACGTAGATGCGGTCCAGCGGCAGCAGCGGGAAGCGCGCCGGAAAGGTCTTGGCCGCGCTGCCGTGGGCCTGCACGAACACCTCTTGCAGGCCGGCGCAGCGGCCCAGCACCTGGTGGGCCTTGTTGCGCCAGTCGTTGAAGTCACCGGCCACCAGCAGCGCCGCGGTCGGCGGGATCTGCTGGTCGACGATGCCGCACAGCAGCTCGAGCTGATGGCGCCGGTGCGACTCGGCCAGGCCCAGGTGCACGCTGATCGCATGCACCGGCTCGCCGCGGCCCGGCACATCGAGCAGGCAGTGCAGCAGGCCGCGCGCCTCGTGCTTGGGCAGCGACACGTCATGGTTCAGCTGGCCGACGATCGGGTACTTCGACAACACCGCGTTGCCGTGGTCACCTTGCTGGTACACCGCATTGCGCCCGTACGCGAACTGCGGCCAGATCTCGTCGGCCAAGAACTCGTAGTGCGGCGCCTGCGGCCAGCTGGCGCCGACGGCCGCATGGTGGCTGTACTCGCCCTGCACCTCTTGCAGGAACACCACGTCGGCGTTGACGGTGCGCACCGCGTCGCGCAGCTCGGGCAGCACGAAGCGGCGGTTCAGCAGCGTGAAGCCCTTGTGGGTGTTGACGGTCAACACGCGCAGCAGGGCCGGCCGGGCCGGCGCCGGGGTGGTCGAGGGGTGCGGGTGATGCGGAGGGGTCGCCGGGGACATGCGACTTTTTTATCCGCAGCCCCTGGCCGGGCTTGTAGGAAAGCGCCCCCATGGCGTGCAGGCGCCGGCCGCGAGGGGCCGGCGCCTGCACGCTCAAGAAGCAAGGGGCCGCATCAATGCGAACGAGGTGGCGTCTCGGGGTGGACCACGCGATCGGCCGCCGGCGGCACCACCGCCCCACGCCGCGCGCCGTGGATCATTTCCTTCAGCCACGCGACCAGCACCTTGGTGTAGGCCCGCTGGTCGCTTTCGCTGGTCAGGCCGTGGTCGGCGCCATCGAGGCAACGGTAGGTCAGCGAGCGGGCGTGCGTGGCCGCCTCGCGGTAGCTGGTCAACACCGTCTTCGGGATGATGGTGTCCTGCTCCGACTCGATCAGCATCACGTCGCCCTCGAACGACTGCACCGCCTGCAGCGCGCGGTTCTCGCTGGCCAGCACCAGGCGCTGGCGGTAGGTGCGCAGGTCCTGGTCCTTGTGCAGCTGCAGCTTGGGGCTTTCCCAGCCCGAGTCGATGTAGAGCGCCGGCGAGCGCAGCGCCAGCCATTTGACCGGCCGCATCGAGCTGAGGATGGTCGCCAGGTAGCCGCCATAGCTGCTGCCCACCACCGCGATGGCGGCGGGGTCGACGTGTCGGCGCTTGACCAGCGTGTCATAGGCGGTCAACACATCTTGCAGGTTGTTGGCCCTGGACACGGTTTCGAACTGGCGTTTGGTCTGCGCGTGGCCACGCAGGTCGAAGGTCAGGCAGACACAGCCGAGCGCGGCCACGTCCCTCGCCCGCGACAGGTACTGCGCCTGGCTGCCGCCCCAGCCGTGCACGAACAGCACGCCGGGGATCAGCGTGCCCGGCGTGACGAAGGTGCCGGCGATGTCGACGCCGTCGACCGAGATCTGGGTGGTTTCCTCAAGCGTCGACATCCGGCGTCACCTGCGCGTATTTGACCAGCCGGCCCCCTTGGTTGTCCGGGCCATCGTAGAGCAACCACGCGCCGCGCGGCAGCGTGAAAGCGTCGTCGTAGACCTCGCAGGTCGACGCCTGCACGCGGCGCAGCGTCGGGTTGGCGGCGAAGGCGTGCAGCGCGGCGGCCTCGGCCCCGCTGGCGCCGCCGATGCGCCACGACTGCTCGAGCACACCGGACAGCGGCCGGCCGTCATCGTCCAGCCCCTGGGCCACGTCGTAGTTGCAGCGCGAGGCGAAGAAGCCCGGGAAGCAGCTGGCCGTGGCTTTGTGGAAAACCAGCGCCTGCTCGACCGCGGTGCACACATCCGGCTCGAGCGGCTGCTTCAGCAGCGCATCGAAGCCACCGCGGCAGACGGTGAGCTGCGAGCCACCGTAGACTTCGTGGCCACGGTGGTTGCGTGTCAGGCCCTGGGTGCCGAAGTAACTCGCCACGTGGGCGCCCACCACCACCTGGCCCACGCTGTGCGTGACCACCTGGTTCAGGTTGCGCTCCAGCACCAGGCCGTGTTGCATCAGCCGTTGCGGCCCGATCTCGGCCAGTCGCGCGTCGAGCTCGTCCAGGCTCTCGATCACCCATTGGCCCACGCCGCCGACACCGGCGGGGTCCTTCAGCCGCACGCCGCCGCCCTGGAACAGGCGCTCGGCGGCCAGTCGCGCGTCTTCGGCGCTGAAGACCGAGTAGCCGGGCAGCACCGCGTCGCGCACCTGGTCACCGTAGGCTGCCGACCAGCCCGGCAGCGAGCAGGCACCGGGCTGCACCAGCGGGTGCGAGATCACCTTGGTGGCAACGAAGGGCTGCGGCACCACGCCGCCGAACAGCTGGTCGGCCCGGTTGATGCCCAGGCGCTGCGCTTCGGCAAGCGTCGGCAGGGTGTCGGTGGGCACCAGGTACAGGCTGCCGGTAGGCGGGTGGGCCAGGTCCAGCTCGCCGACGAATTCGTGGCCGAGCAGGCGGGCCAGCGACTCGGCCACCCTGCATTTGGAGCTGGCGTCGTGGTCCAGCGGGCCGGTCTGGCCATTGCTGCGAAAGAAGGCCACGGCGGGCGCCGGCGCGCGCGTCGGGCGCGGGCGCGCACGGGGCTGGCTGCGGCTGCTGGGTTCGGCGCGCGGGGCAGCGAGGGCGGTGATCATGGTGTCTCCTTCAGCGGATGCAGGTGATGGATGGGAGGGAACACGGGGTCAGGCGGCCTCAATGCGCCGGCGCCGTCGCGGGCGGGCGCAGGCCGGCCAGATCCTTGACCGTGTCAGGCACCGCCAGCACCGTCTTCGGGGCGGCGAAATCGATCGACAAGGCGTGCAGGCGCTCAATCGGGCTCGGTGCCTGGTCAGATGCCAGACCCAGCGCTCGTAGGTGGCTAGGGAAAACTCGCAAATCGTCGGATGGGCCGCGCATGGCGTCGCTCCTGGCTGCTGAATGTCAGACGCAGCGTAGAAACAGGCCAGCGCCGTGGCTGTCAGCCGCCGGCGCGACGGCGTGTAGGAACAGTCCAGCAAGACAAGTGGTTGCCAATACGCTGCCGCCGCAGGCCGGCGCTGAGCTATAGTCCGGGCCACTGAAAAACGACGCGCGCGACGCGGCCACCGAGCCTGCAGCCGCCGCGTCTGACTGACAGAGGTCGAAACTGCGGTTTCGGCCTTTTTCGTTTCTGGGCTGCCGTAACCGCGCTGTACCTTTTCTCCCCCCAGTTTCGAAACCGCCGAGCGGGCCGCCGAGCAAGAGCGGACCAAAGCATCGGTGTGGCCAGCCTATGGCCTTGCAACACTCGGTCACGGCCGCCAACCGGCACATTCCATGCGGCGAACATCCAGTTTCAGGCGTGAATCATTAGGGTGAAGCCTATATCGATCGAGATTAACTCCGCGCTATAGTCTTCGATCCGGTGGCCCTCGAGGCTGCGTTTTGATGACAAGACAGCGCCCAACTTGGCGACTGGAGGAACCGAGTGAACTACGCAGAAGCGCAGCGCAATCCGACCAAGCATCCGGTCGGACTCAGCGTTGTCATCGTGCTGCACGTGCTACTGGGCTATGCGCTAGTCAGTGGCTTGGCACGTCGAGTGGTCGAGGTGGCGATCAAGCCGGTCGAGACCAAGATCATCGAGGAGGTCAAGCCTCCGCCGCCGCCAGAGCCTGAAAAGCTGCCGCCCCCGCCGCCGAAGATGCCTCCGCCGCCGGTCTTCGCGCCGCCGCCGGAAGTCAACGTGGCAGCACCGCCAGTGCAGGCCCCGACCGTGGCAGCCACCACCGTCGCTCCGCCGCCCACCGCCCCGGCCCCCGTGGTCGCGGCAGCGCCGCCGGCCCCGCCGGCCCCGGCACGCGTGGCCACCCCCGCCCGCATCGATTTCGCCAATTGCGAAAAGCCCGAGTACCCCGCAGCGGCCCGCCGCGCCGAAGCCACCGGTGTCACCCGCGTGCGCTTCAGCATCGACGAGACCGGCCACGTGGTGAAGGCCGAGGTGACCGGTTCGTCCGGCTCGTCACGCGAACACCGACAACTCGACAAGGTGGCCGTCGAAGCCCTGAGCCAGTGCCGTTTCAAACCCGGCATGGACGAGAACGGCAAGCCCGTGGGCGCCTTCTCGAACGTCGAGTACGTCTGGAAGCTCGACTGATCCCAGCCTAGCCCCGCCCCCGATTCTTTCTTTTCACTAAGGCGCAGATCGCTGCACCAACGGCACGACGTTGCGCCACTGACCCATTGCCCCCTGGAGGAAACATGTCTTTGATGAAAATCGTGCGCGCCCCCTTCCTGGCCGCCTGCATCGCCCTGATGGGCGCCGTCGCGATCACCCCGGTTGACGCACTGGCTCAAGAAGCCGCTTCGGCACCTGCCGCCACCACCGACACCGCCCCGGCCGGCGTGGTGACGCCCGAAGTGAAGAAGGAAACGATCGACAACCCGTACGGCCTCGAAGCCCTGTGGACGCAAGGTGACTTCGTCGCCCGCGGCACGCTGATCATCATGATCATCATGTCGATGGGCAGCTGGTACATCATCTTCACGAAGATCTGGGAACAGTCGAAGCTGATGAAGAGCGCCAAGGCCGCTGCCGACACCTTCTGGACCGCCGGTTCGGTCAAGAAGGGTGCCGAGACGCTGGACGAAGCCAGCGCCTTCCGCTACATGGCCGAACAAGGTCTGAAGGCCGCTGACCACCACGAAGGCAGCCTGGTCGAGCAAATCGACCGCCACACCTGGATCGGCATGAGCGTGCAGCGCTCGGTCGACAACATCAACAGCCGCCTGCAAGACGGCCTGGCCTTCCTGGCCACCGTCGGTTCCACCTCGCCGTTCGTCGGCCTGTTCGGTACCGTCTGGGGTATCTACCACGCCCTGACGCAGATCGGTATCTCCGGCCAAGCCTCGATCGACAAGGTCGCTGGCCCGGTGGGTGAAGCGCTGATCATGACCGCCTTCGGCCTGGCCGTCGCGGTGCCCGCGGTGATGGGCTACAACTGGCTGATCCGCCGCAACAAGGGTGCGATGGAACGTGTTCGCGCCTTCTCGGGCGACCTGCACAACGTGCTGCTGGCCGGCAAGCGCTGATTGGGGCCCGGCGCCGCTCAGGCGGCGCTGCCCCCAGCGGGAAACCCTTCCCGCTGGGTGGCACGGCAGGCAATCTGCCGCCCCTGTTGCGAATGAGCGAAGGAATTCGAGATGGCCATGACTGTAGGCGCCGCCGATGGCGGTGACGAAGAGCAGATGAATTCCAGCATCAACACCACGCCCCTGGTGGACGTGATGCTGGTGCTGCTGATCATCTTTCTGATCACGATTCCCGTGGTGACCCAGTCGGTGCAGCTGACGCTGCCCAAGGAAATCAACGTCCCCACACAGACCAAGCCGGAGAACATCCTGCTGGCGGTGACCAAGGACGGCGACATCTACTGGAACACCAAGAAGATGGCCGACATGGAGACCATCGTCGACGCGCTGAAGAAGGAATCGATCAAGGAACCCCAACCCGAAGTGCACATCCGCGGTGACGAGAATGTGCGCTACGAGTCGGTGGGCCGCCTGATCGTGGCCTGCCAGCGCGCGGGCATTGCCAAGGTCGGGTTCATCACTGAACCGCCGGCCAAGAACTGAAAGGACCCCCACCATGGCAATGAGCGTTGGCTCCGCCGGTGAAGACGACATGATGGTGGAAATGAACACCACGCCGTTGATCGACGTGATGTTGGTTCTGCTGATCATGTTCATCATCACGATCCCCGTGCAGACGCACGCGGTGAAGATGAACATGCCGGTGAACTCTCCTCCCAATGTGACGACACCGCCGGAAGTGATCGAGATCGACGTCGACTTCGACGGCACGATCGCCTGGAATCACGAACTGGTCCCCACCCGCGCCGACCTGCAGGCCCGCCTGTACCGCACGGCGCAGATGGCGGATCAGCCCGAGGTTCACCTGAACCCCAACAAGCTGGTCACCTACAAGTACGTGGCCATGGTGATGGCCGAGGCGCAGCGCCTGGGTGTCACCAAGATCGGTATCGTTGGCAACGAGAAGTTCATGAACTGATCGTCTCAAAACGTATCGCCGGGGATCGGCCGTCAGCGGTTCGGTCCCCGTTTGCGTTTTGACCTGCGACTGTCTTTCCTTTCCGGACCCGCCTCATGAAATCCCTGCGTGCCCTCACCTTGGCCCTGGTGGCCGCCGGCTGCCTGACCGTGGCCCACGCCCAGAACGTCCGCCCCGAAGTGGGCAAACCGCTGCAAGCCGCCGGCGACCTGCTGCGCGCCGGCAAGGCCCGCGAAGCCCTGGCCAAAGTGCGAGAAGCCGATGCGGTGGGTGGCAAGACCGCCCAGGAACAGCTGATGATCGACCGCATGCGTGGCTCGGCCGCGCAGCGCGCCGGCGACAACGCAACGGCCATCCAGGCATTCGAATCGGCCTTCAACTCGGGCAAGCTCAGTGGGGCCGACCAGGCCCAGGTGGCCGAGTCGCTCGCCTTTGCCTACTCGCAGCAGCGCGACAACGCCAAAGCCAGCCAGTGGGCGAGCCGCGCCCAGCAGCTGGGTGCCAACAGCGCGCAACTGAAGCAGTTGCAAAGCTACCTGCAGTCGCAAAGCGGTGACTATGGCGCGATCGCGAAGGACGCCGCCGCCGCCGTGTCCGCCGCCGAGCAGGCCGGCCGTCGCCCGGAAGAAAACGACCTGCTGCGCCTGGCCGATGCCTACCAGCACACCAATGCCAGCGCGGCCCAGAGCGCCACGCTCGAAAAGCTGGTCGCCTACTACCCGAAGAAAGATTACTGGGCCGCCCTGCTCGGCCGCCTGCCCCGCAAGCCCGGCTTTGCCGACCGCTTCGCGCTCGACGTGCTGCGCCTGAAGCTGGCCACCGGCAACCTGAGCAAGACCGAAGACTTCATGGAAATGGCCCAGCTGTCGCTGCAAGGCGGCTACCCGGCCGAGGCCAAGGCCATCGTCGACAAGGGCTTTGCCTCGGGCGCCCTCGGTACCGGCGCCGAAGCCGAACGCCACAAGCGCCTGCGCGACCTGGCCAACAAGCAAGACGCCGAAGTCCGCGCGAACCTGGAAAAGAACATCGCTGCGGCCACCGCGGCCAAGGACGGCAACGACCTGGTCCAGGTCGGCACCGTGCTGGCGAGCATGGGCCAAGCCGAGCAAGGCGCGGCGCTGATCCAGCAAGGCATCGCCAAAGACGGTTTGAAGCGGCCCGAAGATGCCAAGCTGCGTCTGGGCCAAGCCCTGGCGCAAAACCCCAAGACCCGCTCGAAGGGCCAACAGACGCTGCGCAGCGTGCAAGGCACCGACGGCGCTGCCGACCTCGGCCGCCTGTACGCGGTGCTGGCCGCGCAGTAAGCAAGTCGCGGCGGCGTGATTCAGCCATGAGTTCACCCGCCGCTCCCCTGCCCGACAGCCTGCAAGCGCTGGGTCATGGCGTCTACGCCATCGACACCGGCTTCCAACGGCCGCGCTTCGACGCGGCCTATTTGTTGGTCGACCAGGGCCGTGCGGCCTTTGTCGACACCGGCACACGGCACGCGTTGCCGCGCCTGCTCGGCGCGCTGCAGGCGCTCGGCCTGCCGCTGGGCGCGGTCGACTGGGTCATCCCGACCCATGTGCACCTCGACCACGCCGGCGGCGTCGGCCCGCTGATGCAGGCGCTGCCGAACGCCCGGCTGCTGGTCCACCCGCGCGGCGCCCGCCACATGATCGACCCGAGCGCGTTGTACCAGGGCGCCCTCGCCGTTTACGGCCAGGCCGAGATGGAGCGCTCGTATGGCGAGTTGGTGGGGGTCGACGCCGAGCGCGTGCAGACCAGCACCGACGGCATGACGATCACGCTCGGCGCGCGCACGCTGGAATTGATCGACACCCCTGGGCACGCTCTGCACCACCACTGCGTCTGGGACCCGGTCTCGCGCGGCTGGTTCACCGGCGACACCTTCGGCATCTCGTACCGCGAGTTGGACAACCCCGCCGGCGAGCCCTTTGTCTTTCCCGCGTCGACACCGGTGCAGTTCCAGCCCGACGCGCTGCGCGGCTCACTGGCCCGCCTGCTGGCCCGCGAACCCGAGGTGGTCTACCTCACGCACTACGGCCGGCTCGACCAGGTGCCGTCACTGGGCCGCCAGTTCCTGCGCATGCTGGACGACGTGGTGGCGCTTGGGCGCGCTGTTCGAGACGACCCGCAACGCCACGACGCGCTGTGCCGGGGCCTGCGCGCGCTCTACCTGCGCAGCGCGCGCGAGCACGGCTGCAGGCTGGCCGACTCGGCGATCGACGAGATCCTCGCGATCGACATCGAGCTCAATGCACAAGGCATGGCCGTCTGGCTCGACCGCGAAAAACGCTGACCTTTTCGGCGCAGGGGCAAGCCGCCCGGGCTTCGCGAGGCCAAACCCGGCCGCTACACTGACCGATTCCCCCTCGCCAACGCAGCGCCATTGACGGCGCACCTGCCATGCTGAACCCCGCCTCTTCGACCCGCCCCCACTTCGGCCTCGGTGGCCGCGTGATCGTGATCACCGGCGGTGGGCAAGGCATCGGCGCCGCGTGTGCCGAGCGCTTCGCTGCCGAAGGCGCCAAAGTCGCGCTGTGGGACGTGAACCTCGCCGCCGCGCAAGCGCTGGCGCAGCGCCTGACCGATGCCGGTGGCCAGGCCGAAGCGATGCCCTGCAACGTGGCCCGCAAGAGCGAAGTCGATGCCGCCCTGGCCGCCACGGTGCTGGCCTTCGGCCGCGTCGACGGCTTGGTCAGCAATGCCGGCATCTTTCGCGCCGCAGACTTTCTCGACGTCACCGAAGACGACTGGGACGCCGTGATCGACGTCAACCTCAAAGGTGCCTTCCTGGTCGGCCAGGCAGTCGCGCAGCAAATGGTGCGCCAGGGCCAGGGTGGCGCGATCGTCAACATGTCGTCGGTCAACGGCTCGATGGCGATCGCCAGCATCGCCAGCTACAACGCCAGCAAGGGCGGCATCAACCAGCTGACGCGGGCGATGGCGCTTGCGCTGGCCGACCACCAGATCCGCGTCAACGCCGCGGCCCCCGGCACCATCGCCACCGCGCTGGCGCGCGAGGCCGTGTTGACCAGCGAAGAAGCCAAGCAGCGCATCCTCGGCCGCACGCCGATGAAGCGGCTGGGCGAGCCCGAAGAAGTGGCCGACGTGGTGGGCTTCTTGCTCAGCGATGCGGCCCGCTACATGACCGGCGAAATCGTGCACATCGACGGTGGCCGCATGGCGCTGAACTACACCGTGCCGGTCTGACCCTCGCCGGCCATGCCGGCGACGCCCGGCCCTAACGCCGCAATGCAGCGGCTTCTGCCGCCAGTCGGGTGATCCGGGCCCAGTCGCCGCTCTTGACCGCGTCGGCGGGTGTCAGCCACGAGCCACCGCAGACCTTCACTTTCGGCAGCGACAGGAACTCGGGCGCGCTTTGCAGCGTGATACCGCCGGTCGGGCAGAAAGCCACGTCGGGGAACGGCCCGGCCAGAGCCTTCAGCATCGGGATGCCGCCCGCCGCCGTGGCCGGGAAGAATTTCAGGAACGACAGGCCATCGGCCTGCGCCGCCATCACCTCGCTCGCGGTCGCCACGCCAGGCAACAGCGGCAGGCCGATCTCGCGGCAAGCCGCCCCCACCTCGGCCGTGTAGCCCGGGCTGACGCCGAAGATCGCGCCCGCCTGCCGCGCCGCGCGGGCATCCGCCGCCGAGCGAATGGTGCCGGCCCCGACGATCGCGCCGGGAACGTCACGCACCATCGCCTCGATCGCCCCCAGCGCCACCGGCGTGCGCAAGGTCACCTCAAGCACCTTCACCCCACCTTCGACCAACGCGCGCGCCAGCGGCACAGCGTCTTCGAGCCGGTCGATGACGATGACCGGAATGACCGGCCCCTGGTTAGCCAGTTCAAGCGTGTTCAGCATATTCAATGTTCAATCAAACCAAGACAAGACCAGGAACCGAAGTTGACGTCTCAGGCGCTCCGCAGGAGCCGCCGCCCTTCAAGCGGCGTGCGCGGATCCGGCTCTGCCGGTCCGCTGCGCGAGCCCCCCTGGGGGGCAGCCCCCAGAGGGGGCGTGGGGGCCTCATAACCACGTGCAAGCCCCCTCTTCAGCGCTGTTGACATTGCGGCGCATGCCGGCAAACAACTCGCGGCCCAGGCCATGGGCGTGTTCGTCGGCCATCGCCTCGCTGCGCTTGGCGGGGGTGCGGGCGGCCCATTCTTCGGCCGGCACCAGTGCGGCCAGGCTGCCGGTGGTCGCGTCGAGGCGGATCAGATCACCGTCGCGCACCTTGCCCAGCGGCCCGCCGGCGAGCGCTTCGGGGCTGACATGGATCGCTGCCGGCACCTTGCCCGACGCACCGCTCATGCGGCCATCGGTGACCAGCGCCACGCGGAAGCCCTTGCCCTGCAACACCGCCAGCGGCGGCGTCAGCTTGTGCAGCTCGGGCATGCCGTTCGCGTGCGGGCCCTGGAAGCGCACGACGACGACGACGTCTCGGTCGAGCTCACCGGCCTTGAAGGCGGCGTGCAGGTCTTCCTGGCTGTCGAAGACGCGAGCCGGGGCCTCGATGATGTGGCGATCGTCCGGCACCGCCGAGACCTTGATCACCGCACGGCCGAGGTTGCCTTGCAGCAGCGCCAGGCCGCCAGTCGGCGAGAAGGGATCGGCGGCGGTGCGCAGCACCGCGGCGTCACCGCTGTCGGCCGGCAGCTTGGCCCAGCGCACCCGCTCGCCGTCGAGCTGCGGCACGTCGGCATAACGCGCCATCCCACCTTCGGCGACGGCGCCTGCGTCGGCGTGCATCAGCCCGGCCGACATCAGCTCGCGCAACACGAACGACGGGCCACCCGCGGCCTGGAACTGGTTCACGTCGGCACTGCCGTTCGGGTAGACACGCGCCAGCAGTGGCACCACCGCAGACAGCTCGGAGAAGTCGTTCCAGTCGATCAGGATGCCGGCCGCGCGCGCCACCGCCACCCAGTGGATCAGGTGGTTGGTGGAGCCGCCGGTTGCCAGCAAGGCCACCATCGCGTTGACGATGCTGCGCTCGTCGACCAGGTGGCCGATGGGCAGGTCACGCCGGCCGGCGCGCAGGCTCAGCACGGTGGCCACCGCCTCGTCGGTCAAGGCCTGGCGCAGCGGTGCATGCGGGTGCACGAAGGCGGCGCCGGGCACATGCAGGCCCATCGCCTCCAGCAGCATCTGGTTCGAATTGGCGGTGCCGTAGAAGGTGCAGGTGCCCGGCGAGTGGTAGGCCGCCTGCTCGGCCTGCAGCAGCTCGCTGCGCCCGACCAAGCCCTGCGCCGCCTGCTCGCGCACCTTGGCCTTGTCGTTGTTCGACAGGCCCGAGCCCATCGGCCCGGCCGGCACGAACACACAAGGCAGGTGGCCGAAGTGCAGTGCGCCGATCAACAGGCCCGGCACGATCTTGTCGCAGATGCCCAGCAGCAGCGCCGCATCGAAAACGTCGTGCGACAGCGCGATCGCGGTGCCCATGGCGATGGTGTCGCGCGAGAACAGGCTCAGCTCCATGCCGGCGTAGCCCTGCGTGACGCCGTCGCACATCGCCGGCACACCGCCGGCGACCTGCGCGGTGGCGCCCAGGCGGTGCGCGGTCGCGCGGATCTGCGCCGGGTAGCCTTCGTACGGCTGGTGCGCCGACAGCATGTCGTTGTAGGCGGTGACGATGCCGATGTGCGGCGCCTTCTCGGCGACGATGCGCAGCTTGTCTTCGCCCGGCATCGCGGCGAAAGCGTGCGCCACGTTGGCACAGCCCATGCGGTCGGCACCGCGGGGCCGTTGGCGCAGCGCGTCGACCCGTTTCAGGTAGGCGCCACGCGCGCTGGCACTGCGCTCGCGGATGCGGTTGGTGACCTGGGCCAGAACGGTGTTCAAAGTGTTCATGGCAGACGGTGGAAGAGAATCCAGTGGATGTAACCCATGGACAGATTATCAGGTAACTTGGTTACATGGTCAAACCAAGATGCAAACCTGTGACGAGGGTGCGGACAGCCTGCTAGATTCGCCGGCATGGATGGCATGGACCATGAAGCGCTGACGCTGCGTGACCCCGCCCCGCTGCTCGAACGCACCCTGCACGAATGGGGCGGCCGCGAGGCGCTGTGGATCTTTGGTTATGGCTCGCTGCTGTGGCGGCGAGAGTTCGAAACCGACGCCGAAGTGCCGGCGCAGGTGCACGGTTGGCACCGGGCGTTTCGCATGCGCTCGCGCGTCAACCGCGGCACGGCGGCCCAGCCGGGGCTGGTGTTTGCGCTGATGGCCGGCGGCTCGTGCCATGGCGCGGTGTTTCGCGTGCCGCTCGAGCGCGCCGAGGCCGAGCTGAGGCAGCTGTGGCTGCGCGAGATGCCGACCGGCGTCTACGACCCGCGCTGGCTCGCTTGCCGCACGCCCCGCGGCACGATCAACGCGCTGGCCTTTACCCTGCACCGCAGCAGCCCGGGGCACACCGGCCGGCTGGCGGACGCGCAGATGCGGCACATCCTCGCCCATGCACAGGGCCGCTATGGCAGCACGCTGGACTACTTGCGTGAAACCGCGTTGGAACTTCGCCGCCGCGGCATCCGCGACCGAGAGGTCGAGCGGCTGATGCGGCTGGCCGGCGATTGAAGCCGGCTCACGGCCTCGTGGACGACGCGTTGGTATTGGCCAGGTGGGCGCGCAGGCTGGCGAGATCGGCCTCGGTGTCCATGTCGAGCAGCACGCCGGGGTCGTCGACCTCCACCGCCTGCCCCGGGAAGCGAGCCAGGATGCGCCGCGCACCCTCTTCGCCGCTCAGGCGCACCAGCTCGGAGAACAGCTCGCCGCCAAACGCCACCGGGTGACCGCGCCGCCCCTGGTATTGGGCGTAGGCCACCGGGTGCGGCCCGAGGCCGGCGGCAACCGCCGCCATCGTCGACGGGCGCACCAGCGGCATGTCGGCCGGCATCACCAGCCAGCCGCCCGCGCCCGGCCGGGCCGCGACGCCGGCGGCGATCGAATCGCCCATGCCGCCCGGTGCAGCGCCGCCGTTTTCGCCCAGCACCACGATGTCGCGCTTGGCGACCAGGTCGGCCACTTCGTCGGCAAAGCGCGCGGTCGTGACCACGAGCACCGGCAGGCCGCTGGCCAGCGCGTTGCGCACGGTGCGGCCCAGCACGCTGTCGCCGTCCGCATGGCCCTGCCCGAGGCCCAGCGGTTCGGCCAGTTTGTGCCGTGGGCCGGTGTAGCGGCTGCCCCGCCCGGCGCCCAGCACGATGATGGTGGGTGGCGTCTTCATTCTGTTGGACCGTCCCCTCGAAGCCCCTGTCGGCTTCGCCCAAACGCAAGTTGTTGTGGTGACCCTAGGATGGGAGCGATGGGTCGCAGGTTCCAGTGGGACGATCACCTAAGGCCTAGCCCCTACACTGCGCTGCATGGATGATCTGGCCGCGCTGAGAAAAAGCTATGAACGCGCCGAGCTCGACGAATCGGCTTCGGCCGCCGAGCCCTGGCAGCAGTTTTCCCACTGGCTGAATGAAGCCATCACCGCCAAAATCCCCGAGCCCAATGCGATGACCTTGGCCACCGTGGGCGCCGATGGCCGGCCGTCGACCCGCATCGTGCTGATCAAGGGCTTCGATGCGCAGGGCATCGTCTGGTACACCAACTACGAAAGCCGCAAGGGCCACGAGCTGGCCGGCAACGCTTTCGCGGCGCTGCAGTTCCACTGGGTCGAGCTGGAGCGGGTGGTGCGCATCGAAGGCCGGGTCGACAAGGTCAGCGAGCAGGAGTCGGACGCCTACTACCGCTCACGCCCGCTCGACTCTCGCCTGGGCGCCTGGGCCTCGCCGCAAAGCCAGGTGATCGGCTCGCGTGCAGTGCTGGTGGCCAATGCGGCCAAGGCCGCCGTGCAACATGGCTTGAACCCGGCGCGGCCACCGCATTGGGGCGGCTACCGCCTGCAGCCCGACCGCTGGGAGTTCTGGCAGGGCCGCAAATCGCGCCTGCACGACCGCCTGCGCTACCGCCTGGTCGACGGGGCCTGGCTGCGCGAGCGGCTGGCGCCGTAGCCGGCGCGCGGGTCAGCCCCGCCCGAGCCGCTTGGCCAGGGCGTCCATGTCGGCCAAGAACTGCTGCAGGTTCAGCGGCTTGGTCCAGTACTCGTTGAAACCCGCCGCCAGCGCCTGGGACACGTCTTCGGGCATCGCATTGGCCGACAGCGCCACGAAGCGGCAGGCCGACAGCGCCGGCTCGGGGCGCAGGCGTTTCATCACGTCGATGCCGTTCATGTCGGGCAACTGCAGATCGAGCAGGATCAGGTCCGGCACGCTGGCCAGGGCCTGGTGGATGCCGCTGCCGCCATCGGGCGCGCTGTCGAGCACGATGCCGGGCCGCAGGCTCAGCATCTCGCGCACCAGCATCTCGTTGACCGGGTTGTCTTCGATGTAGAGCACGCGCAACGTCGGCGCGGCGGTGTCTGCCACGGCGGGTGCAGCCGCGGCGGGCGGTGCCGTGGGTTCGACCATCTCGCCCGGCGCCTGGGCCGTGGCCGCGTCAGCGCCCTGCTGCGCGCCAGGCGCTGGCAAGCGCACGCTGAACCGGCTGCCTTCACCCAGCCGGCTGTCGACCGACAACTCGCCGCCCATCCCGGTCACCAGCTGCTGCACGATGCTCAGGCCAATGCCCGTGCCGGGGATGCCCTCGCGCTCGGCCCCGAGGCGGTTGAAGGGCTCGAACAGGCGTTGCAGCTGCTCGGGCGACAGGCCGCGGCCGTCGTCGTGCACGGTCAGCTCCCAGGCGGGCTGCTCGGCCATCACCGTGGGCCGCAGGTCGAGCCAGACACGGCCGCCCGGCTGGTTGTACTTGATGCCGTTGGTCAGCAGGTTGATCAGCACCTGACCCAGCCGGCGCCGGTCGGCCAGCACCGCGGCATCGGCCGCCACCGCATCGGCCACGACCTCGACGCCGGCATCGGCGGCCAGCGTGGCGACCCAGGGCAAGGCGTCTTGCAGCACATCGGCCAGCGGCACCGCCTGAACGTCCACCACGCGGCCGCCCTGGTCGGCGCGCGACAGCTCCAGCAGGTCGTCGATCAGGCCCAGCAGGTGCGTGCCGGCGGCCCGGATGTGGCCCAGCCGCTCGGCCTGCGCCTCGGGCAGCGCGGCGTCGTGCGCCATCAGGTCGGCAAAGCCCAGCACCGCGTTCATCGGCGTGCGCAGCTCGTGGCTCACGCGGGCCATCAGCTCGGACTTGGCGGCGCTGGCCTGCTGCGCCCGGTCGCGCTCGCGGGCCAGTTGCTCGACGCGCCGGCGCTCGGTGATGTCGACGTTGATGCCGGCCACCGCGACGGCGTTGCCGTTCGAGTCGCGCACCGCGCGCCCGTTGGATGCCAGCCAGCGCCGCGTGCCATCGGGCCAGGTCACCTCGAACTCGAACGTGAGCCGCTCGCCGGTGGCAATGCACTGCTTCAGCCGCCGCAGGGCCTCGGCGTCGTCGTCCGGTCGCATCGTCGCGTCGACGATGTCCTGCAGCGGCCGCGGGTCGTCGGCATCGAGGCCGCGCAGCCGGTACATCGTCGGGCTCCAGTAGACGGGCATGCCATCGGGGGCGCGCCGCTCCCACACGCCGATGCCGGCCGCCTCGATCGCGAACTGGTCGCGCTGGCGCTCGAGCTCCGAGCGTTGCTCGGCGCGCCGGCGCTCGGTGATGTCGACGTGGATGCCGAGCGAGACACGGTGGCCATGGCGCATCAAACGGCGCGTCCACGACTGGATCCAGCGCTCGCTGCCGTCCGGCGCGAGGGTGCGGAAGGTCACGTCCGACGCCGGCGTCCACTGGTGGTAGTGCACCTCCTGGCGCGCCGCCATCCAGCCGCGGTCAGCCGGGTGCACGTGGCGGCTGATCCACTCGTCCAGGCTCGGCGGGCCCTCTGCCGGCTGGCGGTGGTGCATGCGGTACATCTGCTCGTCCCACTCGAAGATGCCTGCATCGAGGTCGCGCCACCAGAAGCCGACGCCGATCGTCTCGGCCACCATCTGCATGCGCTCGAGCAACGACAGCGACCGCTCGCGCTCGCGCACCAGCTCGCTCACGTCGAGCGACATGCCGCGCAGCGCGACCGTGCGGCCGAGCTCGTCGCGCATGCGGTAGCGGCGGGTCAGCAGGTGCTTGTATTCGCCGGTCGAATCGCGGTAGCGCGCCACCGCCTCGACCAGCCGGTCGGTGCCCATCGCCTCTTCGGCCGCGCGCTCGATCAGGCCGCGGTCTTCGGGGTGGATCGCGGCGCGCACATCGGCCAGGCGCACGCCCTCGGGGTGCCGGTCGGCGCCGAGGATGCGAAAGCCCTGCTGGTTGTAGAACACACGCTGCGCCGCCAGGTCGATGTGCCACAGCGAGATGCCGGCCATCGTCAAGGCGCGGCCGATCACGCTTTCGTCTTCCCACTGTGCGCTGTAGGTGTCGACCGCGTCGGTGTCGTCGATGACGAGCGTCCAGCGCAGCGTTGCCGCCGCCTGGCTGGCGGCCGGCGTCGCGCTCAGCAGCTGAAGGTGGCGCACCGCGCCGTCGTTGCGCAGCACGCGGCAGCGCAAGGCGGCAGGCGCTGCGCCGCCCTCGGCAGGCCGCGCCAGGCCCGGCCACGCCTCGCGCACGCGCTTGGCATCTTGCGGGTGCAGCCGGCCGAGCAAGCCGCCAGCGGGCACGCCCTGCGCCGGGTCCATCCCGAGCATGCGGAAGGTGGCGTCGTCCCAGCCTTCGGCATCGGTGGCGGTGTCTTGCCAGAGCCGGCCCAGGCGACCAGCGGCGCACAGCAGCGCTTGCGCGTCTGGTTCAAGGGCCGGTGGGGCTTCGATCATGAACAGCGGCAGCCGGTTCGTGGTGGGAGTAGCACCCTGAACACAGTGTAGCGGCGAGGCTGCCGCCCCCGGCACCGCACCCGGCCCCTGTTGCCAGGGTTTGCGCCAGGACCGCACGGCGCCTGGCGCCGACGCGCCCAGGCGCCCAAGCGCCCAAGCGCTCTACGCCGGCTTCATCAGCCGGGTGAAGCTGTGGCGAAACTTCTCGACCTTGGGCGCCACCACGAACGCACAGTAGCCCTGGCCAGGGTGCTGGACGAAGTAGTGCTGGTGGTAGGCCTCGGCCCGCCAGTAGTTGGCCACCGGCTCCAGCTCGGTGACCGCGCGGTTGCCGGTGGCGGCATTGACTTCGGCCAGCACCTCGCGTGCGACGGCGGCCTGGGCCTCGTCGTGGGTGTAGATGCCCGAGCGGTACTGCGGCCCCACGTCGTTGCCCTGGCGGTTGCGTGTCGTCGGGTCATGGATGCTGAAGAACACCTCCAGCAGCTCGCGCAGGCTCACCACCGCCGGGTCGAACTCGATCTTCACGACCTCGGCGTGGCCGGTCTCGCCGCCGCAGACCTGCTCGTAGCTCGGGTTCAGCACCTGCCCGTTGCTGTAGCCCGACTCGACGGCGACCACGCCGCGTACCTGCTCGTAGACCGCCTCCAGGCACCAGAAGCAGCCGCCGGCCAGGGTGATCGTTTCTGTCTTGCTCATGCTCGCGTTTCCTTGGTTGCCAAGTCTGTCGGCGACGTGAGTTAGAACCTTACGGCCAGCGCGGCGTCAATGCGTTCCCAGGCCCAGCTGCACGCGTGGCGTCCAGTGTGCTTCTGCCTCACCGGCGGGCTGCAGCTTCGGCGCGGCCAGGAACAGCCGCTCGCCGGGTAGGCCTTTGGCGATCAGCGCGTCGCGCACCGCCAAGCCACGCTGCAGGGCCAGCTCGCGCGCATTGTCTGCGCTGACGGCGTGCGACGCGCGCAGCAGGGCTTCCATCTCCGCGACCGGGATGTCCTTGGCCAGCCCGACCACGTTGCGCGGCTTGTTCGGCAGCTTGGCTTCGCCGTACAGGCGGCGCACCAGGCGGGCGCGCTCTTCGGGCGCCAACGCCACGACGGCGGCGGTGCCGGGCGCCTCGGGCGTTTCGCCGGCGCGCAGCTTGTCCTTGCGCAGCTCGGCCACCAGCCGCTCGTCGAGCCACTGGGCCTGCATGGCCTCACGCTCGGCCTGCAGGTCGGCCGAGGCCGTGACCGTCAGGCGCAAGGCCGGCCGATCGGTCAGCGCCTTGGCCACCTTGTCGAGAACAGGGGCCGCGTTGTCGGCCAACTGCACGCTGCCGGGCTTGAACTCAACCACGCTGAGGTCGTCGCTGCCGCCACCCGCCAACAGCGCAAACGGCGCGGTCAATGCCTTGGCCAGCAGGTTGACGATCAGCTTCAGCACCACGCCACCGACGCTGAACTCGGGGTCGTTCAGCGAGCCGCCGATCGGCAGGTTCAGGTCGATCACGCCGTCGCGGTCTTTCAACAAGGCCACGGCCAGCAAGACCGGCAGCTTGGTGGCATCGGGGCTCTCAACGCGCTCGCCAAAGGTGAGCTGGTTCAGCACGATCTGGTTCGAGGCATCGAGACGGCCATCGGCACCGATGCGGTAGCTGACGTCCATCGTCAGCTTGCCGCGCTCGATCGCATAACCGGCGTATTTGGCGGCATAGGGCGACAGCGGCGCCAGCTCCAGGTCGCTGGCGCGAGCCTGGACATCGAGCGCCAGCGGGCGGGCCGTTGGGTTCAGCGCGCCGCGCACCTCCAGTTGCGCCGTGCCGGCCACGCGGCCGCGCAGGTCCAGCGTGGCCATGTCGCGGCTGCCACTGCGAAACCCGCCGAGCCGGCCGTTCAGCTCGGACAACGCGGCGCTGTAGTTGGGCCGCACGAAGTGGTCCGAGAAATCGACCTTGCCGTTTTTCAACTGAACGCCGCCGACCACCAGGTCGAGCGGGAACTCGCCACTGGGCGCAGCAACGGCAGAGGCGGCCGATGCCGCGGGCGCTGGCGGCGCGGCGTCGGCCGGCGCCGCATTCAGGTCGGCCAGGTTGAAGTGCCCCGCCTCGTTGACCATCAACTGGGCGTAGAAATCGTTCAGCTGGGCCTCGCCCACCTCGACACGCGGCCGCTTGCCGGGGCTCAGGGCCACCTGCACGCCGGGCAGCTCCATCGATTGCCAGCTGAGCAGCTCGTCCGCCCCCACGCCGGCCGCGCCGCGCGGGTAGAGCCGCAGGTCGGTCAACCGACCCTCCCCTTTCAGCGCCAGGCTCAGGCCTTCGGCGGCCCACCCGCCTGACACCTGACCCGCCCAACCCAGGTCCGCTCGGCCCACCGCAACCGGCAGCGACGCCGCGGCGTAAGCCGCCACGGCCTGCAGCGGGACACGCGTGAGCTTGGCCGTGCCACGCCAGGCCAGCGGCGCCAAGCCTATGTCGCCTTGAAAGCTGAGCGAGCCCGCGGGCGTGTTGCCGGCGCCGGGCACCTGGGCGCTGAGTTGCCAGCGCGAGGTGGCGCCAGCCGCCGCCGGCCATTGCACCGCCTGGGCGCTGAGCTTCAGGCGCTGCAGGTCCAGCGCCACCGGCTCGGCGCCTTGCAGGGCCGCGTCGCGCCAGCTGAGCCGGCCACCATCGACCGCGGCCTCTTGCAGGCGCACCTGCCAGGCCGCAGAAGCAGGCGAATCGTTGGCGGCAACCGACGGGGGCGCGATCCACCACTGTGCCAGGTCGATCTCGCCGGCAGCACTGCGCCGAGCGCGCAGCGCCGGCTGGTCCCAGGCCAGGCGACCCAGGGTTGCACTGCGCTGCGCCAGGTTGATCTGCAGGTCGGTGAGGTGCAGCTGTTTCCACGCGGCCGAAGGTTGCTTGTCGCCCGGCTCGGCCGCGGCAAAGTCGTCGACCTGCAAGTCGGCCACTTGAATCTCTGGCGCCTGCGCGCCCGGCTCGCCCTGCCACTTGGCCGTGGCATCGAACGCCAGGCTGCCCGCCAGACGTGGCTTCAGCAATTTGGCGGTGTATGGCGCCGCCCAGGCCAGCGCCCACTCGCTGCCGCGGGCCCGGAGCTGGCCACCTGCAGCCGTCCAGTCCCCTTCCAGCCGCCATTCGGGGGCCGACGCGGCGGCCGAGGGCGGCGCGGCGCTGTTGGCCAGATGGGCACTGGCGCTCAGGCGTGCGGGGGCGGCCCCGCCCTCGAGCGGCCAGCGTAGGTTGTCCAGCTGCAGTTGCAGCGCCTCGGTCGACCACTGCACCGGCGGTTGAACAGCTTCGTCATGCCATTGAATCTTCGTGTCAGTGACCGCCAATTTGGCCAGAGCCAGCTGCCACGGCGTGGCCCCGCCGGGCGGGGCATTCGCCGGCGCCGCGCCGGACGATGGCAGGTTGAGCCGCCCTTGCGCATCACGCGCGGCATGCAGCACCAACCCGTCGGCCGCCACCGTGCCCAGCGACACGCGGTGGCGCAACGGCTGCAGGTCGACGATCTGCAACGCGAGCGTGCCCAACTCGGCCAACGGCGCACGAGACGCGTCTTCGAGCCGAATGGACCGGGCTCGCACGCCGCCGCGAATCGCGATGTGGGCGTTGCCCTGCACCGGTGCCTTGAACTCGAGCGTCAGGTCCAATGCCACCGCCCCCGACACCGGGCGCACCGACAGGTCGGCCGGCAGATAGGGTAGCCAATCGCTCAGGTCGATGTCACCCGTCTTCAGCGTCAGCACACCGGCCCGCTCGGGCGTGAAGAGCGTGGCCTGTGCGCCGGTGTCGAAGCGGGTGTCATCGGCCTGGAACGACAGGTGCGGCTCGACCTTGACTTCGACCGCATCGTCGAGGTTGGACAGGAACGGCACGCCCAACTCGATGTGCGTGATGTCGTGCACCCGCGCCTTCGGCCGATCGTCGAAGCGGATGCGGCCACCGGTGACGCGCAGGTTGTACAAGGCGAATCGCTGCGGCTCTTGCCCTGCGACCGAAGGCTGGTTGAAGCGGGTCAGCAGATCGTCGATGTCGTAGCGACCATCGGCCAGCCGCGCGACGTTGAGCTCGGGCGACTGCAGCTCGATGGCCCCCACCACCGGCGCGCGGCGCCACAGGCTGATCAACTGCGCGTTCACTTCGCCGTGGGCCAGGCGCAGCAATGGCTTGTCGGCAGCGCCCGCGGGCCCTGCGACAACCAGGCCGTCGACGCCGATCGTCAACGTCAATGGATTGACCTGCAGCGCCTCGATGGTCACGGTGCGCCCCAGCGCGGTCGAGGCTTGGTCTTGCGCAAAGCCGCGCAGCCAAAGCGGCAACACCAGCCACGCCAGCAGCATCAGCGAGGCGAGCGCCGCTGCCGAGCCCAGCAGCCAACGCCGGCCGCGCGTCGAGGTGGCCATCTGCATCAAAGGGGGCGTCGGCAACAGAGGCATCGGCAGCGCACGCAGGCGAGATTCAGGTGCCCATGATTGTGGCCGAGCGCTGCGTGTACACGTGAAACAAACGCCCCAATGACGAAGCCCCTCCTGACCCTTTCGGGCGGAGGGGCCTGTGAGTGGCGATGCCACTCAGTGGGGCTCCGGCAGGGAAGTGGGCCGGGGCTCCGTAGGCGCGGGAATTGCGCTTACAGGGTATTGCCTCGAAGAGGCGGAGCCAGTGTGCGACAGCCTCGTGAGCGGGGCAAGCATCTTTACACGCTCATCCAGTGGGGCTGTACGCCGTGCACCCGGCCGTCTCGATCACCGCTTCAACAGCGCCTCGACGAGGCCGGCCATGCGCGCTTGCACCGCAGCGTCCATCGTGATCGTGCGGCCCCACTCGCGGTTCGTTTCGCCCGGCCATTTGTTGGTCGCATCCAGGCCCATCTTGCCGCCCAGGCCACTGACGGGCGACGCGAAGTCGAGGTAGTCGATCGGCGTCTCGCCGACCAGCGTCGTGTCGCGGACCGGGTCCATCCGGGTGGTGATGGCCCAGATCACTTCCTTCCAGTCGCGGATGTTCACGTCGTCGTCGGTGACGATGATGAACTTGGTGTACATGAACTGGCGCAGAAAGCTCCACAGCCCGAACATCAAGCGCTTAGCGTGGCCGGGGTAGCTCTTCTTGATCGAGATCACCGCCAGACGGTAGCTGCAGCCTTCGGGCGGCAGGTAGAAATCGGTGATCTCGGCAAACTGCTTCTGCAGAATCGGAACGAAGACCTCGTTCAGCGCGACCCCCAGCACCGCCGGCTCGTCGGGCGGCTTGCCGGTGTAGGTGGAGTGATAGATCGGATCGCGCCGGTGCGTGAGCCGGCTCAGCTCGAACACCGGGAACCAGTCCTGCTCGTTGTAGTAGCCAGTGTGGTCACCGAACGGGCCTTCGAGCGCGTGCAGGTAGCCGTTGACCTCGCGCAGCGGCACGCCCAGCTCGCTGTGGCCCTCGTAGCCGGCGGGTGCCGGCGGGATGTGCCCTTCGAGCACCAGCTCAGCCCGCGCCGGCACCTGCAGTTTCAGATCACCCTCGCCGACCGAGCTGTCGGCCAACTCGGTGCGGCCACCACGCAGCAAGCCGGCGAACTGGTACTCGGACAAGCTGTCGGGCACCGGCGTGACGGCACCCAGCGTCGTCGCCGGGTCTGCCCCCAGCGCCACCGCGATGGGAAACGGCTGCCCCGGGTTGACGCGGGCGAAGTCGCGAAAGTCGAGCGCCCCGCCGCGGTGGGCCAGCCACCGCATGATGACCTGGCGCCGCCCGATCACCTGCTGCCGGTAGATGCCCAGGTTCTGCCTCAAACGAGGCCGCCGCACTTGGCGGGGGCCCCGGGTGATGACCAGGCCCCAGGTGATCAACGGCCCGGCATCGCCCGGCCAGCAGAACTGGATCGGCCAGCGGCCAAGGTCGACATCCGGCCCGTCGATGACCACTTCCTGACAAGGCGGGGCGCTGACGCGGGCCGGTTTCATGTCCCAAACCGCCTTCGCCATGTCCCAAAGTTTGCCGACCTCCCTCAACGAATTAGGGGGTTCCGGCTCTTTCAGCGCGGCCAGCAGCCGGCCGACGTCACGCAATTCGGCGACATCCTCGGCCCCCATTCCCAAGGCCACCCGGCGTGGCGTGCCAAACAGGTTGACCAAGGCCGGCATGTTGAATCCCGGCACGTTTTGCAGCAGCAATGCTGGGCCGCCAGCCCGCAGCACCTGGTCTGACAAGGCCGTCATTTCGAGCCGAGGGGACACCGGATCGACCACGCGGCGCAGCTCGCCGAGGCCCTCCAGGCCGTCCATGAAGCCTCGCAAGTCCCTGTATTTCATACCGAAAAGTAATTAGACGTAGACTTCATATGCTTGACTGGTTATTTGTCGGCTTCCTAAAATTCGCCGCAACAACCGTAACCAGGGTTTACCCGCGCCACCCGTTGGGGCGCGAGTCAAGGTAAACACCCGCCCTGCCGCCGGCGCGCCTGCCTTGCAGCGCACCTTTGCGAGGTGGCAGCCGATTATCACCAGCCCCTCGGCACGGGGCCGGGCCTTTGCCCGCCGTGCCGCCAGCCTGGTGGAGAGAGGAAGGATGGACATGAACGAGCCCCAGTGGTGGCTGCGCATGACCCAGGCCACCCGTCGAGCGAGCAGCGTCTTTCTGCGCGACGTCGGCAACGGCCTGCTGGAAGTCAGCCACAACATGCTCGCTTTGGTCGGCCTGCTGGTCGTCGCACTGAGCGTGTTCGCCGCCGGTCGCGCCGACCTGCGCGCCAGTGTCGAACAGCAAGCCTTGGACTGGCTGCAACAGCGCCACAGCGCCCGCGCCGAAGACCTGGTCGGCTATGTGGCCGAGCCGGACGACGCCGACAGCGCCGCGCTGGCGAAGGCCCTGGCCGCCGACCCCGCCGGGCTGAACCGCCAGCAGGCCGCCGTGGCCACGTGGCTGTCGCGCCGCTACCGCGTGGCACCCGAGCCCGTGGCCCGGCTGGTGCAAGAGGCCTGGCAAGTGGGCCAGCGCGCGAGCCTGGACCCGACACTGATCCTGGCCATCGTCGCGATCGAATCCAGCTTCAACCCGTTTGCCCAGAGCCCCGTCGGTGCACAGGGCCTGATGCAGGTGATGACCCGGATTCACAATCAGAAGTACGAAGCCTTCGGCGGCGCCCTGACCGCGTTCGACCCCGTGACCAACCTGCGCGTGGGCGTGCAGGTGCTGAAGGAGTGCATCGCGCGCGCCGGCAGCCTGGAAGCGGGGCTGAAGTTCTATGTGGGCAGCGGCAACATGGAAGACGACGGAGGCTACGCCGCAAAGGTGCTGGCCGAGCAGCGTCATCTGGTTCGCGTGGCCGCCGGCCAGCAGGTGCCGGTGACGGTGCCAACCGTTCTGACGCCGGCCGTGGCGGCCACCGCACCGAGCGCCGGGGCAGCCTCTGCAGCCGCCGCCAATCGCGCTGAAACGCCCCCCGCGGAAACGAAGCCTTCCGAACACGAGCAGGTGGCGCTCGCCCGCTGATGGTGCACGACGCTCGCCAAGTGCCGCAAGTCACGCCCCTTCGCGGGATACACTAGCTTCGACGCGCAACTGGCGATAGTGGCGCCGCCGACCGAACCCTCGGCTCTGGTGGTCCCCACGAGGTGGATCACCACCGGGAAGCGCGGGGCGGCACACTGCCGCCTTGAACAGCCGTTCGCCTGGGCAGCCTCTGGTTTGTTTCGTCATACCGAAACAGCCTGCGCAGGTGCAACCGCCCCGACTTGAAGGAAGCCTCCCATGTTCGACCGCTCGCAATCGACGATCGCCAACGTCGACCCCGATATTTGGGCCGCCATCCAGGCCGAGAACCGCCGGCAAGAAGAGCACATCGAGCTCATCGCCTCGGAAAACTACACCTCGCCGGCCGTGATGGCCGCGCAAGGTTCGCAGCTGACCAACAAATACGCCGAGGGCTACCCCGACAAGCGCTACTACGGCGGCTGCGAGTATGTCGACGTCGTCGAGCAACTGGCCATCGATCGCCTGAAGCAGCTCTACGGCGCCCAGTTCGCCAACGTGCAGGCCAACTCGGGCTCACAAGCCAACCAGGCCGTCTTCTTCGGCCTGCTGCAGCCCGGCGACACGATCATGGGCATGAGCCTGGCCGAAGGCGGCCACCTGACCCACGGCATGGCGCTCAACATGAGCGGCAAGTGGTTCAACGTCGTCAGCTACGGCCTGGACGCCAACGAGGCCATCGACTACGACGCGATGGAGCGCCTGGCCCACGAGCACAAGCCGAAGCTGATCATCGCCGGCGCCTCGGCCTACAGCCTGCGCATCGACTTCGAGCGCTTCGCCAAGGTGGCCAAGGCCATCGGCGCCTATTTCATGGTCGACATGGCCCACTACGCGGGCCTGATCGCCGCCGGCGTCTACCCGAACCCGGTACCGCACGCCGACGTGGTGACCTCGACCACCCACAAGAGCCTGCGCGGCCCGCGTGGTGGCATCGTGCTGATGAACGATGAGGCGATCGCCAAGAAGATCAACAGCGCCATCTTCCCGGGCATCCAGGGTGGCCCGTTGATGCACGTGATCGCCGGCAAGGCGGTGGCTTTCAAGGAGGCCCTCGGCCCCGACTTCAAGGTCTATCAGCAGCAAGTGCTGGCCAACGCCGAGGTGCTGGCCGACACTCTGACCGAGCGAGGCCTGCGCATCGTCAGTGGTCGCACCGAAAGCCACGTGATGCTGGTTGACCTGCGCCCAAAGAACCTGACCGGCAAGGAAGCCGAGGCCATCCTGGGTGCCGCGCACATGACCTGCAACAAGAACGGCATCCCGAACGACCCGCAGAAGCCGATGGTGACCAGCGGCATCCGCCTGGGCAGCCCGGCGATGACCACGCGCGGCTTCAAGGAAGAGCAAGCGCGCGCCACCGCTAACCTGATCGCCGACGTGCTGGACAACCCGCACGACGAAGCGAACATCGCTCGCGTGCGCGAGAAGGTCGCCGCGCTGACGCGCGACTTCCCGGTCTACCGTTGATCACGGCTGCGCACGGTCAAGCCTAGCGTCACCGCCCCAGCACTGCTGCCATGCGCTGCCCCTACTGCTCCCACGTCGAAACCCAGGTCGTCGAGACCCGGGAATCCGATGAAGGCGATGTGGTACGGCGGCGGCGCAAGTGCACCAAGTGCGACAAGCGCTTCACCACCTACGAACGCGCCGAAATCGCCCTCCCGGCGATCGTCAAGCGCAGCGGCGCCCGGGTCGAGTTCGACCCGGCCAAGCTGCGCGCCTCCATGACCCTGGCGCTGCGCAAGCGCCAGGTCAGCATTGAGCAGGTCGATGCGGCCATCGAACGCATCCAGGACAAGCTCCTCGCCAGCGGATTGCGCGAAGTGCCATCCACCCGCATCGGCGAGTTGGTCATGCGAGAGCTCAAGCGCCTGGACAAGGTCGCCTACGTCCGCTTTGCTTCGGTCTATCGGAGCTTTGAGGATGTGGATGAGTTCAGCAGGTTGATCAAGGAAATCTGAATAGAAAACGGCTGCCCTTGGCAGCCGTTTGTTCATCGACAGGACGGCCTGCAGTTGGTCACTTCCAGCATTCAGGGACGGTACCTGCGGAAACACCCTTTTCGCCCCTGTGGGTCAACGTGAGGTTGCCGCAGTCGCTGTCTGTACGTGCAGGCGTAGCGGTCAATTTGTAGCCACGCCCTGAGTCGGTGACTTCGATTCTGATCGCGTAGCTGGCCGTATCGGCATTCTTGGGCGCTTGGTCCAGCCCGGCTCCATGGAGTGCGCTCTGTGCCACCGTATCCGAGGCACCGAACGTGTTGTTAGCGTTGTAGTAGCGCTGCATAAACTGCGCCGCCTCCTGCAGGACGGTCGCCGCATCACTGCGTTTGCCGCGCTGCACCTGCTTCGTGTAGGACGGGTAGGCAATCGCAGCCAGGATGCCGATGATGGCCACCACGATCATCACCTCGATGAGGGTGAAACCCGCCTCCCGCCCGCGGCGACGATCGTGGGTTGATGCGTAAGCCAAGGTCATAACGTGAGCCTCGCTCTTCAATTCGTGGATCATGGTGTCAGCCACCCGTGGGCGGATTGACGATCTGCTTCCAGACGCGATCCTTCGGGCCGGTCGAGATCGCCGAGCAAGGCACCCGTACCTTCTGAGCCTGACCAGTGGTGTCGATCCGGTAGTAGGTGCGCCAGCCATCCACGCACGGCGGGTCGGGCTCATTCTTGTCGTCTTCCTTGATGATGGTGTCTCGTCCGTCGGCGGGTGTCTTCACGCCTTGCACGATCTTGTCATCGCCGTTGATCTTGCCGTCGCCATTCGTGTCAAACAGCGGTTCGGTGGTAACCCCACCATCAGAACCATGCAGCAGGAAGTTGTAGCCCTCACCGCTGGAAGCGTCGCACTGCGATGCAGGTGCAGCCGGCACGATCGTACTGAAGTACACATACTCGCCCGCCAGCACAATCGACGGGTAGATCACCCGCTGACGACTCCATGGCAGGTCGATGTACCAGCCCTTCTGGGTCACCCAATCCACCTCCTTGGAGACGACATTGAAAAAGGTGCCGCCTTTGTCCTCAACCGGCGTGGTGTCGATCTGTTGCTGCTGCAGGGCGCTTCGATTGGGCTTGTCGTCGGCAAACGGGCTCTTCGAGTCGGAAGAGGCACCGATAGGCGTCTTGTCCCACACGCCGTAGTAGGTCTGCACGTCGACGTTATCAGAGTCAACCTTGTTGATCAGCTTGCCCGTACCGAACAACACGACCCGACCATACTCGGTGTGGTTGACGAATACCGGCGGCGCTGTGATGGGTTGCCGAAGTTGGCCGGGGCTGGGGTCGGTCGCAACGAACAGCGGGTTGCCGCCAAAGCCCACCTTCACCACCCCGTCCACGACGTCGAAGCGCCACAGGTTACCCTTCAAGTCTCCGGCGTAGGCGCCGACGACCTCATTGCTCGTAACGTCACGGATCAACGAAACGCCCATCAGTCCGGTATCGCCCCCATCGTCCACCTTGATGCGCTCGACCGTGCCATCAGCCAGATCGACCACCAACAACACGGCGTCACCACTGGTGCTGTACACACCGTTACCGATGAAGGCCTTCCAGCCGCCACCCTTTACCTTGCCTGTGGCGAAGTCGGCAAACATGTAGCCGATGTCCTCGTCGTCGACGCCGGATTTGTCCCACATCACCGTGTCGGCACCGAAGTCTGACGCCGTCAGGCCCCCATACGCTGTGGGAACCCGCAGTGCAAAGAAGCCCTTGCCACCTGCGCCCATCGCACCCAGCACCATGTTGGTCCACTGGCCACCGATCTTGGCATCGGCTTCGGTCATCGGGCCGTCCACGAAAAAGCGATGGAAGCTGTCGTTGGTACCGTAGTCTTTGCTGGCAATCAGCTTCAGATTTGCCAAGCCCGTCTTGGGCAGGTACCCGAACACCTCGGTGCCATCGCTACCTCGAAAGAAGTGAACCATGCCACCATTGCCACCGAGCACGATCAGCGGTTCCGCGCGATTGTTGCTCTTGCTGGACAGATAGTCCGTGTAGGTCGGATCGAACGCCGCATAGCCCATGTCGAGATAGTTGCCCACCAGCACCGGCGGCGAATTCACGAAATCGGCCAGCACTTTGCCCGAACGATCGCGAAACAACTTTCCCTCTCCTTCCTGGCTATGGTCGCCACGGATGAAGTCGGTCAACTCTGCACTACCCACCAGCGCTTGATTCGCCGAGCCCATCCCGCCCCAGGTGAACGGGAGGGGCGATGACACGTCCCAAGTGAAAAGGTTGCGATCAGACGGCGCCGGAACCTTGTCGCTGGCCTTCCATTTCAGGCTTTCCTGATCGCCGGTATCCGTCAACTCATAGGCCTCCAAGTCGCCGTACCACTTCACCGATTGGTACTTGGGCACGTACTTGACGTTGTCCGCCGTAGTAAAGGGCGCTGCGGTAGCCACCCCCGCCTCTTTGGCCTCCACGCTCAAAGCCCCCTCAATGGCGCTTGCAAATGCCTTCGTCAATTCGTCACCGTTGGCGACCGAATAGAAGTCCCCTCCCGTGTTGAAGGCGGCATGCCACATGTCGTCGATCAGTGTCGGCGCATTGGTTTGACTCGGCACAGGCCAGTGAAGATCGCCGGCTCTGATCTTGTCGATGGTGACCTTCTTGGCGTCGGGGGTCGATGAATCCAATGTCCCGCGGACGCCCAAGCCCACCATAAACTGCGTCAGGTGCTGCCAGTAGGCAATGTCGTCGGTACGCGTCCGCACCTTGTTTTGGATGTTCGGGTCGAGGTCCTTCTTGAAGTACTGTGTTGCCACATCCGCCAACGTGTTGGACACGGCATCGGGTTCATCGATGAAGGGGCGGATTGCCTCGTACTGATTGGGCGGCGGATTGCCGTTCGGGTTTTGGGCGTCCACATACGGGGGGCCCGACGAGCCGTCGGCGTCACCAGCCGATTTGTAGTCATTGTCGTTATAGTAACCGTCCGTCATCAACAGACTGACCGAGCGGCGACAAGAGAGCTTTCTGGAGTCCGGATTCGCAGGATCCTCCAACCAGGGATTACCCTTTTGGTCGTCGATGTTTTTGGTAGGGCGGTCGAAGTAGCTGCCAATGGCGTCTAGTGCATATCGCAAGGGCGTGCTGCCGCTCGACCTGACGGCCTGAATACCCGTCAGCACTGTCTTCATCCGCGCCGCACTGAAGGGTCGCATCGGCCCGCCCTTGGCTTCAGTCTCAACGCGAGAAACCATCTTGCCGCCGTCAACGGAGTATTCCGTGGTCTTATTGATATGCGCCCAGCCCACGCGCAGCTTGTCGACATATTGGCTCAGCGATTTCGAGACGGCCGCCTTGGTCAAGGTCTCCCGCATACGGTGGTAGGTGAACCAATTGGCAAAATTCTGCCGCTCTTGCTCTTGCGTACACCTAATTGGCTTCTTGTCGGTGTCGACGCATTCTGTACGACCAGCTCCGGGTGTGGCCGGCGCATACTTGTTGGCGTCATTGATGTTATAGGGAACGTAGCTGGACGCCTGGGTCGGGTCCGCCTTGTCCTTCAGGCGATAGTAGAGGCCCGGGTCGAAGTTGCGCGTTTCCCATACGCATGTGTTCGCAGCGGTGCACCATGAAGCGTCAATGTTTTTCCATCGCGCCGTCAGGTTGCGAGTTACGGTCGGCGACGTGGGATCAATTGCCGCATTCGCAGGTGGGCTGTCCGGCAATAGCCCACCGCCGGGTGCAACCCAGGGGTAGTAGCGTATGTCGGGGTTGTAGTAGATGCGGTTGACATCTGGGGAGCGGTACTGCCGCTGATAGACATTGGTGGCATCGCCCGCCAGCCCCACGACCACACCGTCGTAGAGACGTGCATTGGACTTGCGCACATCATTGGGGTAGCCGCCGATATAGCCAGTGCCACCCCGGACACCGATGGACAGATTGACCTTGAATCCATTGAGAGTGAAATCGTCCTCGGGCATGAAATCGGCCAGCATCGAACCCGAGTCATCGATCGTGACCATGAAGTTCGGCGGCGGGGGTATCGAAACTCGGCTGGTCAGCGGAATCTGCGCCGGCTCCACAGCGACAGCGCCAGCGCCTGCCAGGGCCAATGCCAGCCAAGTGGCCGCCGCATGAAGGTGGAAGGAACGGATAGAGAACGACATATGGACCTCGCAGGGGGTCAAGGGCATTCGAAGAAGGGGCGAAGGTGGCAGCGACTTAGTGGTACAGCACGCGCGACTGAAGCCACACCGCCGAGCCAGATTGCGGATTGCCGTTTTCGTCGGCCGAGTAGTCAGGACTGAAGCCGCGGGCGGTCACGACAAAGTCCTTTTCGTTCGAGGCCGTGTCTTGCAACTGCTCCACCATGCACTCTGGGCGGGTCTCCGGAATGAAACTGCTGTCGCGGGACTCCATCCACGTAGTCGGCACGGTTTCGATATTGGCAGACCTCCAGTTGCGCAGGTCGTTGAAGAACGACGGCTCCCGCGCTTCCGTCTTATGCAACTTCGCCATGTTCGAACCATCGGACGGCGTGCTGTCGTCGAGCAGGCGCTCGCAATAGGCCAGGCCAATCTGAGCGGCCTGGCTGGCCAGCGACTGCACCCGTGTGTTGTTGGCGACCAGATCGGAGCTGAGCGCGCCGCGCATGACGGAAACCGAGGCCAGACCAATGATGACCAGCATGACAAGTGCGACCAGCAACGCAACGCCGCGCTGGCCTACTGCAGGCTTGATGTGGCGACGGCGATGATCTCGAGGTGAAGCAATGTGGTTCACAGGTGCCCCTCCAGTCGGTTGTTCAGAACGACGGTGGTGTTATAGGAGCGGAACATGCGCCGGTCAGTGTCGCCACCAGGCGGGTTGACCAGATTGCCTTCGCAATCGACGTATTGCGTCACCGCGTCCAGCACGTCGGCGGCGCTGGCTACGGTGACACAGACGCGCACCGACAACACCTGGTCAAACAAGTTGCCTAATGCGTCCTCGGTCCAGATACCCGCGGCATCCATATAACGCACCACGCGGTACCTCTTGAATGGATCGCTCGGATCACCGCCGACGCCGTAGGTCACCCGAAGATCGATCACGTTGTCCACCAGCGCCTGCGGGTCGGCGCTGCCCGGGCCTTGACACTCCAGTGCTCCATTGCTGACGAAGAAACGCTGGTAGGCCATTCGGACGCCGCTGCCCGGGTCCGGCACCTCGTTGCCAATGCAGTCCAGGGGATTGCCGGCGGAGTTCACGGCGCTGTTCTGCGCGTCGGCCTGGTAGGTCACCGCAATGGCGTCGGGCTGGGTCGCATCGGTCCCACAGGTCAAGCCGCCCATGGTCTGGTCAGGATCGGCAAACGGCGCACTGCAGCCCCGTAGCGTCACTCTGCGACCGTTGTCGCCCGCCGCATTGACGAATCCGTCAACGTCGGAACCCGTGGGCACGATGTAGCTGGTGGACGCAATCGCCGAGCGCATCACACTCAACGCGATGCTGGCGTCTTCGGTGATCTGGGTCATGGCCCGGGTGTTGCGGCTGGACAGACCCGAGCCCAGGTAGGCCGAGAACATGGCGCCGATGATCACCAGGCCAATGACCATGGCGATCAGCAGTTCAACGAGCGAAAAGCCTGATTGCAGCGCGCGGGAAGGTTGATGAAGCGTTGTCATGTTCACAATCCCACGCGGAAGAATGCGCAGCGCGGCTGAGGACTGCCAGTGACTTCAAAGTCCGGAGGGCATTCCTTGTCGGCCGCAGGAAGCCCAGAATCGGCATCCGGATCCAGCCATGCGATCCAGATATCGGCAGCGAAATTCTCCCGCGCCGCGCCCGCATCACCGACCTGAGCCACCGACACATAGCCGGCGCCACCCGGCAGGCTGGAAAAGACCGATCGCGACCATTCGGCGATGTCGCGCGCAGCGAGTTCCGCCGCGGTACATTCGTTCACGTTTGCGCAGGCTTGCGGATCGCCGGGCTCAGTCTCCCAACTGCTGTAGTCACCGGTCACGTTGTAGGCGGTGACACTGCCAGGCGTTGGCACGTTGCTCCTGAGTGCGTCCTTGTTCGCCCGAATCCGGTCCGCCATGTCGGTCGCCAGCAAGGTGGCCACCGCACGAAACTCGCTTGTCTTGCCGTAGCGCGAAGCCGTCGCCAGCAGACCGGCCATGGCGAGCACGCCGACCGACACCACCAGCATGGCCACCAGCACCTCGACGAGCGCCACACCCTTCGGGCGCTGCCGCAGACTGCGCTTCATCACTCGACCCCCTTGGTTACCTTGACCTTGCCTTGGACATCCAGCTGGACAACGCGCTGCAAACTGGTGTCCCCACCGGTGGGCACAAATGTGAAGGAACTACTACCGTCCGTAAGACCGGTCACAAGGCCCGTGGAGGTAAAAGTCGCTGTGTCAACCCCCCCCGTCAGACTGCTCATCGCGGCCAGCCCGTTCTGAACGCGCAGCACCGTGCCCGAGGAGGTCGTCACAATCCAGCCGGCCTTCCAATCCTGGCCACACGCCTGCCCGTCGCTGCTTGCGCAAACCGTGATGCTGGCCGAGCGTTTGATGGCCTCCGAGCGGGCAAAGCGAAACGCTGCGGCCAACTCGTCGGCGTTGCCGGCAGCCGCCTGCTCGGCGAGGAAACTGGTCATGGATGGCACGGCAAGCGCGACCAGAATGGCGGCGATCGCGAGGGTCACCATCAGTTCGACCAGCGTGAACCCACGCGTCCGGTGCAATGATCGGCCGCGCGGCGAGGGAATGAGCGGGAGGCTATCCATGCACTCATGATTGCGCAGCACGAAGGCACCCGCGCTGGCCACCTGACGAACGGCGACCGCCGGCCGATCAGCGGCAGCCTCGACTGACGCCGATCGGCAAATTCTTCAGTCGCAGTGCGGCTTGCTTGCGATGCGGGGCCGCCCCGTCTTGTTCAGGCAAATCAATGAGGCACCCGGCATGTCCTGGTCCAACAGTGGCTGCCCTGGGCCCAGCACACGGAAGTGCGCCATGGCGGACAGGAGGACGCCTGTCGGCCGATAGGTGACGAAGCGCCCGGTACCCACGACGCCAGCCCGCGCTGGCGCCTGCTGCACGAACACGACGCGGTCGGCGTCGTCCATATCCCCTCGATCGTCGCGATCGATGAAGACAATCCAGCCCGCACTCCAGTTCTTACCGCGGGCCAGGCACTTCGGTGCGCCAGACTCGGCGCTGGCCGGGTCCATAGCGCATACGCTGACCTGCTCCCCGCGGCTCACGGCCTCGTTGCGAGCCAGCCGCAGCGCGGACATCAGCCCCTCGGACTGCGCGCTCACCACCGCCTTGCCGTTGAACGACGCCATGGTAGGCATACCCACCGCAGCGAGCGCGCCAGAAACTGCCATTGCGGCGCACAGCTCGGCCAGGGTAAAGCCCATCTGGCGCTTGCGGATCGTCGATCGATTCATGTGTATTCCCTCCTGTTTGTGAACTCCCGCCGTGAATTTTTCGTGCCGCCGGCACCTTCGTCTCTCCCCCTGAAGGGCTCCACAACCTGATGAGGACACCCTCTTTCGGGGGGATACCGCAGCACCCGTAAACTCGCCTGGCCATGCCTGTCGCGATCGCCTTCCAGTCGAATCCCCTGCCGATGCAGCATGCCTTGGCGCTGGCCGAAGCCGCCGTCGGGCTGACCGAGCCCAACCCGCGGGTCGGCTGCGTTCTGGTCGCGCCCGGCGGCCAGTGGATCGGCGAGGGCCATACGCAGGCCGCCGGCTCGGCCCATGCCGAGGTGATGGCCTTGCAGGACGCGCGGGCCAAAGGCCATTCACCCGAAGGTGCGACCGCCTACGTCACGCTGGAGCCTTGTTCTCACCATGGCCGCACCCCCCCTTGTTGTGACGCGCTGGTCGCGGCCAAGGTAGCCCGGGTGGTCGTCGCTCTGGGCGACCCGAACCCGGCGGTGAGTGGCCGTGGCGTTGCCCGACTTCAAGCCGCCGGAATCCAGGTTGATTTCGCGGACGACGCGGCGGCGACCGCCTCTCGCGAGCTGAACATCGGCTTCTTCTCGCGCATGCAACGTGGCCGCCCTTGGGTGCGGATGAAGATCGCCGCGTCGCTGGATGGCCGCACGGCGCTGGACAACGGCGTCAGCCAATGGATCACCGGCGAAGCCGCCCGCCACGACGGCCATGCCTGGCGCAAGCGCGCCGCGGCGTTGTTGACCGGCTCCGGCACCGTATTGGCCGACAACCCGAGGCTGGATGTTCGGGGCCATGCCATCGCCCGCCAGCCGCTACGAATCGTGCTGGATTCGAAGCTCGCGACCCCCGCCGACGCCCGCCTGTTCGACGCTTCGGCGCCCACCCTGTTCGTGACGGCCGGGTCAGACGCTCAGCGATCGCAAGGCCTTCAAGCCCGTGGCGCCGAGGTCATCAACTGCCCTGGTCCGGACGGCCGGGTCGACCTGGCAGCGCTGCTGGGTGAACTGGCGCGCCGTGAGCTGAACGAGATTCACGTCGAAGCCGGCGCCCGCTTGAATGCCGCCTTGCTGCAGGCCGGCTGGGTCGACGAGTTGCTGGTGTACCAAGCCCCGCTGTTGATCGGCCCGGGCCGGGGCATGGCCGCGCTGCCGGCACTGGATTCTTTGAACGAACTGCAGCGCTTCGCCTACCACCGGGTCGACCGGGTGGGCAGCGACCTGCGCCTGCTGTTGCGGCAGGCCGCTCAAGCGCCAAGCCCACCGTTGGTTTGAGCCCCGCGCCACTGCGCGGCGCAGACCCCGCCGCCTACAATGGCCGGATGCCCATTTCTCCCATTCCCGAGCTGGTCGCCGAGCTGGCGGCCGGCCGCATGGTGATCCTCGTCGACGAGGAAGACCGCGAAAACGAGGGCGACCTGGTTCTGGCCGCCGACCACGTCAGCCCCGAGGCCATCAACTTCATGGCCAAGCATGGCCGCGGGCTGATCTGCCTGACGCTGACGCGTGAGCGCTGCGAGCGTCTGCACCTGACGCCCATGGCCAGCCGCAACGGCACCGTGCACGGCACCGCCTTCACCGTGTCGATCGAAGCCGCCACCGGCGTGACCACCGGCATCTCGGCGGCCGACCGTGCGCGCACCGTGCAGGCCGCCGTCGCCCGCGACGCCAAGGCGTCCGACCTGGTGCAGCCCGGCCACATCTTCCCGCTGCAGGCGCAAGACGGTGGGGTGCTGATGCGAGCGGGCCACACCGAAGCCGGTTGCGACATGGCGGCGATGGCGGGCCTGTCGCCCACCGCGGTGATCTGCGAAATCATGAACGACGACGGCACCATGGCCCGCTTGCCGGACCTGGAGGTCTTCGCTCGCGAACACGGCCTGAAGATCGGCACGATCGCCGACCTGATCCACTACCGCAGCCGCAACGAAACCCTCGTCACCCGCGCCGGTGAACGGCCCTTGCAAACCGCCCAGGGCAGCTTCAACGCCCAGGTCTTCCGTGACCGGTCCGGCGGCGTGCACCTGGCATTGGTGAAGGGCCAATGGACGGCCGACGACGAGGTGCTGGTGCGTGTGCACGAGCCGCTGTCGGTGCTCGACCTGCTGGACACCGGCACCTGCGGCCACTCGTGGCCGCTGCCCAAGGCCTTGGCCAAGCTGCAGGCCAGCGAACGCGGCGTGGCGGTGCTGCTGAACTGCGGCGCCGCCGAGGCCGACCGCCTGGTCGCCGGCTTGCTGCCCCACGCCGAAGCCGCGGCCACCGCCCCGTCGATGATGGACCTGCGCACCTACGGCGTGGGTGCCCAGATCCTGCGCGAGCTCGGCATCACCCGCATGCGCCTGCTCGGCAGCCCGCGCCGCATGCCCAGCATGACCGGCTACGGCCTCGAGGTCACTGGTTTCATGGCGGCCGAATGAGCGCCCTCACCTCTTTCTTCAAACAAGGAAACTCCCATGCAAGGTGCTGACCAGGGCCAAAGCGCGCCGCTCGACGGCGACGGGCTGTCCATTGGCATCGTGCGGGCCCGCTTCAACGACACGATCACCCGCGCGCTGGCCGATGCCTGCCTGGCCGAGCTCGCCGCGCTGGGCGTGGCCGACAAGCACATCGTGCAGGTCACCGTGCCCGGCGCGCTCGAGGTGCCGGTCGCGCTGAAGGCGATGGCCGACAGCGAAGACTTCGACGCGCTGATCGCACTGGGCTGCATCATCCGCGGCGAAACCTACCATTTCGAATTGGTGGCCAACGAAAGCGGCGCCGGCGTCTCGCGCGTGGCGCTGGACCACCAGATCCCGGTGGCCAACGCCATCCTCACGGTCGAGAACGAAGAGCAGGCCTGGGCCCGCGCTGCCGACAAGGGCCGCGACGCCGCCCGCGTTGCCGTTGAAATGGCCAACCTGCTGGACGAGTTGTTGTGAACACCCCTGAATCGAGCGCGCCCAAGAAGCGCGTCGCCCCCAAGTCCGCCCGCCGCCGATCACGCGAGGTCGCGCTGCAAGGCCTGTACGAATGGCTGATCGCCGGCAGCGACGCCGGTGTCATCGAGGCTCACATGCGCGAGCAAGACGGCTTCGACAAATGCGACGCGGTGCATTTCGACGCGCTGCTGCACGGCTGCATCCGCGATGCGGCCACGCTGGACGCCGTGCTGTCGAAGCACGTCGACCGGCCGACCAACGAGCTGTCCCCCATCGAGCACGGCGTGCTGTTGATCGGCGCCTACGAGTTGAAGAACTGCGTGGACGTGCCCTACAAGGTCGCCATCAACGAAGCGGTCGAGCTGGCCAAGAGCTTCGGCGGCACCGACGGCCACAAATACGTGAACGGTGTGCTGGACAAGGCCGCTGCAGAGCTGCGCCCCGCCGAAGTGGGCGCGGCGCGCTCGGCGCGGCGCTGAGGGCGGGATGAAGCTCAGCGCCCGGCTCGACCACATCGAGCCCTTCTACGTGATGGAGTTCGCCAAGGCCGCGCGCGAGCTCGCGTCGTCGCCGGCCTGCGACCCGGCGCAAGGCGGCCGGCCGATGATCTTCCTGAACATCGGCGAGCCCGACTTCACCGCACCGCCGCTGGTGCAGGCCGCGGCCAAGGCGGCCGTGGCGGCCGGCCGCAGCCAATACACCGAAGCCACCGGGCTGAAGCCGCTGCGCGAGCGCATCTCGCGCTGGTATGCCGAACACCACGGCCTGGCCATCGACCCTGGCCGCATCATCGTCACGGCCGGTGCATCCGCCGCGCTGCAACTGGCTTGCCTGGCACTGTTCGAGCCGGGCGACGAGGTGCTGATGCCGGACCCGTGCTACCCCTGCAACCGCCATTTCGTGGCGGCCACCGGGGCCCGGGCCAAGCTGGTGCCGTCGGGCCCGCCAGAGCGCTTCCAGCTCAGCGCCGACGGCGTCAGCGCGAACTGGACCAGCGCGACGCGCGGTGTGCTGCTGGCCTCGCCGTCCAACCCGACCGGCACATCGATCGCGCCGGCCGAACTGGCCCGCATCGTCAATGCGGTGCGCGAGCGCGATGGTGTCAGCATCGTCGACGAGATCTACCTCGGCCTGAGTTACGACAGCGCTTTCAGCCACAGCGCGCTGGCGCTCGGCGACGACGTCATCTCGGTCAACAGCTTCTCGAAGTACTTCTCGATGACCGGCTGGCGGCTCGGCTGGCTGGTGGTGCCGCCAGAGCTGGTCGCGCCGATCGAGAAACTGGCGCAGAACCTGTACATCTGCCCGTCGACCATCGCGCAGCACGCCGCGCAGGCCTGCTTCGAGCCCGAATCGCTGGCCGAGTACGAACGCCGGCGCGAATCTTTCCGCGCGCGGCGTGATTTTGTCGTGCCCGCGCTGAATGCCCTCGGGCTTACAGTGCCGGTGCTGCCGGACGGGGCGTTTTACGCATGGGCCGACTGCAGTGCCCATGCCGAAAGCAGTTGGGCTTTGTGCGAACAATTGATGCAGCGTGCTCATGTGGCGCTGACACCCGGGCGGGATTTCGGCCCCGCTGCTGCCGAACGTTATGTGCGCCTGTCCTTCGCGACGAGCTTGCCGCTGTTGCAGGAAGCCGTCACTCGCATCGAACAGGCGCTGATTCAGTGACAAGCCGTTAACCACCAAGCTTGAACCCGATCAATTCCCCCGTTGCAGGCTGACCGCCTTGGCTATGCTTGCGTCCATGCGTTGGAACCCGTTCCGGCGAGCCCCGTCTTCGGATGCGAGTGCCGCCGCCTTTGAAGCCACCGTGGCCGACGACCTGTTGGCCACCGCCGGCCTCATGGGAGAGGTAGCGCCCAGCGCGAATGGCGGCGGGGCGTTCCCCACGGGCGAGAAGCCCGAAGTCGGCGCCTCGACCTTGCCGGTCAAGCGGCCGGTGATCGGCCATGTGGGGCGTTATGCCCTGAAGGCCGTGTTGGGTGAAGGTGGCCTGGGCACGGTCTACGCCGCCTGGGACCCGCTGTTGTCCCGCGCCGTGGCGGTCAAGACGCTGCGCCTGCACATCGAGACCCAGGCGCTCGGCGCGCTCGACGACCTGATCCTGAACGAAGCGCGCGCGGCCGCCCGGCTGTCGCACCCGCACATCGTGACGGTGTTCGATGCCGGCCCTTCGGACCAGGGCATCTACATCGCGATGGAGCCGCTGCGCGGCCGCGACCTGCGCCACATGCTGCACGAGGGTTGGCGGCCCACGCCGATCGAAGCCGCGCAGATCGTGCGCCGTGTGGCCGATGCCCTGGCCTATGCCCACGGCAAAGGCGTGGTGCACTGCGACATCAAGCCGGCCAACATCTTCATGGTCGGTCGGCGCCAGCCCAAGGTGCTTGATTTCGGCATTGCCCGCGTCGCCCACCGCGAGACGCCGTCGGTCGAAGGGCCGGTCGCCGGTTCGCCCTACTATCTCGCGCCAGAGCAGCTGCGCGCCGAGGCCGTCGACCGCCGCTGCGACGTCTATTCGCTGGGCGTCGTGTTGTTCGAGTTGCTGACGGGGCAGCGCCCCTTCACCGGCCAGACGCTGGACGACATCAACCACGCCGTGCTGAACGCGCCGACGCCGTTGGCGCGCCAGGTCAATTCCAAGGTGCCGGCCTCCCTGTCGGCCATCGTTGCCCGCGCGATGGCGCGCAACCCGAACGACCGTTACCCCTCGGCGCGCCACCTGTCGATGGAGCTGCGCCACTGGCTGGAGCAACCAGAAGCCCGCGCGCTGGTTGAAAGCCCCGACAGCGTGCGCCGCCGCCGCCTGACGCTGGTGGCCTTCGGCGCCGGGACCGCGGCCGTCGCCGCGGCGCTGCAATCCTGGCTGCCCTGGGCCAGCGACCCGACCCCCGTGGCCGAAGAGGTGCCTGCGGTGGCTGCCCCCGCGTCAGTGCCCAGCCCGGCCCCCGCGCCCGAGCAGGCCGCATCCGCCACCATCGTCGCCGAGCCGCCCCCTGCCGAAGCGCCGCCCCCGGCGGCAGCGCCGGTCGAAGAAGCCGCCAAACCCAAACCCACCGCTGCAGCAAAAGACCGCAAGCCCGCACGCCCGACCGTGGCGCCCGTGGCAGTCGAGCCCGAACCCGTCGTTCCCCCGCCCCCCGGCACCGTTCAACTGGCGGTCAGCCCCTGGGGCCAGGTCGAGGTGGACGGCAACTTTGTCGGTCTGGCGCCACCCCTGAATCGGCTCAGTTTGCCCGGCGGCTCACACACGATCACAATTCGAAACGGCGACTTTCCGCCGCTGGTGCGGCAGATCACTGTCTCTGCCGATCAACCGGTGGTTATCAAGCATCGTTTCGAACAATGACTGTTTCCCATCGATTCGCAGGCCTCGCCGCGACCAGCCTGCTGGTCTTGCTGACGGGCTGTGTCGCACCCAGCCCCAAGACCGACGACGGCGCCGAGCGCAACCTGCAGCTCGGCCTGCGCGCCTACGACGAAGGCCAATACACCGACTCTGAGCGCGCGCTGAACGAGGCCCTGCGCCTGCAGCTGAAGTCGCCCAAGGACCGCGCGTCTGCCTACAAGACGCTGGCCTTCATCTATTGCACCAGCGGCCGCACCGGTGAGTGCAGCTCGGCCTTCAAGGCCGCCCGGGCCGCCGACCCCAACTTCACGCTGAGCAAGGCCGAGGCCGGCCACCCCGTCTGGGGCCCGGTTTACGAACACTCCAAGTTCTGACGCCGGCCCGGCGACGGGCCCCTGAAGGCAGGCCCAGGCCGTCGCGTATCATCGCCGGCTTGTTGTCATGAGCCTGCCTCGCGCCGTGCGCTTTTCTCTCCCGCTGCGCGTCTACTGGGAAGACACCGACGCCGGCGGCGTCGTCTTCTACGCCAACTACCTGAAGTTCTTCGAGCGTGCGCGCACCGAATGGCTGCGCAGCGCCGGCCACGGCCAGCAGGCCATGGTGGAGACGAGCGGCACGATGTTCGTCGTCACCGACGCGCGCCTGCGCTACCTGCGCCCGGCGCGGCTCGATGACCTGCTGACCATCACGGTGGACCCGGCCCAGATCGGCCGCGCCCGCATGGTCGTGGCCCAGCAAGCCTTGTGCGGCGACCAGCTGTTGTGCGAGGGCGAGATCAGCATCGCCTGCGTCGACCGAGGAACCTTCCGCCCCTGCCGCATTCCGACCGACATTCTCGACACCCTCACCCCATGAACCAGGACCTTTCCATCATCTCCCTCGTCATGGGCGCCAGCTGGGTGGTTCAGCTGGTGATCGCCGGCCTGCTGCTGGTGTCGCTGGCCAGCTGGTCGGTGATCTTCGCCAAACTCGTCGGCCTGGCCCGGGTGCGCAGCCGCAACGACCAGTTCGAGCAAGAGTTCTGGTCGGGCAAGAACCTGAACGACCTGTACCAGAGCGCCAGCAACAGCGCGGACACCGCGCCGATGGAGCGCCTGTTCGCCAGTGGCATGCGCGAGTTCCTCAAGCTGCGTGAGCGGCGGCTGGACACCGGCGCCCAGCTCGACGGCGCCCGCCGCGCCATGCGTGCCAGCCTGCACCGCGAACTGGATTCGATCGAAGGCAACCTGGGCTTCCTCGGCACCGTCGGTTCGGTCAGCCCGTATGTCGGCCTGTTCGGCACTGTGTGGGGGATCATGCACGCCTTCGTCGGCCTGTCGAACCTGCAGCAGGTGACGCTGGCCACGGTGGCCCCGGGCATTGCCGAATCGCTGGTGGCCACCGCCATCGGCCTGTTCGCCGCGATCCCCGCGGTGATTGGCTACAACCGCTTCGCACGCGACATCGACCGCATCGCGATCCAGCTCGAGAGCTTCACCGAAGAGTTCTCGAACATCCTGCAGCGCAACGTCGGCACGCCCACCGCGGCGCCGTCGACGCGCTGAAGCGCGAGGAGCCGCAGCAATGGCAGGAGTCATGGCCCGTGGCGGCCCGGTGGCACGCCGGCGCCGCACGATGAACGAGATCAACATGGTGCCGTTCATCGACGTGATGCTGGTGCTGCTGATCATCTTCATGGTCAGTGCACCCTTGATCACCACCGGCGTGGTCGACCTGCCCAGCGTCGGCCGCGCCAAGCAGCGGCCGCAAAGCGTGATCGAGATCGTGGTCGGGCTGGACGAGAAGCTCAAGCTCAAGGTCGACAAGGGCGACCCCACGGCCGTGGCGCTGACGCAGCTGGTGTCGCGCGTGCGCGAAGCGCAGAAGGGCCAGGCCGACGTGCCGGTGGTCATCTCGGCCGACCGGCAGGTGAAGTACGAGAGCGTGGTCAAAGTGATGGACATGCTGCAGCGCGCCGGCGTACAACGTGTGGGCCTGTCGGTCAAGCAAGGGGCCTGAGCGATGCCGGCCCACGCGTCGTCACCGTGCCGCGGCCCCCTGAAGCGGCTTTGCGCCGGCTGAGCCTCGCATGAGCGCGACCTCGTCGTTCGACCCCCGTCATCCGCTGAAATCGCTGACGATTCCGCGCGACGCGCTGCGCCCGCCGAGCGCCGACAACCCGCGCCTGGGCGCCACGCTGTCATTGCTGGCCCATGCCGGCCTGATTGCCGCGCTCGCGCTCAGCGTGCAATGGCACACCGAAGATCCGGCCGGCGTCGAGGCCGAGCTGTGGGCCGCGGTGCCCGAGATCGCCGCGCCGCGCGCACAAGCCCCCGAGCCGGCACCCGAGGTCGCGCCGCCACCGCCACCGAAGGCCGTGACGCCGCCGCAGCCAACCGCGGCCGAGCGCGAGGCCGAGATCGCGATCGAAATGGCCAAGCAGGAAAAGCTCGAGAAAGAGCGCCAGGAGGCGCTCGACCAGAAGGCCCGCGAGAAGCGCCAGCGCGACGAGAAGGCGCGCAAGGAACAGCTGCAGAAAGACGCCGAGAAAGAGCGGCTGGACCGTGAGAAGGCCGAGGCCAAGGAACGCGAGAAGGACAAGCTCGCGCAGCAGAAGCAAGAGCAAGCCGCAGCCGCCGCGCGCGAGAAGGCTCGCCAGGACCAGCTGCGCCGCATGAACGAACAGCTCGGCGGCAACGGTGCCCCCACCAGCACCGGCACGGCGGCCCGCGATGCCGGCCCGAGCGCCAACTACGCCGGCCGCATCAAGGCCCGCATCCAGCCCAACATCCAGCTGCTGTTCGAGGTGCCCGGCAACCCGCAGGCCGAGGTCAGGATCACCGTGATGCCCGACGGCACGATCACCAAGTGGGAGATCACCAAGTCGAGCGGTGTGAAGGAATGGGACGACGCGGTGCTGCGCGCGGTCGAGAAGACCGGCGTGCTGCCGCGCGACGAGAACGGCCGCGTGCCGTCCCCGATGGTGATCACCTTCTCGCCGCGCCCAAGAACCTAGGCGCGACCACCGCGTCGGCCGACCACTTGCCCGGCCCCCACAGGATCAGCCCGGTCAGCAAGCTGCCCCAGAAGATGTGCTGCTGCAGTGCAGCGTCGGCCACTTCTTGCAGGCTCAGCACGGCGACGATGTTCAGCACGAACAAACCCATCGCGCCGAAGCGCCCGGCCAGGCCAACGGCCACCAGCACCGGCAAGACGAGCTCGCCGGTGGTGCCGGCGACCGCGGCCACTTCGGGCGGCAGCACGGGCACGTGGTACTCATCGGCAAACAACGCCAATGTCGTGTCCCAGTCGCGGATCTTCGTCAGGCCGGACCAGAAAAAAGCCTTGGCCACGTACAGGCGCGCCGCCAATAACGCCAAGGGTTGCAGGGCTTCGAGCCAGCCGATCACGCGCAGCCAGGCGCGCGCCAGCACAGGGGGCGCAGTCAACATCGGGTATCTCCTTCAGGTTTTGGGGATCAGGGGTTGCAGCCCGGCCAGCCAGCCATCGCGCAACGCGCGCAGCAGCCAATGCTCGAAGCTGAATTCAGGGTGGCGGGCCGACACGCTCGCCAGGGCTGGGCCGAGCGCCTGGCCGGCCAGCAGGTCTTGGTTGAACGCACACTCGGCCGGCGTCAATGCGGCCACCTCGACCCGGTGGCCACGCCGCCAGACCCAGGCGGCTTCGCCCTGCCCGGCCGCCAGCGCCTGGCGCGCGGGCCCGAGGTCGGGCGCTGCATCGGCCGGCACCTGGTGCGCGCACCAGATCGTGTACACCGGCCAAGCCGACGCCGCGCACGCGCTGCCGTCGACGAAGCGCACGCACAGCGCATCGGGGTCTTCGCTGGCCAGCGGCTGCAGATCGGGGGCACTGTCTGGCGGATCGGCCGCCACGTGGGCACGGTGCACCGCCCACTCCAACCGCGCCACGTCGGCCAGGTACGGCACATCGGCCAACTCGGCCGTTGACGCCAGCTGATCGGCCAGCTCGGCGCCGAACCAGGCCAGGTCACCCCGGACGGGCGGATGGTCTCGCCACAGGTCGCGCGCCAAGGCCGCCATCGCCTCTTCGCCCACCAGGCGCGCCACCACCGGGCAGGCGGCGGACAAGGCCCGCTCCGCAATGGCCTGGGCGTTTGCGCGGTAGGCTTGCAGGCCAGCCAGGCGGTCGGCCGGCCGTGCGCCGGCGCGCCCCGGCAAGGCCACGGCGGCGACCGGCAGGCCCGAAGCCGAGACGGCACGGATGGCGTCCAGCAGCGCGCGCTGGCGCGCCTGTTCGGCGGCAGCGCTCATGCCGCCCACCTCTGCGCGCGCCGCGCCTCGCCGAGCAAGACATCGAGCGACGGCAGGTTCGTGTCCCACTCGATCAGGGTCGGGCGCGGGCCCAGCCGCTGCATCGTGTGGCGATACACCTGCCAGACCGGCGCATGCACGGTCGAACCATGGTCGTCGATCACCAGCGGGCCGTCGTCGTTGTAGCCGGCCAGGTGGATCTCGCCGACGATGTCGGGCACGAGCGCGTCGACCCAGGCGCAGGCATCGGCCACCGGGTCGGCCGCGCCGCGGTTCAAGCTGTTGACGACGAGATTGTTCACGTCCAGCAGCAGGCCACAACCGCTGCGCCGCGCCAGCGCATTGAAAAATTCGGGCTCGGCCAGGTGGTCGTCTTCCCAGCGCAGGTAGGCCGAGATGTTTTCGACCAGCAAGGGGCGCTTCAGGCGCTCTTGCACCTGCTGCACATGGGTCACCATCAGGTCGAGCGAGGTATCGGTGAAGGCGATCGGCAGCAGGTCGCTGCCATGCAGCACCGCAGCGCCGCCGGGCATGGCCACGCGGGCAAAGCTCGCGTGGTCGGATACCCGCACCGGCTGCATGCGCTCGACCAACGCAGCCAATTGGTCCAGATGCCACGGGTCCAGCCCCGCGGCCGAGCCCAGCGCCAGGCCCACGCCATGCAGGCTCACCGGGTAGTGCTCACGCGCCTCGCCGAGCAAGGCCAACGCCGCGCCGCCATCGGCAAAGAAGTTTTCCGAGTGCACCTCGATGAAGTCCAGCTCGGGGCTGCGCTCCAGCAGCTCGCGGTAGTGCGGCTGGCGCCAGCCAATGCCCACCGGGGTCGGCATGGGATGCAGAGGGGTCGTCATTGGCAGGTCGAGGTGCTGGCGGCTGTTGGCGTCCGGCTTACTTCTTGGTCTTGGCCTTGGCTTCGTCCACCGACAGACCCTTCAGATCCTTGCAGGTGCCCTTGGCCACGTACTTCCATTCATTGGCGTCCATGTCCGTCTTGGACTGGCCGGCGCACGAGTGGCTGCCGTTGAGGTTCGAGCAGTCGTTCTGGCCGGCCTTGACGATGCCGTAGCACTTCTCCTTGCCCTTTTCTTCGGCGTGGACGCTGGTGCTGGCCAGGCCCAGGGCGAACACGGTGGCGAGGGCGGAAGCGACGATCTGGCGTTGTTGGCTCATGTCTGAAAATCTCCTTGAGAGGTTGAAGAACGGGACAAGCATGGGTCGACGGCAGCCCAAGTTCCTTACACTGCCGGCCAAACCATTTCAGAAAGCGCCCGCATGACGGATTTTGCGCAGCAGGTCGAGTCCTTGCGACCCCAGTTGTTGCGATATGCGCGCAGTCAGCTGCGCAACGACGCCTGGGCCGAAGACGCCGTGTCCGACACCTTGCTCGCCGCCCTCGAAAAGCCTCAGAGCTTTGGCGGCGGCTCGGCCCTGAAGACCTGGCTCGTCGGCATCTTGAAACACAAGCTGATCGATCAGCTGCGCCGCCACGCGCGCGAGGCCACCGTGCTGGACCGCGAAGACGGCGAAGACCTCGACGCCCTGATGTTCGACGACACCGGCCACTGGCGGGAAACCCCGGTGGATTGGGCCGACCAGCCCGAAGCCCTGTGCGGCCAACGCCAGTTCCTGGCCGTGCTCGACGCCTGCGTCGAAAAACTGCCGACCACCCAGGGCCGTGTCTTCATGATGCGCGAATGGCTCGAGCTGGAAACCGACGAGATTTGTAAGGAATTGGCCATCACGTCGACCAACTTGTGGGTGCTGCTGCACCGAGCCCGGCTGCGTTTGCGAGACTGTCTGCAAGCCAGCTGGTTCACCCCCGTGGGCAGTGCCGGAGGCCGGGCATGAGTTGGAAAATCGACTGCAGGGAAGCGACGCACCTGGTGCTGCAAGGCGAAGACCAGCCGCTGGGCTGGGCCGACCGCCTGCGCCTGCGCATGCACCTGGCCATCTGCGCCGCCTGCCCGCGCTTCGTGCGCCAGGTCAGCCTGATGCGCCATGCGATCGACGGGTGGCGGGCTTACAAGGACGAAGGTGACGGGCCGGGCGAACCGCCGGCGGCACCATGAACAAAGGGCCCGAAGGGCCCTTTGTGTTTCAGCAGGCGACCCGCGTCAGCGTGCAGGCGGGACTGCCTTGCCGGTATCAACCAGATAGTTCACGCGCGCCGGCAGCAGCACTGTCGTCACGCCGTCCTGCATCGATTCGTAATGCTCGATCACCCAATGGATCTTGTTGCCGTGCCTGCTCACCGGCACCCAACGGCGATTGAGCAGGATCGAGGAATTGGAAAGCTTGCGCTGCTCCCACAGATCCGCCTCGTCCAGGCCCCAGGCGTCGATCGGCGCCCTCGTCTCCCCACCGGTGTCGAGGCTCTTGGTCACCCGCTCGCCCCATCCACTCTTGTAGAGGTAGTGGAAGAAGGGACTGCTGGTGCCGACCGACCCACCGTACTGCCACATGCGCGCCGCCTTCGCGACCGTACCAAAGCCAGCATCCAGGCTGGTCTTGGCGAAACTGACCGCCGTCACGCGCTGCGCCAAGCCGTTGGCCCAGTCGGCCATCAGCCAGAATTCGCCGCCAGTCTTGGCGTCCACACGCAGGCGCGTCTGCGTGCGCTGGTGCCCTGCCAGGTCCATCACCCACCATCCGTCGGGGCTGAAGGCAGCAGGATAGACATGCCCAGCGCCCTTGAACATCACGGCACCTGATTGGACCGACACCGTCGCCTGCGCCGGCCAGAAGTCGATCATCAGTGGCCAATCTTCGTCGCTCGGGCCCGCCATCTCGAGGCCAGGCACGATGTCGGTCATCGGTGGCCGGGCGCCCATCGACATGCGCTGCATGGACGTGCCGACGTCGTCGAACGACCCGAACGGCGTGGTGTCACCATCGGAGCAACCGCCCCGCCAAACGTCCTGCCCGATTTCCACGATCTGCGTTTCGGCCGGCAGATCACGAACGATCACCTGCTTGATCTGACGCACGAGTTCGGCCGCGCCACAAGCATCAGGCTCCACGACCCAAGCCGACTCGATCGGCGGGTTCAAGGTGATGACGCGTTGAGACCCGTCATCGGTATACACCCCCACCGATGCCCCGACGCCACTGACCACGCGCGTGCGACTCTTGGGCTGCCAATCGACGAGGTAGGCGGCCCCTGGCGCCGGAAAGCCGTTGAAATACACCATGGACTTCGCCGCGACGGGCGAAGCGCCAACACCGAGCAGCGAGACCATGCCTGCTGCGACAACGATGCGAATCCTCTTCAAGTTCATTCCCTCCGAACCCTGTTCTGTCGATGAAAAAGGGCCCCTCGCGGGGCCCGTGGTGCGATGTTCGGGTGGCTCAGCGCGCAGCAGGCGGCACCGCCTTGCCCGTATCAAGGTAGTAGTTCACCCGCGGCAGGATGACCGGAATGGTCTGGCCATCGACGGTGATGTTGGTGCTCTCCAGCACCCAGCGTCGCTTGTCGCCCTCGTTGCGCAGCGGCACCCAACGGCGGGTGTGCACATACGAAGTCTCCCGCCTGTGCACCACATCGTTGCCGTCAAAGCTCCAAGTCGTGGGGGTGTGGAATTCCTCGCCCGTATCGAGGTACTTCGACACCTGCTCGCCGGTGCCGTTCTTGTACATGTAGAGGTAGAACGGCCTGTCAAGGTAAGGATTGTTCGGGCCAACCGTCAGGCCAGACTGCCACATCCGCGACGCCTGAGCCACGGTGCCAAAGCCCGCACCTGCAGCCGTCTTCACGAAACTGACATAGGCCACACGCTGCGGCTGACCGTTGACCCACTCAGCAGCCATCCAGGTCTCACCTCCAGTCTTGGCGCTGACCTCCAGGCGCGTGTAGGCGCGCTGGAAACCGCCGAGGTCGAAGACCCACCAACCCTTGGCATCGATCGTCGCCGGGAAGACATGCCCGGTCGCGTGAAACGCGACGGTCCCACTCTGGACCGTGACCACATCCTGAGTGGGAATGGGGTAGCTCATTTCCCAGGCCTGTTCACCCGGCCCGGCCAGTTGCAGACCGGGCGCAATGTCGGTCATCGGCGGTCGCGCGGTCATCGCAAGGCGACGGCTCGTCTGGCCATCGTCCGCCGGGGTCCCGAACGGTGTGCGTTGACCATCGAGGCAGCCGCCAACGACGACGTTGGCCCCGATGTTCACGAGCTGGCTGAGACCACCGGGAAGATCCCGCACGACCAGTTGCTCGGTCACATGCCGTTCTTCGTAGCTTCCGCATTCGTCACTGCCGGCAGTCCAAACCTCAGAAAAGGGTGCGTCGAATGTGATCAGCCGCTGCGAACCATCGTCGGCGACGGTGCCGGCTGTCGTGCCCAGGTTGTTGATCACCCAAGCACGCTGTTTCGACTGCCAGTCGATCAGGTGGGCAGGGCCGCCGGCGTAGTAGGCGACAGACTTCGCGAGGACCGACGACGCACCACTAGCCATGGCGATCAACGCGCCAGTCACGGCCAAGAGACGATAAAACTTCAAGGCAATCCCTCCAGGAAAACGAGAGAAAGCAACAAGGGGCCCAATGAGCCCCTCGCTGCCAAACACCCACGCGCTCAGCGCGCGATCTTTGACTTCTCGTGCATCGACACGAAGCCGCGGCTGGCCTTCAGGCCGTTGGCCGGCGGCACGGCTTTGCCGGTGTCGAGGTAGTAGTTGACGCGCGGCTTGACCAGCACGAACGTGTCGCTGCCGTCGAACGCCGTTTCGCTCTCCATCACCCAGTGGAATTTGCCGGTATTGCTCAGCGGCGCCCAGGTGCGGTCACGCGTGCCGGGGCCAAAGGGCCGCTGTTGCACGAGGTTCAGGCCATCGAAACCCCACGAAGGGATCGGTGTTCGGCTTTCGGTGCCCAGATCCAAGTCCTTCTGCACACGCTCGCCGGTGCCGTTCTTGTAGAGATAGAAGTAGAACGGCGTGCGGGATTCGATGAACAGGCCCGAGTTCCACATGCGCGACGCCTGCGCAACCGTGCCGAAGCCGGCGCCGGCCGTGGGCTTGACGACCATCAATTCTTCAATGCGCTGGGGCTTGCCGGCCGACCAGTCGGCCATCAGCCAAGTCTCGCCGCCCGTTTTGGCATCCAGCGCGAGGCGGGTGTAGGCACGTTGGCCGGATGGCAGGTCGAGCACCAGCCACTGGTCGGCATTGAAGGCCGCCGGCACGGTGTGCCCGCTGGCATGGAATTGCATGCTGCCGGACTGCATCGTCACCACGTCATGCGCCACGGCGGTCTCGCCCGGCAGCATCACGTCTTCGCTGAAACCTGCGATCTGCGTGCCCGGCACGAGATCGGTCACCGGCGGACGTGCCGCCATCGCCAGGCGGTTCAGATTCCGCCCTGCGTCGGTCAGGCCGCCGAACGGCACCGACAGGCCATCCTGGCAACCGCCGATGTTGGTGGTCGCGCCGATCTCGACGAACTCCGTCACGCCGCCCGTGTGATCACGCACGACCACTTGCTGCGTATCAGAGCGCTGACGGATTTCTTCGCCGCAATCATCCCAGTTGTCGAAGGTGTAGCTGATCGGCGTGTTCAGTGTGATGACCTTCTGCGTGCCGTCATCGGTCACGACGCCGCTCTGCGCGCCGTTGTTGTTGGCCAGGCGCGCCTTGCTCTTTGGCAACCAGTCGATCAGGTAAGCGCTGGAGTTGCCGTCGCTCACGGCGACATAGGCAGTCGACTTGGTGGCGGCGAACGCAGCACCAGGCAGGGTGGTCGCCACCAGGGCAGCACCGGCACACAGGCCGAACAGACGTCGGGAAGAGGTCATGACAGATCCAGTCTTTGGGATGTGAGCGGCGCGGTACACCGCCCTGCGCCTTCGCAGGGCCGCATTGTCTGGGCGGCGCGCGGCGGCGCGGTGCCTGTGCGCTCACTCCTGCTCAATATGTTGAGCCGGGCTTACCCTGGGGCGCCGCTCTGCATCGGCAGGGGCTGACGCCGCCCGTACATGCGGCGGGCGCCAGCGTGTCCCTCAGCGTGCAGCCGTTGGCGGCACGGCCTTACCGGTGTCGACGTAGTAGTTGACGCGCGGCTTGATCTGGATCTTGTCGACGCCGTCCTGCACCCACGACTCAGACTCCAGCACCCAGCGCGTCTTCGTGCCCTCGTTGCGCAACGGCTGCCAGCGACGCGTCGCCACGGCGTCACCGCCCAGGGCGCGCTCCTGCCACAGGGTCAGGCCCTGGAAACCCCATTCGCTGATGGGGGTGCGGCGCTCGGTGCCGGCGTCCAGGTCCTTCTGCACGCGCTCGCCGGTGCTGTCACCGTAGAGGTAGATGAAGAAGGGCTGGCGCGAGCCGCGGAACAGGCCCGACTCCCACTTGCGCGAGGCCTGTGCCACGGTGCCGAAGCCGGCTCCCTCCAGCGTCTTGACGACCCGCAGCTTGATCACCCAGGTGGCCTGGTCCTTGGCCCAGCCGGCCATCAGCCAGGTTTCGCCCTGCGTCGTGTCGTTCACCGCCAGTCGGGTGAACGCACGCTGGTCGCCTTGCGGCAGCGTCATCACCAGCCACTTCTTGGCGTTGATGGCCGCCGGAACGACGTCTCCCGTGGCGCGGAAGCGGACGCGGTTGTCCAGGAACGTGACCACATCCTGCGCGTAGCTGGTCTCAGCGAAGTCGAGGTGGTCCTCGCTGAAGCCCGCGATCTCCAGGCCGTACTGCAAGTCGTCCATCGCCGGACGCGCATTCATGGCCAGGCGCTTCATGCCGAGGCCTTCGTCAGTCGCCGAGCCGAACGGCGTGACCTCGCCATCATGGCAACCACCGATCTGGGTGAAATCGCCAATCTGGACGGTCTGCGCCTGGCCGTCGGGCAGGTCGCGCACCACCAGTTGACGAGTAGCCCACTTGGCATACACCGTGCCGCACTCGTCATAGGTGTAAAGCCCCGTTTCAGTCAGCGGGGTCGCCAGCGTGAGCAGCCTTTGCGTGCCGTCGTCGACGTAGGTTGCGGCCGACGCGCCGCCCTGGCCCGCCACGCGGGCCTTGTTGCCCGCGCCATACCAATCGATGAGATAGGCCGTGTCGCTGCTGTCCTCGAGCGCGTAATAGGCAATGGATTTGGTGCCGGCTGCAGCAACCGGCAAGGCGAAGCACGCCGCCACCATCACGGCAGACATGGCCGCGCCTCGCCAGAGGCGTTGAATCAGAATCATGAAATCTCCTCCTTCGGACTGCACCGGGCGAACTACCCGGTGTCGATCCGCGGCGGATTATTCAGTGGTGTGCCGAGGCAGGGGCGGCGCCCCCCCTAATGTGCAGTCCTCACGCAATCTGACCCTCTGCCTGCACGGCATCGCCGCCTTGGTGGGTCGCCGCGATGCGCAGCGCCTGGCGCACGCCTTCGATCATCAGTGGCAGCGGCATGCAGGCCAGGCCGGGGTGGCGGGAGGCCTGGGCGGGCAGCAGCGGCAGATGCATGAAACCGGCGCGCACGTCGGGGTGCTGGCGCAGGCTGTGCATCAACGAGTAGAAGACGTGGTTGCAGACGAAGGTGCCGGCGCTTTGCGACACCGAGGCGGGCAGCCCCGCGGCGCGAAGGCCGGCCACCATCGCCTTGATCGGCAGCGTCGAGAAGTAGCCCGCCGGGCCTTCGGCCACCACCGGCTCGTCGATCGGTTGCGCGCCGTCGTTGTCGGGGATGCGCGCATCGTCGACGTTGATCGCCACCCGCTCGATCGAGAAATCGGCGCGGCCGCTGGCCTGGCCGAGCGCCAGCACGCAGACCGGCCGCAGCTCGGCCACGAACCGCTGCATCGCCTCGCCGGCCGCGCGGAACCGGCATGGCAGCAGTTGCGCCACCACCCGCGCGCCGGCGATGGGCGCGCCATCGAGCGCGCGCGCCACCTCCCAGCTCGGGTTGATCAGCTCGCCGCCGAAGGGCTCGAAGCCAGTCAGCAGGATCACCGCATCGTTTTCAGTCATCACGCATCACCGTAGCCACCGCCCCCGGGCGTGTCGATCACGAACACGTCGTCGATGCCCATCTCGACCGACGCGATGTGCGGCAAGTTCTCGACCTGCCCATCGGCCCGCTCGACGCGGTTGGCCCCCAGCGCGCCCGGCTGCCCGCCGGCCATGCCGAAGGCCGGGTGCACGCGGCCGTTGCTGAGGATCGACGCGGTCATCGGCGCGAGAAAGCGCACACGCCGCGTGCCACCATCGCCGCCGCGCCAGCGGCCGGCGCCGCCCGAGCCGGCGCGGATCGCATAGCTGTCCAGCCGCACCGGGAAGCGGAACTCCAGCACCTCGGGGTCGGTGAGGTACGAATTGGTCATGTGCGTCTGCACGACCGCCGTGCCGTCGAAGCCCTGTCCGGCACCCGAGCCGCCCGAGATCGTCTCGTAGTACTGGTGCTGCGCGTCGCCAAAGGTGAAGTTGTTCATCGTGCAGGGGCCCGAGGCCATCACGCCGAGGGCGCCGTACAGCGCGTTGGTCACGCACTGCGAAGTCTCGACGTTGCCGGCCACCACCGCCGCGGGCGAACGTGGGTTCAGCAGCGAGCCCTCGGGCACGATCACCTTCAGCGGCTTCAGGCAACCGGCGTTGAGCGGGATGTCGTCGTCGACCAGCGTGCGAAAGACATACAGCACCGCGGCCATCGTCACCGACTTCGGCGCGTTGAAGTTGTTGGCCGTCTGCGCGCTGGTGCCGGTGAAATCGATCGTCGCGCCGCGCGCTGCCGAGTCGACAGTCACCTTGACCTGGATCTGCGCACCGTTGTCCAGCGGCAGCGTAAACGCCCCATTTTTCAGCGCGGTGATGACGCGGCGCACAGACTCTTCGGCATTCGCCTGCACATGGCCCATGTAGGCGGCCACCGTCTCGCGGCCGAACTGCGTGACCATCGCGCGCAGCTCTTGCACGCCCTTCTCGTTGGCAGCGATCTGCGCGCGCAGGTCCGCCAGCGTCTGCTCGGGGTTGCGTGCCGGGTAGCGGCCCGAGCGCAGCAGCGCCATGAATTCGGCCTCGCGCAGGCGGCCCTCGCGCACCAGCAGGAAGTTGTCGATCAGCACGCCTTCTTCGTCGATGGTCTTCGACAGCGGCGGCATTGAGCCCGGCGTCAGGCCACCGATGTCGGCGTGGTGGCCACGGGCGGCCACGTAGAACGACGGCCTCGCGTCGCCGGCCTCGAGGTACACCGGCGTCACCACCGTCACGTCCGGCAGGTGGGTGCCGCCATGGTAGGGGTCGTTCAGCACGTAGACATCGCCCGGCCGCATCTGCGGGTTGCCGGCGATCACGGTCTGGATCGATTCGCTCATCGAGCCCAGGTGCACCGGCATGTGCGGCGCGTTGGCGATCAACTGGCCGGCCGCGTCGAACAGCGCGCAAGAGAAGTCGAGCCGCTCCTTGATGTTGACCGACACGGCCGTGTTCTGCAGCCTCAGGCCCATCTGCTCGGCGATGTTCATGAACAGGTTGTTGAACACCTCCAGCATCACCGGGTCGACCTGTGTGCCCAACGCATGGCGCGTGGCGCGCGCCCGCACACGCTGCAGCTCCAACGAGCCGCTGGCCGCCAGCAGCGCCTGCCAGCCCGGCTCGACGACCGTCGTCGCGTTCGCCTCGGCGATCACCGCCGGCCCGGTGATGGTGGCGCCGGGTTGCAGGTTGTCGCGCAGGAACAGCCCGGCGTCGTGCCAGGCTTCGGCACCATCGGCCCCTTCGGCGTACATGCGCACCGTGTCGACCGGCTGCGGCGAATAGGCTTCGGCCTTCGGCGCGGTGACCACGCTGAGCTGCTCGTCGCTCGCCCCCGTCGCCTCGACCGAGACCGCCTCGATGACCAGCGGCCGGCCTTCCATCAAGAACGCGAACCGCTGGCGGTAGGCCGCCTCGAAGCCGGCTTGCAGCGTCGCGATGTCACGCGCCGCGTCACCCGTCACCGGCAGGTCGACGCGCAGCGCCGTGTCGGTGCCTTCGTAGCGCAGCAGCAGGCCGATCCTGGCCGCGATGCGCGGGGCGGGCAGGCCCTGGCCCAGCAGTTCGCTGGTGGCCGACTCGGCCAGCGCCGCGCCCTTGGCCCGCGCGGCGTCCAGCCCACCCGCATCGAGCGGACGCTCGACCGAGGCTTCGCGCATCGCGATCTGGTCGGCCAGCCCCATGCCGTAGGCCGACAGCACCCCCGCCAGCGGGTGCACCAGCACACGCGTCATGCCCAGCGCATCGGCCACCAGGCAGGCGTGCTGGCCACCGGCACCGCCGAAGCACTGCAAGGTGTAGCGCGTCACGTCGTAGCCACGCGCCACCGAGATGCGCTTGATCGCATTGGCCATGCTCTGAACGGCGATGCGCAACGCGCCGTTGGCGACCTGCTCGGCACTCACCGGCCGGCCAGACGCCTGGCTCATCTGCTCGGCCAGCTCGGTGAAGCGGCGCACCACCACCGCGCGGTCCAGCGGCTCGTTCGCGCCAGGGCCGAAGACCTTCGGGAACCAGTCCGGCTGTACCTTGCCGAGCATCACGTTGGCATCGGTGGTGGCCAGCGGCCCGCCGCGGCGGTAGCTGGCCGGGCCGGGGTTCGCACCCGCCGACTCCGGCCCCACGCGCAACCGCGCCCCATCGAAGCGGATCACCGAGCCGCCGCCGGCCGCGACGGTGTGGATGCTCATCATCGGCGCCCTCACCCGCACGCCCGCCACCTGGGTATCGAACGCACGCTCGAACTCGCCGGCGAAGTGCGACACATCGGTCGAGGTGCCGCCCATGTCGAAGCCGATGACCTTGTCGTGCCCCGCGGCCAGCGCGGTGCGCACCATGCCGACGATGCCACCGGCCGGGCCGGACAGGATCGCGTCCTTGCCCTGGAAGCGGTGGGCCTCGGTGAGGCCGCCCGAGCTTTGCATGAAGTACAGCGGCACGCCCGGCATCTGGCTCGCGACCTGCTCGACATAACGCCGCAGAATGGGTGACAGGTAGGCATCGACCACCGCCGTGTCGCCGCGCGCCACCAGCTTCATCAACGGGCTCACCTCGTGCGACGCGCTGACCTGCGTGAAGCCGACCTCGCGCGCCAGCCGCGCCGCAGCTTGCTCGTGCGCGGTGTGGCGGTAGCCGTGCATGAAGACGATCGCGCAGGCGCGGATGCCACCAGCGTGTGCCTCGGCCAGCTCGCGCCGCAGCGCGGCTTCGTCCAGCGCCTGCACCAGCTCGCCGTTCGCGCCCACACGCTCGTCGGCCTCGATCACGCGCTCGTACAGCAGCTCGGGCAGCACGATGTGCCGGTCGAACAACCGGGGCCGCGCCTGGTAGGCGATGCGCAGCGCGTCGCGAAAGCCGCGCGTCGTGACCAGCAGCGTGCGGTCGCCCTTGCGCTCGAGCAGCGCGTTGGTGGCCACCGTGGTGCCCATCTTCACGCACTCCACCCGCTCGGGCGTGATCGCCTCGCCGGGCTTCAGGCCCAGCAAACGGCGGATGCCTTCGATCGCCGCATCGCGGTACTGCTCGGGGTTCTCGCTCAGCAGCTTGGCGGTCGCCAGCGTGCCATCGGGCCGGCGCGCGACGATGTCGGTGAAGGTGCCGCCACGGTCGATCCAGAACTGCCAACGGGACGGGGTGTTGTCTTGCATGGTCATGGGTGAAGTGAACTCAGTGTAGGCACGCAGGCAATGACACGGTCACGCCTGGGTGTAATAGGGAATGAAAATCTGATTGGCCTGCGGGCCGATCTCGCGCAACCATTCGAGCGAGCAGCGCTCGCCCAGGCGGCGCAGTTCGTTCAGCGCGGTGACGGGCAATGGGTCGACCTTCATGCCCTGGCGCTTCAGCTCGGCCACCGACTCGGTGGCCGCCGCTTCGCTGGCCGCCCAGCCGCGCGCCTCGGCCGCGCCGGTGGCGTTTTGCAGCGCGCGGCGGGTCGACGCGTCCAGCTGGCCGTAGGCCTGGGCATTGGCGAACACGATGTTCTTCGGGAACCACGCGTTGATCTCGTGGTAGTGCTTCAACTGGCGCCAGACCTGGTTCTCGACCCCGGTCACGGCCGAGGTGATCATGCAGTCGATCCGGCCGTCGGCCAACGCCTGGCCCACGTCGGCCATCGGCACATCGACCGGCGTGCAGCCCAGGAGCTCGGCGATGCGCGCCGTGCTGCGGTTGTAGCTGCGCATGCGGCCGCCGCGCAACTCGGACAGACCGGCCAGCGGGCGCATCGTGTACAGCCCCTGCGGCGGCCACGGCACCGCGTACAACGGCACCAGGCCCATGTCGGCAAACGCGCGTTCGATGATCGGGCGCTGGTAGCGCCACAGGCGCTTCGCGTCGGCATAACCCCGCACGACGAAGGGCACGCTGTCGGCGCCGGCCACCGGCATCTCGGTCACCAGGCTGCTCATGATGGTCTCGCCCAGCTCCACGTCACCGGCCCGCACCTGCCCGGCGATCGACGCCAGCGGGACCAGGCTGTTGTTGGCGTGCAGCTCCACCTTGGGGGCCCCCGGCGCGGCCGCGGCCCACTCGCCCAGCCACTGGCTGAGGTTGCGGCCGTGGAAAGAATCGGCGCGGTAGCCGGTGGCACAGCGCCAGCGCCCCGCGTCGGCGCGTGCCGGCACGCCAGCCAACAAGGTAGCCAGACCGAGCAGACCGAGTACATCCCTGCGATGGTTCATCGCATGCTCCTTTCAGCGCCGAGGGTGGGAAGGGGTTGACGCCGCTCTACATCACGCTCGGGCCGTACAGCACGAGGATCGGAAAGCGGTAGATCAGCCAGATGGCCAGGACCAGCAACAGGAAGAACGGCATGGCCATGCGTGCCAGCTCCGGCAGCTCGCGCTTGGTCAGGCCCTGCAGCACGAACAGGTTGAAGCCCACGGGCGGCGTGATCTGCGCCATCTCGACCACCAGCACCACGAAGATGCCGAACCAGATCAGGTCGATGCCGGCGGCCTGGACCGTGGGCAACAACACCGCCATCGTCAGCACCACCATCGAGATGCCATCGAGGAAGCAGCCGAGCAAGATGAAGAATGCCATCAGCATCAGCAACAGCCAGCCGGGCGACAGGTGCAACCCGCTGATGAACTGCGCAACCTCGCGGGGCAAGCCGATGAAACCCATCGCCAGTGTCAGAAAGGACGCGCCGGCCAGGATCAAGCCGATCATGCAATAGACGCGACAGGCGGCGAACAGCCCGTCGACAAAGCGCGACCATGTGAGCGAGCCATCGATCCGGCTGAGCAACAGCGACCCCGCGACCCCGAGCGCCGCCGACTCCGTCGCCGTGGCCAGGCCGCTGTAGATGGCGCCGATCACGAGCACGATCAACGCCGTGATCGGGAACAGGTGGCGCCCGGCCCGCAGCTTGTCAACCAGGCTCATGCCCGCATCGGCACTCGGCACCTGCTCGGGGTGACGCCATGCCCACAGCATCAGGTAGGCTGAAAAGATGGCCATCAGCATCAAGCCCGGGATCACGCCAGCAACGAACAGCTTGGCGATCGACACATCGGCCGCCACGGCATAGACGATCATGATGATCGATGGCGGGATCAGCAGGCCAAACGTGCCCGCCCCCGCCAGCGAGCCCATCGAGATCGCGTCGGGGTAGCCGCGGCGCTTGAGCTCGGGCAAGGTGATCTTGCCGATCGTGGCGCAGGTGGCGGCACTGGAGCCTGACACCGCCGCGAAGATGCCGCAGCCCAGCACGTTGGTGTGCAGCAAGCGGCCCGGCACGCGGTTCAGCCAAGGAGCCAGTCCCTTGAACATGTCCTCGGTCAAGCGCGAACGGAACAGGATCTCGCCCATCCACAAGAACAGCGGCAGCGCGGTCAGCGTCCAGTTGGATGTCGATCCCCAGATCGTCAACACCATGCTGTCGCCGGCCGGGCGGGCCGAAAAGGCCTCCATCGCGAACAGCGCCACGCCCAGCAGGGTGAGACCGATCCACAGGCCGGAGGCCAGGATGGCGATGAGCAGCGCAATCAGCAGCGCGGCGGTCAGGATGTCCATGAAGTCTGTCGCCTCTTGCTCATTCGATGTGGGCGGCTTCGCCACCCGCTGCGGGAAAGAACGGCCGGCCCTGCCGGCGCGCCACCAGGCTGTCGGCGAAGGCCACCGCCAGCCCGACACAACCGAGCGCCATCGCGATCTGCGGCAGCCACAACGGCGTGGCATCGGCCCCCTGGGATATGTCGTGCGTGTCCCACGACACCCACACCAGCCGCACGGCGAACCAGGCCAGGTAGACCGACAGGCCGAACGCCGCCAACAGCGACCACCACTCCAGTGCCGACCTCAGCCTCGAAGGCACCTTCTGCAGCACCAGCGTCACCCGGATGTGGTCGCCCCGGCGCAGCGTTTCAGGCAGCGCCAGGAACAACGCCGCGGCAATGCAGTAGCCCGCATAGGCGTCGAGCCCACGCAGGTTCAGGTTGAACTGCCGGTCGGCGATTCCCAGCAGCACCGAAACCAGCGAAGCGACCATGGCCAGTGCCGCCAGGAAGCAAAGCGCACGATAGAACCGATCAAGCAGCGTGCTCATTGGTGGCCCCGGTTGCCTCAATGCGCCGCCGCAGCGCGATAGGCGTCGACGATGGCCCGGCCGTCTTCACCAGCGGTCTTGAGCCACTCCACGGTCATGCGGCCCCCGATGACCTTGAGCTCACGCTTGAGCAGGTCGTTGCCGCGATCCACCTGCATGCCCTTGGCGGACAGCTCTTTCAGGTATTCGTCATCCTTCTGGTCGCTCATCTTCCAGCCGCGCTCGCTGGCCGCCTGCGCCACCTTGAGCACCGCCGCCTGCGTCGCCTTGTCCAGCGCGTCGAAGGCCTTTTGATTAACCACCACCGCATTGCGCGGCAGCCAGGCGTTGACGTCGTAGAAATACTTGACGTGCTCGTAGAGCTTGCTGTCCACACCGCTCGCACTGGAGGTGAGGAAGTTGTCGACGCCGCCGGTGGCCAGGGCCTGCGGCAACTCGGCCAGCTGGATCGTCACTGGCTGCGCCCCCACGTACTCGGCGATGCGGGTCGTGGCAGGGTTGTAGGCACGCATCTTGGTGCCTTTCAGGTCCTGCATCGAGGCCAAGGGCTTCTTCGAATACAGCGACTGGCCCGGCCACGGCACGGTGTACAGCAGCTTCAGGTTCTGGCTCCCCAGCAGCTTTTCGAGGTAAGGGTTGGAGATGTCATTGAGCTTCTTCGCCTCGGCATACGTGGTGGCCAGGAACGGGATCGAGTCGATGCCGAACAACGGGTTCTCGTTGGACGCGCTCGACAGGATGAACTCGCCTGCCTGCGTCTGCCCCGTCTGCACCGCACGCTTGATCTCGTTGGCCTTGTAGAGCGATGCGCCGGGGTGCAACGTGATCTTCAGCTTGCCTGCACTGGCCTTGTCGACCTCGTCGGCGAACCACTGCAGGTTCTGCACCTGGAAGGTGTTGACGGCGTAGCCCGACGGCAGGTCCCACTTGGTCTGGGCCTGGGCGAACGGGGTGATGGTGACGGCCAGTGCGGCGGCGATCCAGGTCTTCATCAATGTCTCCTCTGTGAACAGCAAAAAGGGATTCGGTGCCTGGCTCAGTGCCCGGCCATCTGGTGGTTGAGCCAATCGGTGATCAGCATCGCGCCGGGCGCGTGGGTGATGCAGAACTCGGGGCGCGCTGCCGCCAGCGCCGCCTGCGGGGTGACGCCGCAGGCCCAGAACACCGGCACCTCGCCGTCTCGGATCTCGACCGCGTCGCCGTAGTCGGGCCGCTGGAGGTCGGCAATGCCGATCTCGGCCGGATCGCCGATGTGCACCGGCGCGCCGTGCACCCGGGGGTAGCGAGCCGTGATCTCGGCGGCACGGTGCGCGTCGTCGGGCCGCAGGGGCCGCATCGTCACGACCATCGGGCCCGAGAAGCGGCCGGCCGGTACGGTGGCGATCGACGTGCGGAACATCGCCACGTTCAGGCCCTGCTCCACGTGGCGCAGCGGAATGCCCTCGTCGGCCAGGGCCTGCTCGAACGAGAACGAGCAGCCCAGCACGAAGCTCACCAGGTCATCGCGCCAATGGGCGCGGATGTCGGTCGGCTCGTCGACCAGCTCGCCATGGCGCCAGACGCGGTAGCGCGGCACATCCGTGCGGATGTCGATGTTGTCGCCCAGTGTCGGCATCGCCGGGTCGCCGGCTTCGGTCACCGCCAGCAGCGGGCAAGGCTTGGGGTTGGCCTGGCAGTACTGCAGGAATTCACCCGCCCAGGCCTGCGGCAGGATCACCAGATTGCCCTGCACATGGCGGCCCGCGAGGCCACTGGTGTGACCGCTGACCTGGCCGGCGCGGATGGCCGCCCGGGCCACCGCTGCGCTGCTTGCAAACACCGTCGCCGTACTCATCGAATCACCCCTTTTGTCGCTGTGGGTTCACCAATGGGGCGCATTGTGTGAGCCACCCATGGCGGCCCACAAACGGGAAATTTCTCTATGACCTCATCGACTTTTTCGATGACCCCTTCGACGCCCCGAGGTGGAGCGCCTTGAAGCCCAACAGGGCGTCCACCACAGTGCGGGTTAACGCTGATCCCGGGTCGTCGCGGTAGCTCAAGAAGATCGGCAACGGCGGCATCTCGGCCTCGCACGGCAGCACCCGCAACGGCTGCCGCTCAGACAATCGGCGCACCACCGCCAGCGGCAAGGTGGCCACGCCGAGCCCACCTTCGATCAGCTCGACCATCGCCGAGACCGACGAGATCGCGTGCACCTTCAGCCGCGTGTGGCCGGCCTGGCGCATCAGGTCGACCAGCGCCACATGCGGCTGCGAGCCGCGCTGAAACGTCAGCAGCTCCAGCGTTGCCAGGTCGGCCAGCGAGTAGCGGCGTTTCTTGTGCAGTTGCGCATGGCCGACGAAGCACATCGGCATCGGCGGCAGCGCCTGCTGGCGCAGCCCGTCGCCCGATGACGGCAAGGCCGCCATCGCCAGATCGAGCCGGCCGCGGCGCATCTGGTCGACCAGCACCGGCGTGGTTTCGACCGTCAGCTCCAGCTCCAGCCCGGGCTGCGCGGCGCGCATCTCTCGCACCCAGTCGATCAGCCAGGAATGCAGCACCGACTCAATCGCGCCGATGCGCAGGCTGAGGCCAGACTCGGCATTGCGCCCCATCTCGTCGCGGATCTCGCGCTGCAGCGACAACAGCCGCTCGGCCATCACCAGGAAGCGGCCGCCGGCCGCCGTGAGCCGCACCTGCTTGTCGCGCCGGTCCAGCAGCAGCACGCCGAGCTCGTCTTCCAGCGCGGCGATGCGGCTGGACATGGCCGACTGGGTGATGAAGAGCTTCTCGGCCGCGCGTGACACGCTCTTCAGCGTGGCCACCCAGTAGAAAGCCTCGACGAAACGAAGGTTCATGCGGTGTGCGCCCGGTTGCCGTTGCGGCTGATTGTGACCGCCGCCGGCGGCCGGCCGTAAGCGCCGAACTGGCCGGGGCCGGCAGCGCTTTTCCGGCCACCGCGACAGCGCTACCACCCTAGCATCGGAGCCAGGCCGAAGCCACGCCTGTCGCGTGCGCCTGGCCACTCTTCGCAAGGCCATGTCCGACCTCTCCGCCCAGCTGTCCCTGGTTCCGCACGACACCGACGCGCTCGCGCCGCGTGCGCAGCGCGAGCACGCCACGGCGAGCACGGCGTTCGCCTGGCCGACACCGCCCTACGCCGTCTACCCCAACCCCGAGCCGCTGGCCGACCACATGCCCTGCGAGGTGCTCGGCCTGAACGGCAAGGCGATGAATGCGCGCCTGGTGTCGTTCGACCCGGTGCAAGGCGTGGCCCAGGTGCAGGTGCCGCCGTCGCGCACCAACATGCCTCTGCGGCTGTCGCAGTTCCGCAGCCTGACGCTGACCACGCCGCTGCGCCCCGCCCTGAGCGCCGCCACCGGCGCCCCCGGCGCGTTGATGGACTTTCACCCCACCGGCGACTACACCGTTCACCTGACCGGCGGCGGCGAGTTGCAAGGCAAGACCGTGGGCCATGTGGAAACCGCGCACGGGGTGTTCTTCTTCCCGCCGGTGGACGACAAGGGCGCGGTGCTGCGCCTGTTCTGCCCGCGCAGCGCCTACGACTCGTTCGACTTCGGCCCGCGCCTGGGTGAGCAGCTGGTGGCCGACAACACCGCCACGCCGGCGCAGATTGCCGCGGCGCTGGCCGAGCAGGCGCGCCTGCGCGAGCAACGCATCGGCGATGTGCTGCTGGGCAGCCGCGTCGTCACCCCCGATCAGCTGATGCAGGCGCTGGACGCCCAGTCGCGCATGCCGATGGTGCGCGTTGGCGAGGCCTTGATCGCACTCGGCTTCATCACCGCCACGCAGCTGGGCGACGCGCTGGCCCAGCAACGCGGCGACCGCTCGGTGCCGCTGGGTGAGCTGCTGGTGCGCAGCGGCGCCGTGCAGCGGCAAGACCTTCGCACCGCGCTGGCCCGCAAGATGGGCTACCCGGTGGTCGACACCGACGCCTACCCGATCGAGGCCGAGGCCGTGCGCAAGCTGCCGATCAGCGCCGCCAAGCGGCTGCAGGTGCTGCCGCTGCAGTTGCTGCCTGGCCGGCTGGTGGTGGCGATCGAAGACCCGTCGCGCCGTGATGTGCTCGACGAGATTGAGTTCACCGCCCAGTGCAAGATCGTGCCGGTGCTGCCGCTGGCCGACAACCTGGCGCGCGGCATCAGCCTGGTCTACCAGAAGCATGGGCTGGACGACGGCAGCGGCGGGCCGGGCCCGGTCGACGCGAGCGGCGCGATCAACTTCGACGAAGGCGGCACCGACCAGTTGCTGGCCGCGCTGGAGCAGTCGTACGACAACGCACCGACGCAGTCCGAGGACGAGAAGCCGATCGAGCAGAGCGACAACTCGCTGGTGCGGCTGATCAACACGATGATCGTCGAGGCGCACAGCCAGAACGTCTCCGACATCCACATCGAGACCCACCCGGGCCGCGAGAAGGTGCGCATCCGCTTTCGGCGCGACGGCGTGCTCAAGCCCTACCTCGAGCTGCCGCACACCTATCGCAGCGCGCTGATCGCGCGGCTGAAGATCATGTGCGACCTCGACATCTCCGAGCGCCGCCGCCCGCAAGACGGCAAGATCACCTTCAACCGCTTCGTCGCCAACTGCCCGATCGAGCTGCGCGTGGCCACCATCCCCACCGCCAACGGGCTGGAAGACGCGGTGCTGCGCATCCTGTCGTCGGCCAAGCCCTTGCCGCTGGACAAGCTGGGCCTGTCGGCGGCCAACCTGGCCGCGCTGAAGCATGCCATCGAGCGGCCCTACGGCATGGTGTTGTGCGTCGGCCCGACCGGCTCGGGCAAGACCACCACGCTGCACTCGGCGCTCAGCCACATCAACACGCCCGACCGCAAGATCTGGACGGCCGAAGACCCGGTCGAAATCACCCAGTCCGGGCTGCGCCAGGTGCAGGTGAACCCGAAGATCGACTGGACCTTTGCCAAGGCCTTGCGCGCCTTCCTGCGCGCCGACCCGGACGTGATCATGGTCGGCGAGATCCGCGACCAGGAGACCGCGCAGATCGCCGTCGAGTCGTCGCTGACCGGCCACCTGGTGCTGTCGACGCTGCACACCAACAGCGCGGCCGAGACGATCACCCGCCTGCTCGACATGGGCATGGACCCGTTCAACTTCGCCGACTCGTTGCTGGCCGTGCTGGCGCAGCGCCTGGTGCGCCGCATGTGCCCGCACTGCCGGCAAAGCCGCCCGGCCCAGGCCGAAGAGGTAGACGAGTGGGTGCACGACCACCTGCACGCCTGGAACGGCCACGAGGCCGCGCCCAGCCCCGACGCGGTGCTGGCCGACTGGGCCGCCCGCTTCGGCGGCGCCGACGGACGGCTGCAGGTCTGGCACGCGCCGGGTTGCGACCGCTGCGACCGCACCGGCCTGCGCGGCCGTGCCGGCATCCATGAGCTGCTGACCGTCTCGCGCGGAGTGCGCCACCTGATCCAGACCGGCGCACGCGCCGAGCAGATCCAGCGCCTGGCGATGACCGAGGGCCTGCGCACCCTGCGCCAGGACGGGTTGGAAAAGGTGCTGGCCGGCGTGACGACGATCGAGGAAGTGCGCGCCACCAGCAACGGCTGACGCGCCCTTCAGCGAGCCGCGGTGGCGGCCTGGTAGTGCCGCAGCACCTGCGCGGCCTTGAGCTCGCGCTTGTACAGCGCGACCTTGGCGATCGCCCCTTCGAAGAAGCCTTCGAGCCGCGCGCTGCCGATGCGAAACGGCGCCGTGCCGTTGCCGGGGTCGATGTCGTAGTCGGCCAGCGCGTCCTGGTCGCGCAGCTGGCCGTTCTTGTAGACCTTGGTGTAGCCGGTCGGGTAGTCGCCGCTGCGCTTGTTGGTGTTGATCACCAGCACGTAGTGGATCCACTGGCCCACCCCCACGGCATCCTGGAAGTAGCTGCCGGCCCCGAGCCCACCACCCAGGTTGAAGGCATAGCCGCTGATGCGGTTGGGCCGCGGCGGGTCGATGCCGTCGCCGGCCCAGTCGGCATCGTGCGAATACATCCGCGCGACGTATTCGGACTGGCCGTTGGTCGACTTGCCCATCCAGTGCACATACGGCTGATCGGCCGACTCTTCGTGGCTGAAGTTCAGCACGTCGGGCCGCACCCAGGCCTCCATCGTCAGCACGCCGGCAGCGGTGATGCTGAGGCTGTCCTTGTCTTTCACCTCGATGTACTGGTCGACACCGTTGAAGCGGGTGGCCAGGTCGCCGTTGAGAAAGCTCGTCGTGCCCGGCGCGTGGTGGGCCACGCCGTCGTGGTGGTGGCCGCTCGCATCGACCAGGCCGCTGGCGCCACCCAGCGGCAGGTACAGCTGCGGGCTGTCGGCCAGCACCGTGCGGTCATAGGCCGACAGCGGCGCCGGCGCCGGCGGGCTCGGCTCGACGATGCCGAGCCCCGGCACGCCGGCTTCGGCCACCACCGCCCAGCATGCGCAGCCCAACGCAGCCCATTGCAGCACCCGCAGCATCCGGTTCATTTCCGTCTCCTCTCTTGTTCTTGGCCACAGCATACCGACCCCGCCCGGTGAGCGGACATCAGCAGTCCGCCCTTCGACAGACTCAGGGCGAACGGTTCCGAGGTGTTCCAGGCGCGCGAAGCGCCGCCGCCCATCAAGTGGCGTGCGCGGATCCGGCTTGGCCGGTCCGCTGCGCGAGCCCCCTCGGGGGGCAGGCCCCGGAAGGGGCCGTGGGGGTCTCAAGGTCTTGGGTTGGCGAACGAGTTCGGGTCGAAGCCGGGCTCGTCGTGCAGGCTGCTGTTGTCGACGAACTCCATCTGCGCCAGCGTGATCGACTGCAGCTGCGAGATGGTCGAGCTGCTCCATGCCGCGCTCGGCTCGCCCTGCACGAAGAAGTTGGAGCCGATGTCGGCCACGTACAGGCCGTAGCGCTTCATCGCGGTGGCCAGTGCCTTGGCCTGCGTCGTCCAGTTGGCCGGGATCACGAAACTCGACTTCAGCCGCATCACCGTGCCGTAGGGGATGCCGTCGGCCGGCCCGCCGGACGTCGTGTGCCGTGCCGGCCACTGCACGCCGTGGATGCGCGAGCTGCTCAGCGTGACCCGCAGCGCATGGGCCACGACACCGCTGTTGGCCTCGGACACGCGGGCCAGGAACGGCGAGATCGGCAGGCCGGCCGCGTCGCCCGAGGTCCAGCCCATCGGCCGCAGCTTGTTCGAGTTCAGGCCCCAGGCCGCGGTCGAATAGGCGAACCACTTGCCGTCGACCTTGTAGCTGAAGTAGCTCTCCCACAGCCGGCAGTTGTCCTGCTCGACCACCAGCACGTGCCGGTCGCCGCACTGCTGCGCGTCGTTGCAGGTGCCGTGCTCGGCGCGGATGATGTTGTCGTTCGGGTAGGGGAAGTGGCGGTTGCTGGCGGTCAGCTGGTCGCAGCCGCGCTTGATCGTCGTCTTGCCGGTGGCGGCGCAGTCGCTTTCGTCCGGCACGCCGTTGCCGTTGCCGGCCCGCGGGTCGGTGATCTTGAAGCTGACCACCGGCCAGGTGGTGGTGGCCGCGCTGCTGTCGATCAGGTTCAGCGGGATGCCGTAGTACGGCTTGTCCCAGTGGTCTTGCCAGTGGGTCGGGTCGTCGGTCATGCCCCAATCGGCATGAAAGCGCGTCGAGCTGCCGAGCTGGCCGATCCAGCGGCTGCTCGACGCATGGGTCGGGTAGCGCTGGGTGTCGTCGACACGGGTGTTGAAGACCGCGGTGGCCGGGAACGACGGGCAGCTGCCGAGCTTGGGCGCGGCCAGCAGCTCGGCCGGCGCGGCGGCAAGGGTGGCGACAACGGCCATGCCGATCACCGCGGGGATGAAACGAATACGGGACATGGGGATTCCTTTGAGGTGATCGTGGCTCACGGCAGCGGGGCGTCGAGCACACCGTGCGCGCCGGCCAGTTGCGTGCCGCCGGCACTGACGTGCAGCGTGCGGGCACCCTGCCCGTCGACGCTCACGCTGACCGTGTAGGCCGCCTTGGCCACGGTGCCGGCCAGCAGCAGCCGGTGGGCAGCCGCCGGCAGCGGCACGGTGAAGCTGGTGATGGCATGCGACAGGTCGTCGACGAACAAGGTCGCCGTGCTACCGACCAGCGCTCCACTCATCGCGGTGCCCGAGTTGCTGCGCAGCAGCTGCGTGGTCGCTGCGGTGGCGCCGGCGTCGTAACCCTGCAGCACGTGCAGGAAGTTCACCGCCGCCGGCTGGCCCGGGTTCTCGACCCGCAGGCGGTAGCCGCCGGTCCAGTTCGACTTGTTGGCCGACATCGGGTCGAGCGTGGCCTTCCACATGCTGTCGGGCAGATTCAGCGTCGGCCCTTCAACCTGGATGCTGCGGCTGCCCGAAGCCGGCAGCAGCGTGCGCACTTCGAGCCGCTGGTTGCCCGGCGTCGAAGCCACGACCTTGTCGCCACTGACCACCGGCGCCGCGCCGTTGCTCGGCAGCATCAGGTTGAAGCGCTTGAAGCGGCCGCTGACGGTCGTCTTCGTGCGGTCCATCAGCACCAGCGCATCGGGCTGCAGCCACAGCAGGCTGCGGCTGACATGCGACACGTCACGCGCCGTGACCCAGCCGTTGTCGAAGTTGTAGAGGTTGGTGGCGTCGCCGGTGACCGTGACGAAGTCCTTGCCCTGGCCTTGCAGCAAGACCTTCGGGTCACCATCGTGGTTGCCCAACAGGAACTGGCTGCCGCGCACCAGTTGCTCGTGCTGGTAGTCGCCGACTTGCGCGTTCGGGTTGTTCTGCACGCTGGGCGCGTTCTTGAACTCGCTCATCGCAGCGCCGGCGCCGTAGGCGGTGAACTCCTTCGTCAGCCATTCGCCCTTGCGCCAGAAGTCGAAGCTGTTGCCGTCGCCGTGCTGGTGGTCGATGGTGTTGTAGCTGAGCTTGTAGTCGAACAGGCGGGTCTTGTTGCCGTCGGCCCAGCTGGTGCGCGCCTGGATGCGGCCGATGCCTGGTGCGTAGTTGTAGGTCTTCAGGCCCGCACGCGGGTCGGTCGGCGTGCCGGACGCCGGGTCGAACAGCAGAAAGTAGTAGATCGAGTCGACGATCGCATCGTCGTTGTTGGCCTTGCGTGACAGGCGGCCCGGGTTGTCGGGCGGCGCCACGTATTCCATCCAGCGCGCGCCGTTCAGCGTGGCGGCATCGGCCGCGTAGCGCGCCCCGAGCGCGTTCGGGCCCATCACCCGCATCGGGTCTTGCAGGTAGAGCTGTTCGCCGTCGCCGAACCACGAGGGCTGGTAGACGCTGCCGTAGTCGGTGGCCACCTTCTTCGTCGTCAGGCTGTGGTAGTAGCCGGGCAGCAGCGTCTTGTAGACCGGGTTGCCGGTGAAGCTGACCTTCTTGCCGTCGCGCGCGGTGTCGTCGCGGCCCGAGGTGTTCAGCGCCAGCAGCAGGCCGTAGTAGAAGCCGATCGATTCGCCGTACTCGGCGCCCTCGGGGCTGATGCCGCCCTTGCCGTCGTTGCGGTAGGCGTAGTCGGTCATGTAGAGGTAGGTGCCGATCGCCTCGTCCATGAAGTCGCCCAGCGCGCCGGCGCGGTCGTTCGGCACCTTCGGGTCCACCTGGTCGTCGGCCGGGTCGATCGCGTTGCCCATCATGAAGATGTTGCGTGCGTGGGCCATGAAGTAGTTGTTCATCGCGTAGCGCACGGCGCTGCGCTTCGGGTCCTTCAGGTCCAGCAGCGCGGGGTTGTTGCGGCGCGAGGCGTCTTTCGGCACCTCGTTCGGGTGGGTGTTGTAGTAGGTCACCGAGGGGTAGCCGTCGCGGTCCTCCGCACACCAGCGCAGGAACACGCGGCGAATGCGCTGGCGCTCGGCCGCGCTCAGCTGCGGGTACAGCCAGTCCACCGCGAGCGGGAACGATTCGCCGTGCCAGCGGCCGCGGTCGGAGTTGGCGAACGACGGGCTGCGGAACTTGCCGGGCCCGACGCCCTTGTCGGCCTCGTCGATCACCGCGAACAGCGCGGTGCGTGCGGTGCGGATCCAGCGCGCGCGGCGGTTCGTGTCGCTGTCGACCAGCGACATGAAGGCCAGCAGTGCGGCGTACGACTCGGTCGGGTACGGCGTGTAGGTCGAGCCGCCGTTGTCCTGGCCCGGCACGGTGCCGTCTTCCACCCGCTGCGCCGCGGTCAGCGCGAGCTGCAACAGGCCACCGCCGTTGGCACGGTCGTCGAACATCGGGTTGGACGAGGTCGCCCAGGCCTGCAGCGTCGGCAGGTCTTGCGCGCGGATCCACAGCCGCGGGTGCTGCGTGACCGGCGCGCGCGCTGCCAGCGTTTGAACCCCGGCTGCGATGGAAGCGTTTTCCGCCGCGTTGGCCGCGTGCGGCGCGGCGCCCATCAGCAGGGCCGCCAGGGGCACGGCCCAGGCGCACCAGGCGCGGCCATTCGTTCGTGTGTTGTTGTTCATGTCTCGCGAAGTGGGTGGAACGGAGAGCTCCTTTCCGCAATCCGCGTGCCACGAACCTTCACGCCCTCGTCTGCTCTCTGTCGGCTCTCTGTGCTGTCACGTCCGGGCGCTGACAAATCGCGTCAGCGGCCGCGAAATGTCGACAGATCGTGGCGACCGCCCGCCTGGCAACGCCGCCGGATGTCCGATTTCTTGGACTACGTCACGCTTTGCGCGTGGCCCGTGGATTGCATGTCGTGGCCGCCACCTGCTGTTTGCCCCGATGTCCGCGCCACGCTACCGAGTCCTGTTCCTGCACCCTTCGCCGGCCCTGGCGAACCACGTGGTCGGTTATGTCGTGCGGCGCCGCGCCGGCATCGGCCCGGCCCCCAACGGCCCGGGTGAGGCGGTGAGCTTTCCGGCCAATGTCTACTCGGCGCTGTCGATCGTTCACCGCGGCGCGCGGCGCGATCCGGCCAGCGGCCAGCTGACCACCTGGGCCACCTTCTCCGGCGCGATGACCCGGCCGGTGCGGCGCGAGCTGGTCGGCGAGCCCGAGATCACCACGGTGCTGTTCAGGCCCGGCGGCGCGGCGCGCATGGCCCGCGTGGCCAGCCACGAGCTGACCAATGCGTGGGTCGACGCCCAGCACATCCTGTCGCCCGCCGAGCACCTGGAGATCAGCGAGCGCGTGGCCGAGCAGCCGACCATCGCGCGCCAGATCATGGTGATCGAGCAGTTGCTGTTGCGGCGCCTCGACCGCTATGCGCTGTCCACCGGGCCGCAGCCGCTGTCGGCGCTGCTGGGGCCGGTCGGCTTCGGGCTGGGCCGGCTGAAGGTGACCGACCTGGCGCGGCACGCCGGCATCAGCGAGCGGCAGCTGAACCGGCGCGTGATGGACGCGCTGGGGATCGGCCCGAAGATGCTGCTGCGCCTGGCCCGGGTGCAAGAGTCGGTGCGCATCGTGCGCGAGCTGCAAACGCAGCGCGGCCAGCGCTCGCTGGCCCAGCTGGCGCGCGACGCCGGCTTTGCCGACGTGTCGCACATGACGAAGGAATTGCAGCTGTTCACCAGCCAGCCGCCACCGCTGCTGCGCGAACGGCTGCGCCAGTCGAACCTCAACGAGTGGGCCTACGAGCTGCCGCAGGACTGGTGATCACGCGCTGGGCATTCAGGGCTTGCGCGGCACGTGGCCGACGCCCAGGTTCATCGCGTTCAGCAGGTCGCCGTTGTCTTGCGACAGCTCCCACGCGAACACCCCCGCCAGCCCCTGCTCGACGGCGAAGCGGCCCTTGCGCAGCACCGCGCGGGGGTCGTCGTAGCCGAGGTAGAAGCGGGTCGATGGGTTCCACAGCGCATAGGCCTCGCCCTTCGGGTCGTAGATGACCTGGTAGCCGCTGCGGCCCTGGCCCTGCTTGTCGAGATAACGCGCGGCGATGTCGCGGTAGATCACCGAGCCGTCGGCACCGGCGAACACGCCGTCGCGCTTGCTGCCGTTGAACTGCGTCGGCTTGGGCGACGGCGGCACCACGCCGGTGAAGCCGCGGCCGTACATCGCCACGCCGGCCACCAGCTTGGCCGCCGGCACACCCGCCGCGAGCATCGTCTTCAGGCCACCGGCCAGGCTGTCGTCCAGCCCATCGCCCACGCTGCGCAGCGCGGTGTGGTGGCCGGCCTGCGGCGTCCACGGGCCGAAGTAGTCGTAGCTCATCATGAACACGAGGTCCATCGCCTTTGCCGCGTCGCGGTAGTTGATCTTGCCGACCAGCGATTCGGTGGTGTTGATCGCGCTGGTCACCAGATACGGCCGGCCGGTCTCAGCCGACAGCGTGTCGACCGTCTTGCGCAGCGTCTGCATCAGGTCGGCATAACCTTGCCCGTCCGCGGCGGCGCCGAGCGGCACGCCGTTGGCGCTGCCGTTGCTGGTGGGGTGTTCCCAGTCGATGTCGATGCCGTCGAAGCCCGGGTGGCGGCGCAGGAAGTCGGCCACCGAGGCCGCAAATCGCGCCCGCTTGGCAGGGTCGTTGGCGAGGTGGAAGAACGGGTCCGAGCCGCCCCAGCCGCCCACCGAGGCCAGCACCTTGATGTGCGAGGCGCGCTTCTTCAGGCGTTGAAACGCTTCGTCGAAGGTCTGGTCGATCGCGCTTTCGGCCAACTGCTGCTCGCCCTTGCCTTCGCAGCGCGGCGCGTCCTTCTCCAGCTGGCCGGGGCCGCAGACATGCAGGAAGGCGTAGATCAGGTGGGTCACGTTCTGGCCACTGAGGCCATCGACCAGCGCCACCGGCTCCCAGTTCGGCACGTAGACGCCGACCACCTTGGCGCTGCTGCGCTCGAAGTCCATGACATGGCCACTGAACAGCGCCGACACCGGCGGGTCGCCAGCCGCGACGGCCGCCCCGCCCCCCGACGCGCCGGCCAACACGCCCGCCACGACCATCGCCACCCGAAGAGCCGCCCGATTGATCCGCACCGAAACCTCCGATTGAAGCCGGCTGGCAGGATAGCACCGGTTAGCTACCAGTTAAATACCAGTCGAATTGGGCCCTGTTGGGCCTACGAAAACTCGCGCCGGAACCCACGTAACAAAAAATGTCAATCCGCAATTCATCCAGTCGTCAGAAATATTATTGATTCCCTCACGCACCCGCCGCGGTAGTCGCTGGGCCCAGCTGAACGCCAGGCCCGAAGGCGCCGGGTCTGTCCCGTGCCCGTGCCTGCCCCAGGCGCACCGGCACCCACCCCGAACCGAGAAGTCGCCCGCTGGCGTTGGCCGCGGCGCTGGAGGAGATCTCAGTTGAAGCGCATGAAGTGGATCGCCCCCGTGGCGGCGGCCTCGCAGGCCGCGCTGCTGGCGGGTTGCGCCGGCACGCTGCCGGCGCCCGAGCCGTTGACCAGCGCCGCGCCGGCGCAATGGCACGCCGCGCTGCCGCACCAAGGCCAAAGCGCCGACCTGACCCGTTGGTGGCAGCAGTTCGACGACCCCTTGGTGGCCGAGCTGGTGACCGCCGCCGAGGCCGCCAGCCCCACGCTGGCCGCCGCCCAGTCGCGCCTGGCCGCGGCCCGCGCGGCGCGCACCGCCGCCGGCGCCGCGCTGGCCCCCACGCTCGACGCCAGCGCCAGCCTGACCCGCGGCCGCAGCGAGATCGGCGCGCCGCTGGCCAACACCGCGCTGGCCGGCGCCCAGGCGGCGTGGGAGATCGATCTCTTCGGTGCCGGCCGCGCCGGCCGCCAAGCCGCGACCGCCCGCCTCGCCGGCGCCGAGGCCGATTGGCACGACGCAAGGGTGCTGGTGGCGGCCGAAGCGGCGCTGAGCTATGTGTCGCTGCGGGCCTGCGAAGCGCAGTGGGTGCAGACCCAGACCGACGCCGCGTCGCGCATCGAGACGGCTCGCCTGACCAGCCTCAGCGCCAAGGCGGGCTTTCAGCCCCCGGCCAACGAGGCCTTGGCGCAAGCCAGCGCCGCCCAGGCCCGCTCGCAACTCGCCGCCCAGGCGGCACAGTGCGACCTGGAGCTGAAGACGCTGGTGGCCCTGACCGCGCAGGACGAAACCAAGCTGCGCGCCCGCCTCGACGCTGCCAAGGCCACGCTGCCGCAGCCGGCGCAGATCGGCGTTGGCGCGGTGCCGGCCGAAGCCCTGGCCCAGCGGCCCGACCTGGCGGCGGCCGCGCGCGCGGTCGAAGCCGCCAGCGCCGATGTCGACCAGGCCCAGGCGCAGCGCCTGCCACGTGTCAGCCTGGCCGGCTCGGTCAACCGCGCCCGCATCGACTTTGCCGGCGGCAGCACCGAAGGCAACCTGTGGAGCCTGGGGCCCTTGAGCGTGTCGCTGCCGATCTTCGATGCCGGCGTGCGCGCCGCCAACGTCGACGCGGCCCGCGCGCGCTACGACGAAGCGGTGGCCAACTACCGCGGCAAGCTGCGCACCGCCGTGCGTGAGGTCGAAAGCGCGCTGGTGCAGCTGGACAGCAGCGCCGCCCGCAGCGAAGACGCCCGCGTCGCGGTCGATGGCTACGAGGCCTCGTTCCGCGCCGCCGAGGCGCGCTACCGCGGCGGCCTGGCGAGCCTGTTCGAGCTCGAGGACGCCCGCCGCAGCGCCGCGCTGGCGCGCAGCCAGCTGATCGACCTGCAGCGCGAACGCGTGACGGCCTGGATCACGCTGTACCGCGCGCTCGGCGGGGGCTGGCAGCCTGCCGACGCGGCCGCGGTCGCCGCGCGATGAAGCGACACGACACCAAGATCATTGAGGACACGAGCATGAAGACGCCATTTCGCCCGACCTGGGTTGTTTCCGTCACCGCCACGGCCGCCGCACTGGCCGTGCTGGCCACGCTGGTCCACGCTGCCGACAAGCCCGCAGCGCCCGCCGCCACCGCCTCTGCCGCGCAGGCTGCACTGACCGTCAGCACCACCAGCCCGCAGACCACCACCCTGGCCACCAAGCTCAGCGCCAACGGCAGCATCGCGGCGTGGCAAGAGGCCGTGGTCGGCACCGAAGCCAACGGCCTGCGCCTGGCCGAGGTGCGCGCCAACGTCGGCGACGTGGTCAAGAAGGGCCAGGTGCTGGCCACCTTCGCCGCCGACACCGTGCAAGCCGAGTTGAACCAGGTTCGTGCCGCCGTCGGCGAAGCCGAGGCCACCTTGGCCGAGGCCGAGGCCAACGCGCAACGCGCCCGCGAGCTGTCGACCACCGGCGCGCTGAGCGCGCAGCAGATCAACCAGTACCTGACCGCCGAGCGCACCGCCAAGGCCCGGCTCGATGCGCAAAAGGCGCTGGCCCGCGTGCAGGAGCTGCGCCTGCACCAGACCCAGGTGCTGGCGCCTGACAACGGCGTGATCTCGTCGCGCAGCGCCACCGTGGGCGCAGTGTTGCCGGCCGGCACCGAGATGTTCCGCCTGATCCGCCAGGGCCGGCTCGAGTGGCGTGCCGAGGTGCCGTCGAGCGACCTGCCGCGCCTGAAGGCCGGCATGGCCGTCAACGTGGTGCTGCCCACCGGCAACAGCATCACCGGCAAGCTGCGCATGGTCGCGCCGACGGTCGACGACAAGACCCGCAACGCGCTGGTCTATGTCGACCTGCCTGCGTCGACCGACGCCCGCGCCGGCATGTTCGCGCGCGGTGATTTCGACATCGGCAGCGGCCAGGCGCTGACGCTGCCGCAAAGCGCCGTGGTGCTGCGCGACGGCTTCAGCTATGTGCTGCGGGTGGGCGCCGACAGCAAGGTCGCGCAGACCAAGGTGGCGGTCGGCCGCCGCGTCGGCGACCGGGTCGAGGTGACCGGCGGCATCGACGCCAGTACCAAGGTGGTGGCCGCGGGCGGCGCGTTCCTGGCCGACGGCGACCTGGTGCGCATTGTCGAGGCGGCGGCCCCCAAGCCGGTGGCCAAGTCCTCGTCGCCGATCGGCGCGGCGATCCCGGCCGCCACGCCGGGCCAGTGAGGAGCTGATGATGAACGTCTCCACCTGGTCCATCCGCAACCCGATCCCGTCGGTGTTGCTGTTCATCATGCTCACGCTGGTGGGCCTGATGGGCTTTCGCTGGATGAAGATCCAGAACTTCCCCGACATCGACCTGCCGACGGTGATCGTCAGTGCGTCGCTGCCCGGGGCTTCGCCGTCGCAGCTGGAAACCGAGGTCGCGCGCAAGATCGAGAACTCGGTCGCCACGGTGCAGGGTGTCAAGCACATCTACACCACCGTGCAGGACGGGGTCGCCACGATCACCGTCGAGTTCCGGCTCGAGAAGCCGACACAGCAGGCGATCGACGACGTGCGCGACGCGGTCTCGCGCGTGCGCTCTGACCTGCCCGGCGACCTGCGCGACCCGGTCATCAGCAAGATGGAGCTGGCTGGCACGCCGATCCTGACGTACACCGTCGCGTCGGCGCGGATGGACGACGAAGCGCTGTCGTGGTTCGTCGACAACCAGGTCACCAAGTCGATGCTCAGCGTGCGCGGTGTCGGCGCGGTGTCGCGCGTGGGCGGCGTGTCGCGCGAGGTGCGCGTGGCGCTCGACCCGCTGAAGCTGCAATCGCTGAACGCCAGCGCGGCCGACATCTCGCGCCAGCTGAAGCAGACGCAGCAGGAAGCCGCCGGGGGCCGCACCGACGTGGGCGGCGCCGAACAATCGGTGCGCACCATCGCCACCGTGCAGTCGGCCGACGAGCTGGCCGCGATGGACGTGGCGCTGAGCGACGGCCGCCACATCCGGCTCGACCAGGTCGCCACGGTGACCGACACGGTGGCCGAGCAACGCTCGGCCGCGCTGCTCGACGGCAAGCCGGTCGTCGGCTTCGAGATCGTGCGCAGCCGCGGCGCGGGTGAGGTCGAGGTGGCCACCGGCGTGCGCACCGAGCTCGACAAGCTCAAGGCCGCGCACCCCGACATCACGATCACCGAAGCCTTCAACTTCGTCGACCCCGTGGTCGAGAACTACGACGGCTCGATGACGCTGCTGTACGAAGGCGCGCTGCTGGCGGTGATCGTGGTCTGGTTCTTCCTGCGCGACTGGCGCGCGACGCTGGTCTCGGCCACGGCGTTGCCGCTGTCGGTGATCCCGGCCTTCGCCGCGATGTACTTCATGGGCTTCACGGTCAACATCGTGACGCTGCTGTCGCTGTCGCTGGTGGTCGGGATATTGGTCGACGACGCGATCGTCGAGATCGAGAACATCATGCGCCACCTGCGCATGGGCAAGACACCGTTCCAGGCGGCCAAGGAAGCGGCCGACGAGATCGGCCTGGCCGTCATCGCCACCAGCTTCACGCTGATCGCGGTGTTCCTGCCCACGGCTTTCATGGCCGGCGTGCCGGGCAAGTTCTTCGTGCAATTCGGCTGGACGGCGGCGATCGCGGTCTTCTTCTCGCTCGTCGTCGCGCGCATGCTGACGCCGATGATGGCGGCCTACACGCTGAAGCCGCAGCCCGAGAAGCCCGACCCGAAATGGATGTCGATGTACATGCGCTGGGCCGCCTGGGCGCTGAAACACCGCATCAAGGTGTCGCTTGCGGCCATCGGCTTCACGATCGCGTCGTTCGCATTGGTCGGGCTGCTGCCGACCGGCTTCGTGCCGCCGGACGACCTGTCGCAGACCCAGGTCACGGTGACGCTGCCGCCCGGCAGCACCTTCAGCCAGACGCTGACGGCGGCCGAGCAGGCGCGCCATCTGATCATCCAGAACAAGCACATCAAGCTCGTCTACACCGCAATCGGCGGCGGCTCGACCGGTGCCGACCCGTTCATGCCCTCGGGCGCAGCCGACGTGCGCAAGGCCACGCTGACGATCAACATGACGCCGCGCAAGGACCGCCATGGCGTCAGCAAGCAAGACATCGAGGCCCAGCTGCGCGAGGCATTGCAGCCACTGCCCGGCGTGCGGGCCAAGGTCGGCTTCGGCGGCTCGGCCGAGAAGTTCTTGCTGGTGCTGGCGGGTGAAGACGGCCGCGTGCTCGCCGAGCACGCGCGCCTGGTCGAGCGCGACCTGCGCAGCATCCCGGGCATCGGCGCCGTCACGTCGACGCTGAGCCTGGTGCGGCCCGAAGTCGTCGTGCGGCCCGACTTTGCGCGCGCGGCGGACCTGGGCGTGACCTCGGCAGCGATCGCCGACACGCTGCGCATCGCGCTGTCGGGCGACTACGACCAGGCGCTGCCGAAGCTGAACCTGTCGCAACGCCAGGTGCCGGTGGTCGTGAAGCTGAATGACGACGCGCGCACCGACCTCGACTTGCTGTCGCGCCTGTCGGTGCCCGGCGCGCGCGGGCCGGTGATGCTGGGCAACGTGGCGACCTTCGCGATCGACAGCGGTGCCGCGCAGATCGACCGTTATGACCGGCTGCGCAACATCAACTTCGAGATCGAGCTGAACGGCCAACCGCTGGGCGAGGTCGAAAAGCGAGCGTTGGCGCTGCCCAGCCTGGCCAAGCTGCCGCCCGGCGTGATCCAGCGCAGCGTCGGCGACGCCGAGGCAATGGCCGAGCTGTTCTCGAGCTTCGGCTTGGCGATGCTGACCGGCGTGCTGTGCATCTACATCGTGCTGGTGCTGCTGTTCAAGGATTTCGTGCAGCCGATCACCATCCTGATGGCGCTGTTCCTGTCGATCCCGGGCGCGTTCCTGGCGCTGTTCGTCACGCGCACCGCCTTGTCGATGCCGTCGATGATCGGGCTGATCATGCTGATGGGCATCGCAACGAAGAACTCGATCCTGCTGGTCGAGTACGCGATCATGGCGCGGCGCGAGCACGGCATGACGCGGATGGAAGCGCTGCTCGACGCCTGCCACAAGCGCGCCCGCCCGATCGTGATGACAACGATCGCGATGGCCGCCGGCATGATGCCGATCGCCCTCGGCCTGGGGGTCGACCCGAGCTTCCGCTCACCGATGGCGATCGTCGTGATCGGCGGGCTGATCACCTCGACCTTCCTGAGCCTGCTGGTGATCCCGGTGATCTTCACCTTCGTCGACGATGCGGTGCACAAGATCCAGGGCGTGTTCAAGCGCCGCCACCACGAGGCCAACCAAGCGCTCGCCCCCGCAGGCGGCACGGTCTCGGCGACGGAGCAGAAGTAGCCGCGGAGCGAAAACGACAAAGCCGGCATGCGCCGGCTTTGGAAGATTCTGGAGCGGGTGAAGGGAACAATCCCAAGCATCCAACCCGTTGATTGACAACTGGATTTTCCCATTCACCGCACGGGAAAAGACCACATATTGTACCAGTCAATCGTGCTCGTCAACGCATTGCTTCCGTCGCCGTCTGGGGACGATCAGCAACAGCCACCAAAGCTCAGGTTCTGGCGGCTCGCGTTCAAGCGCCAGTCTCACCGCCTGGTGCCCCGCCAATCGCCTTCACGCGACTGATGAAGCGCTTCATCGGCTCGGACGGCTCTCCCTGGCGGCGCAGCAGGAACGTGGTCAGCGTCGGCGCCGTGCCGGCCAGCGGCCGGATTGCGATGTCCGGGCGCTGCCAAGTCTGCACCTGCGAACCGATCGCGAAACCAATGCCATAGCCTGCGCCCACCAGTGTCAACATCACGCCCAGGCTCGTCACGTGGTCGGCTACCTTGGGTGTTACGGCTGCTCCATCCAGCACCGCCTGGATTTGGCTGTGACAGCCCGAACCTGCATCCGGGTGGCACAGCACCAACGGGAACTTCAAGGCATCCTGCAACTTGACTTGGACATGAGCAAGCAGCGGATGGCGCGCCGGCACAATCACCGACAGCGGATCGCTCCAAGCCGGCTCGGCCACCAGCCCGTCGTTGACTCCATCCGATAGCGCAAAGCCGATGTCGAGCAGGTCGTTGTGCAGGCCTTTGAGCTGCTGCGAGAACGGCAACTCAAAGACGCGGATGCCCAACTCTGGCTCTTCCTCGCGGCTACGGGCCAACAGCAACGCGATGCGCGGCTGGGCCAGGCTGTCGCAGATGCCGATGCGCAATGTGCCCTGATAGCCTTGGGCCGCGCTCTTGGTCGCCTGTACCGCATGATCGACCGTTGCGAGCACGCGCCGGGCTTCGCCCAACAGCACTTTGCCAGCCCAGGTCAGGCGCGTTTGGCGCGTGCTGCGGTCGAACAACTGCACGTCAAGCAAACGTTCGAGGTCGCGCATCGCACGCGACACCGGCGACTGCTCGATGCCTAAACGTTCGGCCGCTCGGGCCAAGTGCAACTCCTCCGCTACGGCGATGAAGTAGCGCAACAACCTGAACTCCATAGCGGCCTCCTTTTCGCGTTGTTTTGGTGTGGCCGACCCGCCCAACACGTCCGCCCCATTCTTGTTCCAAGGATGAAGTCAATATACCATACCCCCCTATCCTAAACAAAGATGAACATCTATCATGAATCACACAGTCAGGGAGAAGCCAAAGCTCCTCGCTCGTGTGCGTCGCATCCGCGGACAGCTAGAGGGGATCGAGCGTGCTCTGGAAGCCGAAAAGAGATCTGCCGAGGTCCTGCATCAGATCGTTGCGGCACGCGGCGCGCTGACGGGCTTGATGCGCGAAGTCATGGAGGGGCACATCAACTCGCACATCGCCAATCCGCAGGACCCCGGAGACGGTACGCGCGAGCAAGGCGCTGCGGAACTGATCGCAATTCTGCGCAGCTATATGAAGTGAATCCGATGCCGCCTATGGGCGCAGACCTCTTGGGAGGATCATCGACGATCGCGCATCACGAGCGAGTGGATGGGGACCTGTCCTGGTTGCCACCGCAGAGCGCCATCGACAGTAGGCCGAGTGCCATGACCGTAGGGTGGCTATCGCTCAGCGGACGAATGCAGTTGTTGAGCCGCAGCACGCTGCCGCGACCGTTCAGGCTTTCTGCGCTTTGCCCAGCAACCGCAGTCCGTTGAGCACCACCAACAGGCTGGCCCCCATGTCGGCGAAGACCGCCATCCACATCGTTGCGTTTCCAAAGACGGCGAGCACAAGGAAGACGGCCTTGATGCCGAGTGCCAGCGTGATGTTCTGCCACAGCACTGCATGGGTCGAACGCGACAGTTTTACCGTTTCGGCGATGCGCCGCAGATCATCGTTCATCACGACGACATCGGCTGCTTCCATCGCGGTATCGGTGCCGGCCGCGCCCATTGCCACGCCGATGTCGGCTTGCGCGAGAGCGGGCGCGTCGTTGATGCCGTCCCCGGTCATCGCGGTTGGTCCTAGATCGCGCTGCAACGTCTTGATCGCTTCGAGCTTGTGCTCGGGCAACAAGTCGCCGCGTGCCTGCGCGATGCCGGCCTCCAGCGCGACAGCCGTGGCGGTGGCCTGGTTGTCGCCGGTCAGCATGACCGGGGTGATGCCCAGCGCCTGGAGCGACGCGACGGCCTCGCGCGAGGAGGGCTTGATGGTGTCGGCGACTGCGAACAGCGCGAGGACCCTCTCCGGCCTGGCCAGCAGCGTGACGGTGCGGCCCATCTCCTCATGCTGCTTCAGCCGCTGCTCCAGCGCCGGCGAGCACTGCCCACGTTCTTCGATCAGGCGGTGGTTGCCGAGCACATAGGTCACGCCACCGACCTCGGCCTGCACACCACGCCCGGCCAGCGCCCTGAAGTCCCGCGCCTCGACACCGTTGGGCTTCAGGCCGGCAGCAATCGCGCGCGAGACCGGATGGTCGGAGTGGCTGGCCAGCACCACGGCGACGTGTTCGGCCTGCGCCGCCTCGGTTTCCAGATCGACGACGGCCCAATCCACCAGCCGCGGCTTGCCCTCGGTGATCGTGCCCGTCTTGTCAAGCGCGATCGCCTTCAGCTTGCGCGCCTCTTCGAGGTAGATGCCGCCCTTGACCAGGATGCCGCGACGGGCGGCCGCCGCCAGGCCGCTGACGATGGTCACCGGCGTCGAGATCACCAGCGCGCAGGGGCAGGCGATGACCAGCAGCACCAGCGCCTTGTAGATGGCCTGCATCAAGCTCCAGCCGAGCAGCCACGGGCCGAGCAGCGCAACCGTCAGCGCGATCATGAAGATCGCCGGCGTGTAGACCGCCGCGAAGCGGTCGACGAAGCCCTGCGTCGGCGCGCGCGTCGCCTGCGCTTCCTCGACAGCATGGATGATGCGCGCAAGCGTCGAATTCGACGCCGAAGCCGTGACCTCGAACTCGAAGACTTCCAGCACCCGGCTATTGAAAAGCTTGTCGCCGGGCGCGGGTGGCGCGCCTTCACTGCATCAGCGGATCGGTGCGGTGTACGACTTCGTGCGCAACGAGATCGCCTACGGCTGCAACGAGGCGGATGAGTTGCCGGCCTCGTGGGTGCTGGCTGACGGCTAAGGGCAGTGCAACACCAAGGGGACTAAACCCTGTAAGATATCCCCTCCAGGGGCATAGGATCAAGGCGCTCGGTTATGCACACACATCACTCCGATACACATCAGTCACATCCCGCGATCGTTAAGCGGCTGCGCCGCGCCGGAGGTCATCTGAACAGCATCGTGGAAATGATCGAGCAAGGCCGCTCCTGCCTCGACATCGCACAGCAGCTACAGGCGGTGGAGAAGGCGATTCAGCAGGCGAAGAAGACGCTCATTCAGGACCACCTTGATCACTGCCTGGAGGATGTGGTTGGCCCCTTGGCGCGCGATCAACGCGAGTCCATGGCCGAGTTCAAAGAGATCACCCGATACCTGTGAGCCTTCTATGCCGTCTCTTGCCGAACTGATTCACCAGGGAACCGCGAGCGTCTGACGCCATGCTGCAGATTCTTGCCAACCGCACGTACCGACACCTGTTTCTCGCACAGGTGATCGCGCTCGTCGGTACGGGATTGGCGACGGTGGCGCTCGGGCTGCTGGCATACCAGTTGGCCGGCGCGGATGCGGGAACGGTGCTCGGCACCGCATTCGCGATCAAGATGGTGGCCTACGTCGGTGTGGCGCCGGTCGCAACTGCGCTGGCTGACCGATTCCCTCGCCGCACGATGCTGGTCTGTCTGGATCTGGTACGTGCTGCCGTTGCGCTACTGCTGCCTTTCGTTTCGCAGGCGTGGCAGGTCTATGTCCTGATCTTCGTACTGCAAGCGGCGTCGGCGGCCTTCACGCCCACCTTCCAGGCGACGATCCCCGACGTACTGCCCGATGAGAAGGAATACACCCAGGCGCTCTCGCTTTCGCGCTTGGCCTACGACCTGGAAAGCCTCGTGAGCCCGATGCTGGCGGCGGCGCTTCTAACGGTCGTCAGCTTTCACAACTTGTTCGCCGGCACAGTCGTCGGCTTTCTTGCGTCCGCCGCGCTTGTGGTTTCAGTCGTGCTGCCGAGCCCCAAGGCGAGCGAGCATCGCGGCATCTACGACCGCACGACGCGCGGCCTGCGCATCTACCTCGCGACTCCCCGGTTGCGGGGACTATGGGCCGTGCAGGCCGGCGTAGCAGCGGCCGGTGCCATGGTCTTCGTGAACACCGTGGTGCTGGTGCAGTCCGCTTGGAGCTTGAGCCAAACCCAGGTCGCATTGGCCTTGGCGACATTCGGTGCAGGGTCCATGGTGGCAGCGCTGGCCTTGCCCCGGGCACTGGAGCGCTTACCCGATCGGCCAGTGATGCTCGCAGGTTTAGCCGTGCTGGTGCTGGGCCTGGCCCTTGGGTCGATCGTTCAGGGAATGAATGGCCTGCTGCCGTTGTGGTTCGTGCTCGGCCTTGGATACTCCGCTGCTCAGACGCCTTCGGGTCGGTTGCTGCGCCGCTCTGCGCATCCAGAAGATAGACCGTCGGTGTACGCGGCGCAGTTCGCGCTATCACATGCCTGCTGGCTGGTGTTCTATCCATTGGCCGGGTGGCTTGGGGCAAGAGCGGGGCTTCCCTGGGCCTTCGCAGTGCACTGTGCGGCAGCGATCGTCGCGCTTGTACTGACCCTCAAGCTATGGCCGGCCGATGACCCGGAAGTGCTTGAGCATGAGCACCATGACCTACCGCCAGGTCACGCGCACGCGGATGGCACCGAGCCAAGGACCGCAGGACTGCGCCATACCCACCCCTATGTGGTGGACGACTTGCACCCACGCTGGCCGGGCTTAGAACGATGAACCACCTAGCTGATACATCTAAGAGTAGCGTCCTCGGGCTCATGACGCGGGAGCGCTGGATCGAGGTCGGGCGCATCGTGTTGACGGGAGCCGTCGCACTGCTCTATTGGCGGCAGCTTGTCCCGCTCTACGTCCTGTGGGCAGCGGTCGGCATCGGCCTTTACCCGCTAGTCAAGACCGGGCTGATTGATCTGTTCACCGAACGAAAAATCGGTACCGAAATCTTCGTCACGATTGCAACGCTCGTCGCGGTGTTCGGCGGCGAAACGGTTGCCGGCGCTGTGTTGATGGTCATCATCCTCATTGCCGAGTTCATCGCCGAGTTGAACACTGATCGCGCGCGGGCATCCATCAAGGAACTGATCGGCGCTGTGCCGCAGACGGCACTGGTCCGCGAGGATGGCACGGAGCGCACAGTGCCCATCACCGCGGTCAAGGCCGGGCAAGTCGTTCTCGTGCGTACCGGCGAGAAGATTCCGGTTGACGGCGTGGTGGTCGGCGGCAGCGCTGCAGTGAATCAGGCGCCGATCACTGGCGAAAGCGTGCCCCAGGACAAAACCGAGGGCACGCAAGTCTTCGCCGGAACAATCGTCGAATCCGGTGCGATCGACGTGCGCACGGATAGGGTCGGCGGCGACACGATCTTTTCCCGCATCATTGCCTTGGTCGAGAGCGCCGAGTCCGAAAGAGCACCAGTACAGAAGCTGGCGGACAAGGTGGCGAGCTGGCTGATCCCGGTCGTTCTGATCTTTCTGGTCGGCGTATTCCTCGTCACGCGCGATGTCTCGAAGGTGGTGACGCTGTTGATCTTCACATCGCCGGCAGAGCTTGGCTTGGCGACACCGCTCGTCATGATTGCCGCAATCGCCCGCGCCGCGCGGAGCGGCATTCTGATCAAGGGCGGCCTCTATCTGGAGCTGCTGGCGAAGGCCGACGCGGTGGTCTTTGATAAGACCGGCACGCTGACCGCGAATAAGCCGGAGGTCGTACAGGTTCAGTCCTTTGACCCGACCCTCAATGAGGACGATCTTCTGCGCCTTGCGGCTGCGGCAGACCGACGCTCTGCGCATCCGCTGGCCAAAGCTGTTTTCGAGGGTGCGACGCGCCGAAGCATTCAGGTACCGGAGCCACAGACTTTTGAACAGTTGCAGGCACGCGGCGTCAAGGCGACCGTCGACGGCAAGATCGTACTGGTGGGCAATCCGGCGCTGCTGCTTGAAGCCGGGGTGACGATCGACCAACCTGTCGCAGAGTCCGGCCGCACCCCGGTGCATGTGGCGGTAGACGGCAAGCTTGTCGGTGTCATCTTCATTGCGGACACGTTGAGGCAGGGAGCGCGTGCGGCGATTGCCTCGCTCAAGGAAAGCGGCGTCAAGCGTGTCGTCATGTTGACAGGAGACAACGCCGCAACGGCCAACGCGATCGCGGGCGAACTCGGAGTAGATGACGTTAAAGCCGACCTGATGCCGGAGGGCAAGGTCGTCGCGATCTCAGAACTTCAGAAGCAAGGGCTCAAGGTCGCCATGGTCGGCGATGGCGTCAACGACGCGCCCGCACTGGCGAGCGCAGATGTCGGCATCGCCATGGGCGGCGGCGGTGCCCAAGCAGCCCTTGAGGCCGCAGACATCGCGTTGATGACCGACGACCTGAGCAAGATCGTGGCTGCACGCAGCATTGCACGCCGCTCCTACCGCACCATCCAGGAGAACCTGTGGGTTGGTGTCGGTGTCGTGCATGTGCTGGGAATCACCGCCGCGTTGCTGGGATGGATCGGACCGATTCAGGCCGCCTTCATCCACCTCGGCCCTGACGTCCTGGTGTTCCTGAATTCCGTGAAGCTGTTGCGGGTGAAGATCGCTGGTACGTGACGATGACAATCCAGCAGCCTCCATCCCCGACAGCCACGGTGCACGCTACGCCAGCGAACGCTGTCGTGCGCACATTCGCATGGATGGCGCGACTGGTCCTGGTGTTGCTGCTGGTGGTCGATCAGGTAGGAGCACCGTTGCATGCGCATCACCATGACTTCGGTGTCGATGGTCTGGCCCTCGCCGACGTGCATGCGCACAACGCCGAGGTGCATGACGGGCACACCGTAGACGCTCGGCATATCGAGGATTGTTCGGGAATCGGCGGCGGCCATTCGGTCCTCGCACTTCGCGTTGAGGGCAGGACGTTCGTCGCTTCGTCCGAGAAGTCCGATGGCGACCAGCAGCATGCAGCCTTCGTTGCGCTGCTCATGGCAGTGGCAGCACCGTCGGTCGATATTCGCCGGCAGCCTGACGATTGGCCCCGCCAGGCGGCACCCCTGTACTCCACAGGCGTAGTCCGTCCACAGGTAAGAGCGCCCCCACTCCGCGCTTGACGTCAGTTCCCCATTGACCAGTCAAGGGCCTGCTCGCCGGTTGCGGCGGCGGGCTGGCATTTCCGCGGAGTATTTATGTCTTACCAATCTTCACTTTGGACGCGCACGCTCTGCGCTTCCGCAATCGCGTTCTCTCTCTCGTCGACGGCCTTGGCTGCCGACGAGTTCGCCGTTTCCACCGCGCAGATGCAGGCCCTGGGCGTACAGCTACAGCGCCTGGACAAGCCTGCATCCATTCCGGGCATGACCTATCCAGCCCGCGTCGTGCTGCCTCCCTCGCAGGAATACGTCGTCAGCGCGCCGCTGGCCGGCGTGGTCGATCAATTGCTGATCGGTCAGAACGAAGCCGTCAAGCCGGGGCAGGCCTTGCTCCGCTTGGCCAGCCCGGAATTGGGCGAGCAGCAGCTCAAGCTGATGGAAGCGGCCTCACGCAACCGCTTGGCGCAACGAACCCTGCAACGAGAGAAGCAACTGGCATCCGAAGGTATCGTGCCCGAGCGCCGGGCGCAGGACGCACAGAACGCCGCCGCCGAGGAGCAAGCCCGCGTGCGACAGGCTGAGGCCGCCTTGCGGCTGGCCGGATTGGATGCCGCATCCATACGCCGCGTTGCTGAAGGCAGCGCCATGCAGGATGCGCTAGTCATCCGGGCACGCGCCGGGGGCATCGTGACCGAGCTGAGCATCAAGCCCGGCCAGCGCGTAGCACCCTCCGATCCCTTGGTGCGGGTTGCCGACACCGGCAAGCTGTGGCTCGACATTCAATTGCCGGTGGAGCGTCAGTCGCAGGTGACGGCACGCGGCGGTCAAGTGGGCATCGTAGGTCGGGATGCGAGCGCCGTCACCGCAAGCCTGGGCAGCACGGTCAGCGACAACCAGACCATCGTGCTGCGCGCGCAGGTCACGCGCGGGGCGGCGTTGCTGCGGCCGGGCGAGTTCGTGCAGGCCCAAGTGGCCTTTGCCGGTGGCGGCGAAGGCTGGCCGGTGCCGGTCGCCGCCGTGGCGCGACAGGACGGCAAAGCCTATGTCTTTGTGCGCACCGACAAGGGCTTCGTGGCCACGCCGGTGGAGGTACTGGACAGCGCCGGCCAGGCCCTGCGCATAAAGGGCGCGCTGCGCCCCGGCCAGGAGATCGCCATCACGTCCGTGATCGGCCTGAAAGCAGCCTGGCTCGGCAAGGGCGGCGGCGAGAAGGGTGAATGACATGCTGACCCGTCTCGTTCAATTCGCGCTCGCGCAGCGCTTGTTCGTCCTGCTGGCCGGCGCCTTGTTGGCCGGTGCGGGCTGGTATGCCTTCCGCAACCTGCCGATCGATGCGTTTCCCGACGTAGCGAGCACGCAGGTCAAGATCATCATGAAGGCCCCGGGCATGACGCCCGAGGAGATCGAAACTCGCATCGCCGTACCGATCGAAGTCGAGATGCTGGGCATTCCCAACCAGCGCATCCTGCGCTCGATGTCCAAGTACGGCATCGTCGACATCACGGTCGATTTTGAGGACGCCACCGACATCTATTGGGCACGTCAGCAAGTGGCTGAACGGCTGTCCAACATCAGTGCCGATCTGCCTAGCGGCATCAGCGGTGGCATGGCGCCGATCACGACGCCGCTCGGCGAAATGTTCATGTTCACCGTCGAGTCCAAAGAGATGTCGCTGGAGGAGCGACGTAGCTTGCTCGACTGGGTGATCCGGCCCGCCCTGCGTTCGGTGCCGGGCGTGGCGGATGTCAATGCGCTGGGCGGCAAGGTGCGCACGTTCGAGATCGTTCCCGACCCAGTGAAGCTCGCCGCGGTGGGCCTGTCCACCACGCAGTTGCGGAAAGCCATCGAGGAAAACAACCGCAATGACGGCGCTGGCCGTCTGCGTGAAGGCGATGAAGTGCTGCTGGTGCGCAGCGAAGGCAGCATCAGGACCATGGAGGATCTGCGCGCCATCGTCGTCAAGGCCGAGGGCGGCGCGAGCGTGCGCGTTGCCGACGTTGCCCAGGTGCGCGAGGGCTATCTCACGCGCTACGGCGTGGTGACGCAAAGCGGTAAGGGCGAGGCCGTGGAAGGCCTGGTGCTCGGGTTGGCCGGCGCCAATGCACAGAAAGTTGTGCAAGGCGTGACGCAGAAGCTGGAAGAACTCAAGCCCACCTTGCCCAAGGGCGTCGAGATCAAGGTCTTCTACAACCGCGCCAATCTCGTGGAGACGGCCGTGGGCACCGTGTCTAAGGCGCTGCTGGAGGCGACCGTGCTGGTGCTGGTGCTGCTGGGGGCCTTCCTGGGCAACCTGCGGGCCGCGGTGACGGTGGCTGCGGTGCTGCCACTGTCAGCGCTGGCCACCTTCATCCTGATGCGCTGGTATGGCATGTCGGCCAACCTGATGAGCCTGGGTGGTCTGGCTATCGCGCTGGGCATGCTGGTGGACGGTGCGGTGGTGGTGGTCGAAAACATCGTCCAGCACCTGGCCCATGACGGCAAGGACAAGCTACCGCGCCAGCACGTGGTGTTCCGGGCGGTGCGCGAGGTGGCTGCCCCCGTGGCTGCCGGCATTCTGATCATCGCCGTCGTGTTCCTTCCCTTGATGACGCTGCAAGGTCTGGAAGGCAAGTTCTTCGTGCCCGTGGCGATGACGATCGTGTTCGCGCTCGCCAGTTCGCTCATCCTGTCGCTGACCGTCATTCCCGTGCTGTCGTCCTTCCTGTTCAAGAAGGTGCAGCACGACGATCCCTGGCTGCCGCGCCAGGCACTGCGGCTGTATTCGCCGATCCTGGACTTTGCCCTGCGCCGGCAGACGCTGGTCTTCATCGTGGCTGGCGTCATGCTGGCGCTCGCGGTGGGTGTCTACACCCTGGTGGGCAAGACCTTCATGCCGACCATGGACGAAGGCGACATCATCGTCGGCATCGAGAAGCTGCCCTCGGTGAGCCTGGAGCAGACGGCGGAACTCGACCTCAAGATTCATCAGGCGTTGATGAAGGGCGTGCCCGAGATCACCGGCGTCGTCGCGCGAGCCGGCGCCGACGAGATCGGCCTGGACCCCATGAGCCTGAACCAGACCGACACCTTCCTCGTGCTCAAGCCACGCAGCGAATGGCCCGCAGGCGGCAAGCCGGCGCTGGAAGACAAGATTCGCGGCGTGCTCGACCAGTTGCCGGGCGTGGTCTACAGCTTCACGCAGCCGATCGACATGCGCGTGTCCGAGATGATCATCGGCGTGCGCGGCGACGTGGCGATCAAGATCTTCGGGCCGGACTTGAAAACGCTCAATGACCTCGCCGCCCAGGTCGAAAAGCTGGTCAAGGAAGTGCCCGGCAACCAGGACGTCTACACCGTCGAGAACGATGGCGTGCAGTACCTGCGTGTGGTGGTCGATCGGCTGGCCGCAGGACGCTACGGTCTGTCGGTTGAGGAGGTGCAGGACGCCCTGCGTGTGCAGATCGAGGGTATGCGCGCCGGCACGGTGATCGACGGCAACCGGCGCATCCCGATCGTGGTACGCGGGCCGGACGGCGTGAAGGTGTCACCGGCAGAATTCGCGGCGCTCCACATCACCACGCCTGGCGGACAGAGCGTGGCGCTGGATCAGCTTGCCAGGCTGGAGCGCGAAAGCGGCCCAGTGAAGATCGACCGCGAGATGGGCAGCCGCTATGGCGTGGTGATCGCCAACGTCACCGGGCGCGATCTGGTGGGCTTCGTCGAAGAGGCCAAGGCCAAGATCGCGCAGTCGGTGCAGCTACCCACCGGCTACCGCATTGCCTGGGGTGGGCAGTTCGAGAACCAGCAGCGCGCGGCCGCGCGCTTGGCACTGGTGGTGCCGTTGTCGCTGGGCTTCATCTTCGTGATCCTGTTCTCCACCTTTGGCTCGGTGCGCCAAGCCCTGCTGGTGCTGAGCAATGTTCCCTTCGCGCTGGTGGGCGGCATCATGGGGCTGTGGTTGACGGGCGAGTACCTGTCCGTGCCGGCCTCGGTGGGTTTCATTGCCCTGCTGGGCATCGCCGTGCTCAACGGCGTGGTGCTGGTGAGTTACTTCAATCAGTTGCATGCCGAAGGCCTGCCGCTCGTCGAGTGCGTCACCCAGGGCGCGAGAAGGCGCTTGCGGCCGGTGCTGATGACCGCATCGATCACCGCTTTCGGGTTGATACCACTGTTGTTCGCCACCGGCCCAGGCTCGGAAATCCAGCGCCCGTTGGCCATCGTTGTCATCGGCGGACTGATCACGGCCACCGCCCTGACGCTGATCCTACTGCCCATCCTTTACCTGAGATTCGCACACGCCAAGCCGTCGGCGGCCCCGGAGGTGAGTCATGCCTAAGTCCTGCTTGACCTTGATTCTTGATCCGCAGATTGAGGAGAAGCTGCTCGACCTGCTGCTCGAAGTCGCAGGTGATGAACTCTTCGTCAGCACGCCGGCGTTCAGCCACGGCACAACCCACGGGCGGCTGTCGGAAGAGGAAAAAGTGATGGGGCGCAGCCACGCGGTCCGGGTGCAGATCCTGGTCACCGAGGAACGGCAGGAGCAACTCCTGCAACTGCTGCGAGAACGTTTTGCCGGCACCGGATTGCGTTACTGGGCAACACCGTTGTCGATCGATGGAGAGATTGCATGAAGTCTTGGATCATGATGACCTTGGGGTGGGCGCTGGTGCTGCCGCTGCAGGTGGTTGCGCAGCCCGCCACTCCGTCCGACCTACCTCCTGCCGAACTTGCACGTGCGGCCATCGAGCAGGAGCCTTCCGTGGTGAAAGCCCGGTATGCGCTGGAAGCAGCAGGCCATGCGGGGCGCAGGATCGCTGCATCACCCTACGAGTGGTCTGTAGGAGTCGACGGCCAGAGACGCCGCTACGACACAGGTGGCAATTCCAACGAATGGACCGCCAGGATCGAGCGGCCGATCCGAATTGGCGGCAAAGCCGAACTCGACCAAGGCCTGGGCGACGCTACCGAGCGGATAGCTCGTGTCGAGTTGGCGCAAGCGCGGCATGAAGCGGCGCGTGCATTGGCTGACTTGTGGATCGACTGGCTGGCAACTATCCAAGCGCGAGAACTGGCCAAAGAGCAACTCGGCTTCGCCGAATCGAGCGCGTCAGCAGTCGCCGGGCGCCGCAAGGCCGGCGATGCGTCGCTTCTGGATCTCAACGCTGCGCAAGCGGACGCAGCCGAAGCGCGCCGACAGTTCGATGCCGTGCAGGCACAGGAGGCCAAGGCGATCCTTCGCCTGCGCGCACGTTTTCCGTCCCTGGTGATGGAGCCGCGGTCCTTAAGCGAGCCCGTGGAACTAGACATGGAGGAGGTGCAGTGGCGCGAACGGGTCCTGGCCGAGAGCGAAACGCTGCGGATCATGCAGGAATCGCTGAAGCGGGCCGAACTGACGGCCGATCGGGCACGGGCCGATCGGATTCCTGATCCCACGGTTGGCATTTACACGGCCTCGGAGGCTCGTCGCAGTGAACGCATCGTCGGTGTCAGCGTGAGCATCCCGCTCGGAGGGACCTATCGCAGGGAGACCATGCAAGAGGCGCTCAAGCAGGTAGACGTGACGCGGGCTGAACTGGAGCGCCAGCGCAAGGAAGTCGACCTGGCGATTGCGGAAACCATCAACGATGCCCGCACTGCACTGCGGCGATGGAGGTTGGCCGAGCAGTCCGCACAGATGGCCCGCGAGAACGCCAGGCTCGGCCAGCGTGGCTATGCCCTCGGCGAGGGGGATCTGCAATCGCTGCTGCTGCTACGTCGGCAATCCGTTGATGCTGTCGGCGCATCGCTTTCATCCCGCATCGAAGCGTTGAAGGCGCGCAATCGACTGCTGGTCGATGCCCATTTGATTTGGGGGTTAGCCGATGAGTAAGGCTGCGCCGCTGCGCCGCGTGCCATCTTGAACGATCAAGCTGCTTTAAGTGGCTTGAAGTGGACCTGCCGGGAATTCAATCCCGGCCCTGAAACCGGAAGCGTGAAATGCAAGGTGGAACCGTAAGACCGTTCAGGAGCGCATTCATGTTGGTCCTTCGTGCTGCAAGCAGCGGCCTCATGACGGAGAGAACATGGACCTGCGTCACATCCGGGCCTTCATTGCAGTGGCCGAGGAGTTGCACTTCGGCCGCGCGGCGAAGCGCCTGCATATCGAGCAATCACCCCTATCCCGCACGATCCGCAAGCTGGAGGCCGACTTGGGAGTGACCCTGCTCCAGCGCACGCCGCGCGGTGCCAGCCTAACCTGGGCCGGGCGCGCCTTTCTGCAGGATGCCCGCCGCGTCATACTGGCCGTCGAGCACGCCGAAGCCAGAGCACGCGCGGCGGCCGAGGGGTATCAGGACACGCTGCGCATTGCGCTGGCGGGCGGCATCGGACGGGTTCGACTGTCGACGTTGCTCGCACTGTGCCGACAGGAAGCTCCGCAAGTGAACATCCGGCTGTCAGAGGTGCCACTCGCTCAATTGGTGCATGGACTGAGCACGGACCTGTTCGATGCCGGCCTTGCGATGATCGATGACGTGGACGCTGGGATTGTTGCGGCACCGTTGTGGGAAGACCCGTTGGTGGTCGCTCTTCCTGCGCGACATCCGCTACTGGTCTTCAAGGAGGTGCCCCTGGAAGAAGTGGTGAGCTATCCGCTGGTGCTGTGCGATCCACAGGTTTGCGAAGGCTGCAGCCGACAGCGCGAACGGCTGTTCCGATCAGTCGAGGCTCGGCCGATAGTGGCTGAATATGTCACTACTCATGGCCTGATGTTGGCGCTGGTGGCCGCGGGCTACGGAATCGGCTTTTCGAGCGCTGCACACGTTGCTGATTGCCAGCATGCCGACGTGGTGGCTCGACCGCTGGCCGATCGGGTGGCATCTCTGACCACCTATCTGCTGCGGCTAGAAGGAGAGATGAGGGACGCACTGAGGCAATTCATCGACCGTGCTCAGCGTGCGGCGCCACCGTCAGGCGCCTGATAGACGGTCGGTTTAATGACCGCCTATCGGAGGGCGTGATTCTTTCGGTCTTACGTCTGACCCAAATTGCATCGCGGCAAGCGGCTGCGCACCTGCTCTTTGTGAACAGCCAAATATGCCAATCTGTTGCTGATGCGTGACTCACCATTCGCTGCCAGAAAAATCAGTGAGGTGACACGGAAGGCATGTGCACCTGCCGGCTGCAAATCGGCTCGGAGCAGTGACACATTGGCTCTTTACCCCTCGATGACTTCGGGCAAAAACTTTGTCGAAGGTTTCCGGGTAGAGCGCAGGCCACTCGTGCTCTGTTGATGCATGGAGGCGCACGACCTTTCAGGCTGTTTCTCCAGGTAACGGAGTATTTCCACGGGGCATTATGGCGGAGGACTACGGCGCGTCGCAAGGTGTGATCGACCAATTTTGATCGGCTGTATCACCGACGGGCAACATCCTCTCCAACGATGAAGGCCCCGCGCTTCATCCGGATTTCTTGGGCGATCGCCGCACCCATGGGGGCGCGCGTCTGCCGGAGTTCAATCCGACGATGGGAAGCGCGCGATATGCCGAAATCGAGCTGCCTTGCATTTGGCACCAAGACGTATTACCGACCGATCGAGGTGGCGATCCGTTGGGCGGGCCTCTTGCGTTTTGAGTTGCGGATCCTGGAAGCGCTAGGCTCGCGCGCTATTCCCGATATGAGCGACTTCCCGCGCTGGCCGATGCTGCGGCTGTTCGCGGAGCGCATCTTCGATGCGCTGGCGCACGATGAACTGCCCTTCGGCAAGGCTGGCATCGCACATGAATCGCAGCGACTGGCACTCGATGACCCTGACTTGATCGTGCGTCACGTCGATCTGAGGGCATGGATGTCGTACTACTACCCCGGCGAGCGGCCGCAGTTCCTGTTCGACGAGATCGAGCGCGAGCTGCATCCGGCGGTGAACCTGGCAACGCTGAACGTGCTGCTGGCCGATCGCGAAGCGTCCAAAGTGCAGCTCGCAGAACTCGTACAACTGCATGCGGCATTGCGGGCTCAGTATGAAGCGTTGGCGAAGGAGCACGCCGTCCGCATAGCCGAGAGCGGCGGCGAACGTGAGCTTGGACTGCGCAGCGAATCAACATATCTGAACATCATCGGCGGTCTGCTGACTTTGCTGTTAGGCAAGTCACCCGCGGGCAAGTCCTATTCATCCTTCCAGAACATGGACGCCGTGGTCAGTGCGTTGTTGGCCCACCATGAAGGACGGCCCGGCATCAGCGAGCGCACGCTGTGGAGCAAGCTCGCCCAGGCTCGCCGCCACTTGGAGGCATCGCGCTAACCCCACAGCGCACTTACTGCAATTGCAGTGGCGAGTTCTGCTGTTGCAGTGAATTCCGCGGCTGCGGCGTATGGAATGCAAGGCATTTTCTGAACAGCGCCATCGAGCGTCTAGGAGTGCCTACCATGTCTTCGCAGACCACCGCGCCGGCCTTGGCGCCTGAACACCGCATCATGCGCCGCGCCGAAGTCGAGGCCAAGACCGGATTCAAGCGCGCCCACATCTACAGCCTGATGAAGGAAGGCAAATTCCCCAAGGCCATGCGCCTGGGTGTGCGCGCGGTCGGCTGGGATTCTGTGGAAATCGAACAGTGGATCGCTGACCGCCGCAACGATCGCGCCTGACGCGGCTTCTCCCCTCATGCCATTGAACAAGGAGAAGCCCATGCAGGTGGTTTCGATCATTTCGACCAAGGGTGGCGTGGGCAAGACCACGACGGCCGCCAATCTAGGCGGCTTCGCCGCCGACGCCGGGCTGCGCGTGCTGCTGCTAGACCTAGACGTGCAGCCCACACTGTCGAGCTACTTCACACTGGCCGTTCGTGCACCCGCCGGCATCTACGAGATGCTGACGGTCAACGAGCACCGCGCCGAGCAACTGGTGTCCCATACCGCCATTGCGCGCCTGCATCTGGTGCTCTCCAATGACGACCGCGGCGAGCTGAACACGCTGCTGCTGCATGCGCCCGATGGCCGCTTGCGATTGCGCCATCTGCTGCCTGCGCTGGCGCCGAGCTACGACCTGGTGCTGATCGACACGCAGGGCGCGCGCAGTGTGCTCCTGGAGATGGCAGTGCTGGCCTCGGATATGGCGCTGTCGCCGGTCACGCCGGAAATCCTCGCAGCGCGCGAACTGCGCCGCGGCACCTTGCAGCTCATCGAGGACATCGCGCCGTACCGGCACCTCGGTATCGAGCCACCGCCATTGAATCTGCTCATCAACCGCGTGCATCCGGTGTCGTCGAACGCGCGGCTGATTCAACAGGCGCTGCGGCAGGTGTTCCAGGGCCAGGCCGGCGTGCGCGTCCTCGACACCGACGTGCCGGCGATTGAAGCCTATCCACGCGCCGCGACCAGAGGCTTGCCGGTGCATCGAGTGGAGTACCGACAGCCCACGGGCCGTAACGCCCCTGCGGCGCTGGCCACTATGCGCGCGCTGGCCGGCGAACTGTTCCCGCAGTGGCAGGACCGCTTCGCCCAAGTCAGCGGTCGCGCCGACGCGGCAGGCACAGCAGGGAGCGCGGGCGATGGCGAACGCGCATGAACTGGCGAGAGGCCGCAAACGCCTGCGCGCCCTCATCGAGTTCGCGCTAGGTGAAGGCTGGCACGTGGTGCGCACGCCCGGCGGACACCTCAAGTTCACGAAGTCGGGCTGCGCTTCGATCTACACCAGGTCAACCGCGAGCGATCACCGAGCCGGCCTCAACGCGCGCGCGCAGCTTCGACGCGCCGACCGGCAAGCTCGGGACGGCATTGCCGACGAGCCGATGCCTGGGGAGGACGGCCGTGGCTGACCTGACCCAGCAAGACATGGCCGCCAAACTGCTGGCCTCCGGCTTCGAGCGCACCAGCCCAACGGCTGCGGCCCTGACCGATCCCATCGCCGACACGCCGATGGTCGTGACGCTGGACCAGTTGCGCCCGTATGACCACGACCCGCGCGTGACGCGCAACCCAGCCTACGAGGACATCAAAGCTTCGATCCGCGAGCGCGGATTGGACGCACCGCCCGCGATCACACGCCGGCCCGGTGAGCCGCACTACATCATCCGCAACGGCGGTAATACCCGCCTGGCGATCCTGCGTGAGCTGTGGAGCGAAACCAAGGACGAACGCTTCTTCCGCATCCCCTGCCTGTTCCGCCCGTGGCCGCAGCGCGGCGAGGTGGTGATGCTCACCGGCCACCTGGCCGAGAACGAGCTGCGCGGCGGGCTGAGCTTCATCGAGCGGGCCTTGGGCGTGGAGAAGGCGCGCGAGTTCTACGAGCAGGAGAACGGCCAGGCGCTGTCGCAGAGCGAGCTGGCGCGACGCCTCACGGCCGATGGGTTTCCGCTGCCGCAGTCGCACATCAGCCGCATGCAGGACGCCGTGCACTACCTGCTGCCGGCGATCCCGAACCTGCTGTACGGCGGGCTCGGCCGCCACCAGGTCGAACGGCTCGCGGTGCTGCGCAAGGCCTGCGAGCGCACCTGGGAGCGGCGTGCGCTGAGCCGCAACCTGTCGGTGGACTTCGCCACGCTGTTCCAGGACGTGCTCGCGCAGTTCGACACGCAGCCCGACAACTTCTCGCCGCAGCGGGTGCAGGACGAGCTGGTCGGCCAGATGGCCGAGCTGCTGGAAGCGGACTACGACACGCTGGCTCTGGAGATCGACGACACGGAGAGCCGACAGCGTGCGCTGACCAGCGACCCGGCACCGCCAGCGGCGAGACCTGCACCATCAGCCGCATCGGCCGCACCTGCGCCCGAGCCGCAGCGGTCTTCGTCGCCGCCATCGTCGCCGGCTACCCCTTCGGTGCAGGCGTCGGAGTCCGGTTCGTCCGCGCCGACGGGCGCAGGCGCGACTGCATCGAGGGTTGACGCCGAAGGCGATCAGCGGGACGGCTGCCAGCGCGGTGAACGCCTACAGGGCCACATCGTGTCGCCGGCGCCGACCACCGAGCGCCTGCAATCCATCCAGCGCATGGTCGCCGACCAGATGGGCGACAAGCTGCCCGACTTCGAGGCCGACGCGCTGCGCGCCATTCCCGTGCAGGCGGGCGGGCTCTACCCCATCTCGGATGTCTGGTACATCGAGCCCGGCCTGGACGTACCGGATCGGCTGCGCGTACACATCGCGCAGTTCGCGCGCGAGGTCGCCGAGGAAGCCGGCGTGGCCGATCAGGTCGAGCCTAGCGACGGCGGCATCGGCTTCGCCTGCGTCGCGCCGCCGGCCGCGCGCGCCATGCCGCCATTCGCTCGCGCGGTGCTGACGCTGCTGCAGGCGCTGTGCGCCGCGCGTGCCGCAGCCGGGCTCGATCGCGCCCGGCTAGCCGATGACCTGGCGCCCTTGCTGTATGGCGGCGGTGCCTACCCGCGCCTGAGCGATGCCGGGCTGGTCAAACTGTTCCGGCTGCTGCGCCTGGCGCGTCGGCTTCTGGATCTGGAGACCGGCGCGGCCTCCAGCGACCCCGGCCGCGGCGCCTGAGCGGAGACCACGCATGTCCGCACCGCACCCGCTCAACCAGGCCGTGATCGCGCAGGCGCTGCACGACCTGCGCAACGGGCAACTGCGACGCTGCAAGGCCATGGGCTTCGGCGAGGAAGAACTGGATGCGCTCAAGCATCCCGAACTCGTGAGCATGCTGGTCAATGCCACCGTCTCGTGGTGCTCGGTGTCGGTCAACCGCGAGGTGCTCAAGCGATTGCTGAGCCAGGTGCACGACGTGGAGCGCGAGATCGCCACGGTCGACCGCATGCTGCGCCTGGGTGCCAGCACGGAGATGGTCAGCCGCTTCTACGGCCTGACGCACCAGGAGGTCGCCCTTCGCCGCGACATCCTCGGCCTGCCCAAGCGCAAGGGACGGCATCCGGTGCTGGACGAGGCGCAGGACACGGCCCTATGGAAGCGATGGAAGGCCGGCGTCACGGAGCGCAGCATCGCGCTGGACGACGAGATGGCGATGCTGGCGCTGACCATGGACCTGGCCGAGACCTTGACCTTGCCGATGTCGGTGATCTGGTCGGCGATACGCAACTGGATCGACCAGGGGCTGGTGTAGGCCATGGCGACCGGCGGCGCACCCCGGCGCGATGGCCCCGTGGCGCTGTCGGCGCTGTTCGACGAAGCGCTGCGGGAGCTGGTGCCACCGGCACCACCACCCCCACGCGGCACTGCCCCTACGTCGCCGGCCGCGCCGATCAGTGATGGCTTCCTCTACAGCGGCAACCGGCACGAGAGCGTGCCGCGCGCGCTGTTCCTCGACCGGCGCCTGACGCCGCTGGAGCGCAATGCCTGGCAGGTGTTCCGCCTGCAGCTTCAAAGCGATGGCGTGACGGCGTTCCCCACCTACGACCAGCTCCGGCCCTACCTTGCCTCGATGCCCTGCGCGGCGCAGGCCTCGCATGAGACCGTGGCGCGCGCCTTGACGCTGCTGCGGTTGACACGCTGGCTGAGCCTGGTGCGACGGCGCCGCGACCCGAAGACCGGGCGCATCCTCGGCAACCTCTACGTGCTGCACGACGAACCGCTGACGCCCTTCGAGGCGATGCAGCTCGACCCCGACTACCTGGGCCTGGTCAGCCAGGCGCTGACCCATGCCGCGAAGGCAGTGCAGATCGTCGGCATGAACACCCTGCGCGAGATCGCCGAAGACCCGATGCTCAATGGCCGCACGCTGCCCACACGCCTACAGGTGCTGACACAGCGCATGGCCCGCAACGAATGGGCCGATACGAGTTATCCACAAGAGCCTGTGGATCACGAATCCGAAGAAGGCCAGGCCGTCCTACTTCGGAATCTAAATGGCCCCTCTTCGGAATCCGAAGCAGGGCTGAAACCCGCGCTAGATGTGAACCGTCAAGAGGTTGTATCGGAGCCCCGGTAGGCGGGAGGCTGGTGCGACGCGGCCGATGCCGTGGTGAGGGCGGTGCCAGTTGTAGTGGTGCTGCCAGCTGTTCAGCGCTTGGCGGCGCTCGGCGCTGTTCTGGTAGGTCCAGCCGTAGGCCCACTCGCGCAGCGCCGATTGGATGAAGCGCTCGGCCTTGCCGTTGGTCTGCGGCCTGTACGCACGGGTGAACTTGTGCGTGATGCCGAGTTGCTCGCAGGCAGTCTTGAACGGCTTGGAGCGGAACGCCGAGCCGTTGTCGGTCAGCAGCCGCTTGATGGTCACACCCAGGCGGTTGTAGTAGGCCACCGCATCGCGCAGGAACTGCACGGCGCTGGGGGTGCGCTCGTCGGGATGCATGGCGGTGTAGGCCACGCGCGCATGGTCATCGACCGCCACGAACAAGAACTCCCAGCCTGCGCCGTCGACGCTGTCGCGGCGGTTGCCGGTCACACGGTGGCTGGGCCGCTCGATCCGCCCGAGCTTCTTGGTGTCGATGTGCAGCAGGTCGCCGGCTTCCTCATGCTCGTAGCGCTGCACAGGCTCGCGCGGCTGCAGATCCGACAGCTTGGACAGACCTGCACGCCTGAGCACGCGGCTGACCGTGGCCTCCGAGACGCCCACGCTGCGTGCGATCCCCGCTTGCAGCATGCGGCGCTGGCGCAGCTCGACGATGAGCAGCGCCTTGCCCGGCTCGATGCTCCTGGGCGAGCGCATCGGGCGCGAGGAGGCATCGGCCAGGCCGACCTCGCCCTGCGCCAGGTAGCGCCCCAGCCACTTCCTGGCCGTCGCAGGCGTCACACCTTGCTGGAGTCCAGCCTCGGTGGCGCTCAGGCCCTGCTCGGTCATCTGCGTGACCATCTCGAGGCGGCGCGCGTACGTCAATCGGGCATGCTTGTGGGTGTTCATCCGGTTGGCTTCCTTGAGGATTGGGTGTTTGGCGACTTCCAGTCTCTCAAACCCAATCCGGATGAACACCGGATACAACCTATTGAAGCTTCACAGCTAGACGGCTCACTTCGGAATCCGAAGGAGGACCGTACTGTACGTATGGATCGTATAAATCAAGTAGGTACAGTACCGCGCGCGAAGGCGCTGCAGCACGTGCGCCTACCCGAGCGCCTGCTGCGCTTGAAGGACGAGCAGCAGAGCGGCGCGCTGGTGGCCTTGCAGCAGGTGGACGAGTTACTGCGGCAGGCGGTGCTGGACGAATGGGATGCCCGCTGCCGCAACAGCGCAGTGCGCAACCCGGCTGGCTACCTGTTCGGCATCATCCAGAAGGCAATCCGCGGCGAGTTCAAGGCCTGGGCCGGCGAAGGCGGCTCGCCAGGGTCGCCGCCTTTGCCGTCGTCGCCGCCGCCACGTCCAGCCGCACCCGCACCCTCTGCACCTCCACAGCCTGCTCCAAACGGCCCTGGCCGCGAGGCGGCGCGAGCCTACCTGGCGAAGCTGCGTTCGGCGCTCGGCGATTCCTGAGCAGCTATCCCCAGGGGATGGCTGGGACATCAAGCCTTCCGGCGGACGGCCGCTGGTTTGTCGCGCATCACGTCGTCGCGACCAGGTGCAGACCTATCCCCAGGGGATAGATGGAACACGCGGCCTTCCCAAGACGACAACCGGGGACGCACCGGCTGCGGTTTGTTGACTGACGCCCTTCCGGGCGATGCAGATGCTGGCGGCTCGTTCCCTTACAGCGAGTCGTCACCATGGCCAACGAATCCCAGCAGCCCCTGCAGTTGAATCTCGGATCGCTGCGCAGCGCGATGTCGCTGACGCTGCACACCCACCACGCTTCACGCATCTGGCATGGGCGAGCGCCCGCCGAGGGGCGCCCCGGGATCATCGGCCTCAACGGCTACATCAGCGTGATGAACAAGATGAAGCGCGGCGCCGAGCAGGACGATCCCTACTCGGATTTATGGATGCTGCGCGTCGAGGACAAGCTGACGCAGACCAAGGCGAGCTTGCAGGCGTTGCGCGAGCAGGTGGATCAGGCGCTGGCCGACGTGCCGCCCGCGCTGTCCCTGGGCGAGAACATGAACGTGCAGCCGGTGAAGCTGCCGCTGTTCGTCAATGCGCAGCTCGGCTTCATGGCGGTGTACCTGCTGGCCGATTACGACGACCTGGCGCGCAAGCTGATCCTCGCGCACCACACCGCACTGATCGACCGCAGCACGCTGGAACGCTGGCTCAACGACGGCGCGCATGCGCTGCGCAGCCTGTTCTCGCTGGCACAGCAGTACCGCTACTCCGGCGCGACGCGCGACGACTTCGCCTCGAAGAACGCGGTGGCGCGGGCGGCGTTAGAGAAGTTCGGCGAGCTGCCGCAGGACGTGCTCGAAGGCACACGCCGTTCGCGCTTTGCGCCACCGATCGCGCGGCGGGCGGGCAAGCCTGGTGCAGCCGCTGATGCCGCCCCCGTGGCTGGCGCAGTCGACGTGACGGACAACGACCAGGACGGTGAAGGCACGAAGGCATGACCGCATCGTCTTCCACCGGCCAACCGGCGCGCTTCCTGCCGCTGGAGCAGGCAGACTTCCAGCGCCTGGAACACGCGGGCTACCTAAAAGGCCTTTTACAGCCTTTTAAAGGTAAGGGAAGTCTGGAGGCCTGGGCCAACCAGTGCACGGCGCTGCGCGACGGCTTGATCGGCCTGGCGCATCGGCGCGTGCTGCAACAGGCGCGGGCCTATCCCTTCTCGCTGCTCGACGTGCAACTGGCCCAGCAGACCACTGGCGCAGGCACGACCTTCCTGCGCTGGCGCAACCACGACCGTTCCTCCATGGGCGTGGCGCTGTGGGAATCGCTGCTCGACCGCCCGGCGACGCCGGCCTCGCTGATCGACGACCTGTACGCGATGGAGCTGCAGCGCATCGCGCTGAATATGCAGATCAGCCTCCTTCACACGCTGGGCCGTCAGGCCCAGGAGTGCGCCAGCAAGGCCGCGCAGGCCGAAGCGGCTTACCTGCGGCGTGTCCACGGGCATGCCGCGTCCGTTCCATCCACCAACCCCAAGGAGTCACCATGAGCACGCACTTCGTCGGCGAGGGCAACATCGGTTCTGCGCCGGACTACCGCGAATTCCCCAACGGCAACGACGAGCCGCGCCGGCTGCTGCGCCTGAACGTCTATTTCGACAACCCGATCCCGAAGAAGGACGGCGAGTACGAGGACCGCGGCGGCTTCTGGGCGCCGGTGGAACTGTGGCACCGCGACGCCGACCACTGGAAAGACCTGTACCAGAAAGGCATGCGCGTGCTGGTGGAAGGCCGCACGGTGAAGGACGAGTGGGAAGACGCTGACGACAACGAGCGCACGACGTTCAAGATCGAGGCCCGGCGCGTGGGCATCCTGCCGTACCGCATCGAGGCCGTGACGCTCAGCGCCAAGCCGGCCGGCGGGCAGTAGCTCGCCCATTGCCCGGCACCGCGCCGCCCGAGGGCGGCTGTAGCAACCGTCACACGCCCGCCATGCACCAGCTATCCCCAGGGGATAGCTCCATGGTGTTCCACCGAGTTCCAGCCGCCCTCCCGAAACGACGCTCCCGCTGCGCCAGCCGTTGCGGTCAACTCGTACTGCTGCGGCAACGCATCGCCCGCCGATCACAAAGCGGTGTCTGCGCCAATCGGCTTCCTTGCTGCCGTCGTCCGCTGGCCCGGCCAAGCTGGGGCCATCCGATCAACCGCACTTTTCGAGGAGGCTTCATGCGCGTGTACTTGTGCGAGAAGCCGTCCCAGGGCAAGGACATCGCCCGTGTGCTGGGCGCCGGCCAACGGGGCAAGGGCTACTACAGCGGTGCGGGTGTCATCGTGACCTGGTGCATCGGTCATCTTGTCGAGGCGGTTCCGCCCGAAGGCTACGGCGAGCAGTACAAGCGCTGGGCCATCGAGCAACTGCCCATTCTTCCCCAGCGCTGGCGTGTTGAGCCCAAGGCGGCGACCGCGGCGCAGTTCAAGGTCGTACAACAGCTCGTCGCCAAGGCTGGCGAGCTGGTGATCGCCACCGACGCCGACCGCGAGGGCGAAATGATCGCCCGCGAAATCATCGAGCTTTGCAGCTATCGCGGCCCGATCCAGCGGCTGTGGCTGTCGGCGCTCAACGATGCGTCCATTCGCAAGGCGCTGGGCGCGCTCAAGCCATCCGCCGAGACGCTGCCGCTGTACTTCTCCGCGCTCGCCCGATCGCGTGCCGACTGGCTGATCGGGATGAACCTTAGCCGCCTGTTCACGCTGCTCGGGCGCCAGGCCGGCTACAACGGCGTGCTGTCGGTCGGCCGCGTGCAGACGCCGACGCTCAAGCTGGTCGTGGACCGTGATCGCGAGATCGCACGGTTCGTCTCGGTGCCGTTCTGGGCCATCGAGGTTGCGCTTTCGCATGCAGGCCAGTCCTTCGTCGCAAGCTGGACGCCGCCGCAAGGCAGCGCCGACGATGCGGGCCGCTGCCTGCAACAGCCGGTGGCGCAGCAGGCCGCCGAGCGCTTGCGCACGGCCGGCTCCGCCCAGGTGCTGTCGGTAGAAACCGAGCGCGTTCGCGAAGGGCCGCCACTGCCGTTCGACCTGGGCACGCTGCAGGAGGTGTGCTCCAAGCAGTTGGGCCTCGACGTGCAGGAGACGCTGGACATTGCCCAGGCGCTGTACGAGATGCACAAGGCGACAACGTACCCGCGCTCCGATTCGGGCTACCTGCCCGAGAGCATGCTGGCCGAGGTGCCGACCGTACTCGACAGCCTGGTCAAGACCGACCCCAGCCTGCGGCCACTGATCGAGCGCCTGGATCGCCAACAGCGTTCGCGTGCATGGAACGACGGCAAGGTGTCGGCTCACCACGGCATCATCCCGACGCTGGAGCCCGCCAACCTGTCGGCCATGAACGAGAAGGAACTGGCCGTCTACCGGCTGATCCGCGCCCATTACCTCGCGCAGTTCCTCCCGCACCATGAGTTCGATCGGACGGTGGCGCAGTTCTCGTGCGGCAGTCAGTCGCTGGTGGCCGTGGGCAAGCAGATCGCCGTCACCGGCTGGCGTGAGGTGCTGGCGACGCTGGGGCCGGACGATGCCGATGGCGAGGATGCGCAGCGCAGCCAGGTGCTGCCCGCCCTGCATGCGGGCCTGTCCTGCCCGGTCGGGAAGGTGGATCTCAAGGCGTTGAAGACGCTGCCGCCCAAGCCCTACACGCAGGGCGAGCTGATCAAGGCCATGAAGACCGTCGCCAAGTTCGTGACCGACCCGCGGCTGAAACAGAAGCTGCGAGATACCACCGGCATCGGCACCGAGGCGACACGCGCCAACATCATCAACGGTCTGATCGGTCGCGGCTACCTGGTCAAGAAAGGCCGCGCCGTCCGCGCTTCCGACGCGGCATTCACGCTTATCGACGCGGTGCCCTCGGCCATCGCCGACCCCGGCACCACGGCGGTGTGGGAGCAGGCGCTCGACATGATCGAGGCAGGCCAGATGGCGCTGGACACCTTCATCGAGAAGCAGTCCGTGTGGGTCGGCCAGCTCGTGCAGCAGTACCGCGGCGCAACGCTCTCGCTCAAGCTGCCGCCGGCGCCGGCCTGCCCGCAGTGCGGCGCACCGATGCAGCAGCGCACGGTCAAGAGCGGCGCGTTCTGGTCCTGCTCGCGCTACCCGGACTGCAAGGGCACGTTGCCGATCGAGTCCCCGACGGGCCGGCGCAGCGCACCGCGCAAGCGGCGCGCTGCCTCCAAGGCGCCCTGATCCTCGCTTCCCCCTGCCGCGCCGGCCACTTCACTGGCGGCGAGGCAAACGTCCCGCGCCGCGCGGGGCTCCAAAGCGCGCGTCTCCTTCTGCAACGGTGTGCGCGCCCCGTCTGCCCGCCATCGGGCGACGGGGCGAGAAGGTCATTGCTCCACGAATCGCGCCCGCCGCCATTCCCTTGATCGGTGTGCCTTGCCTCGGTCATGAGGGGCTTCCTGACGCCTTGCCGCCGCGCGAGCCGTGAGGAGGCCCCTTGGGCCGAGGGTATTCCGTGCCGGTGCCCGCCGGCGAAACATCGGGCTCCCTTTGTGTGTGGATGCACGCCAGAGGTTTCCGGCCCCAGCCACGAAACGGGCCGGGTGCGATTGCTGACGCAGCGAACGGCTTTGACGACGGCCTGCGCTGACGCAGCCCACAGGTGGTTTTCCTTCCTCTCCAGCCGAAGGCCCGCGTGGCCTTCGGCGATTAGTCCTTTCACTGATGCACCTCTGTGTCCCGGGATGCCCTTGCGAGGGCACATCACAGTGACATTCGACGTCCAAGCAGCACGGCGCTCGAAGGACACAGGCTTGCGGCCTGCCGTGTGGCAAGGATGGCCGCCGGTGCGGCGCTGCGCTCGATTGGCTTGAAGCCCGCGCGCTCGAAGAACGGCGCAGCCGTCGTGGTCAGCAACCAGGCGTCGCGCCCGCCCTCGTCGAAGGCACGGCGCAGCAGCAGTGCGAGCATTCCGCCGCCGATGCCGCGATGGCGTGCGTGTGGCAGCACCACCAGGGAGCGCACGAGCACATCCCGGCCCATGCGCTCGAAGCCGCCGTAGCCCACGCGCTCGCCGGACACCGTGGCATAGGCGAAGAAACTGCGCGCTGGTTCGGCCAGGTCGTCCGTGGGAAGCACGGCCTCTTGCAAAGCCAGGGCGAGGTCCGGGTCGCTGCCGGCGATCGGCGTATCCACCAGCAGCGGCGTGCCATCCTCCTTGCGCATCTCGCCCGCCGGTCGTTGCGGCAGCAGTTCGATCACCATGTCCGAGGGGCGGCACAGGCGCACGCCCGAACGCGACACCACGATGGGCCGATTGATGAGGATCGGGTACGCCAGCATCTGTTCGATCAACTGGTCGTCGCTCCAATGCGCGGCATCGAGGCCCAGTTCTTTGTAGGGCGTGCCCTTGATGCGCAACACATCCCGCACGCCCATGCCCATCCGCGCGATCAGCGCCTTCAAGGTCTCGCGGTCAGGCGGCGTCTTCAGGTACTCGATGACGATGGGCTCGATGCCGCTGGCGCGGATCAGCGCCAGCGTATTGCGCGACGTGCCGCAGTCCGGGTTGTGGTAGACCGTGACGGTACTCATGCCGGATGCGTCGCTGCGTTGCGCGGGGCCTGTTCGTACCAAGCGCGGGAACGGTTGACCACGCGCACCACCAGCAGCATCACCGGCACTTCGATCAGCACGCCGACCACGGTGGCGAGGGCCGCGCCGGACTGGAAGCCGAATAGGCTGATGGCCGCCGCCACGGCCAGCTCGAAGAAGTTGCTCGCGCCGATCAGCGCCGAGGGACAGGCGATGCTGTGCTTCTCGCCCACCCTGCGGTTGAGCCAGTAGGCCAGGCCGGAGTTGAAGAACACCTGGATCAGGATCGGCACCGCCAGCATGGCGATGACCAGCGGCTGCTGCAGGATGGCCTGGCCCTGGAAGGCGAACAGCAGCACCAGCGTCAGCAGCAGCGCTGCGATTGAGAGCGGGCCGAGGCGTTCCAGCGTGCGGTCGAACGCGGCCTGGCCGCGACGTAGCAGCGTGCGGCGCCACACCTGCGCGAGGACGACGGGGATGATGATGTAGAGCACCACCGAGGTCAGCAGTGTGTCCCACGGCACGGTGATCGCCGACAGGCCCAGCAGCAGCCCGACGATGGGCGCGAAGGCGAACACCATGATGGTGTCGTTCAGCGCCACCTGCGACAGAGTGAACACCGGGTCGCCGCCGGTCAGTCGGCTCCACACGAACACCATCGCTGTGCATGGTGCGGCGGCCAGCAGGATCAGCCCGGCGACGTAGCTGTCGAGCTGGTCGGCCGGCAGCCAGTCGGCGAAGACGTGGCGGATGAACAGCCAGGCCAGCAGCGCCATCGAGAACGGCTTGACCGCCCAATTGACGAACAGCGTCACGCCGATGCCGCGCCAGTGCTGGCGGACCTGGCCGAGCGCGCCGAAGTCCACCTTGAGCAGCATCGGGATCACCATGATCCAGATCAGCAGGCCGACCGGCAGGTTGACCTGGGCCACTTCCATACGGCCGACGGCCTGGAATGCCCCGGGCGCGAACTGGCCCAGGGCGATGCCGGCGACGATGCACAGCAGTACCCACACCGTCAGGTAGCGCTCGAAGATGCTCATCGAGAACGATGGCGTGGCGGCGACGGCCTCGGTCTGTACGGTCATCGTGCTACCTCACTGCTTGCCGATGACGCGCAGCTCATGCTGCAGCGACATGGCATCGAGCCGTTGGAGCGGCAGCGACAGGAACAGCTCGATGCGACGCTTGAGCGTCAACGCGGCGTCCATGAACGCCTTGCGCTGCTGTTCCTCTGTGCCTTCGACGGCGGCGGGGTCGGGAACGCCCCAGTGTGCCGACATCGGGCGCCCCGGCCACACCGGGCAGACCTCGCCGGCTGCGTTGTCGCAGACGGTGAAGATGAAGTCGAACACCGGCGCTTCGGGCACTACGAACTCGTCCCAACTCTTGCTGCGGTAGCCGGTCGTCGGCAGGCGCAGCCGCTCCAGTGTGGCGAGCGCCTGCGGATGCACCTCGCCCTTGGGATGGCTGCCCGCGGAGTAGGCGCGGAAGCGCCCTTGGCCCAGCGAATTCAGGATGCCCTCGGCGAGGATCGACCGGGCCGAATTGCCCGTGCAGATGAACAGCGCGTTGTAGGTGGTCTCTGTCGTCATGCTCGCCTCGCCTCAGCAACAGGAACTGGCCCGCTTCGGTGCGGTGTGGCCATTGCTGGGTGCGCAGCATGCCGCGGCCGCGCCCGGAACGGCCGGGGCCGCTTCGTTGAACACGGGGATGTTGCCCAGCGTGTGGAAATACTCCCAGGCCACGCCCTGAGGGTCGGTGACCCAGTGCTTCTCACTGCGCGCATAGCAGCAGGTCGTGGTGCCTTCGTCGAGCAGCGCCATGTCGGCAGCCTGCGCGCGGGCCTTCAGGGCGGAGAGTTCGTCGGCGTCATCGGTCTGGATGCCCAGGTGGTCGATGCCCGGCTTGCTGCCGCGCGTGGAGATGGCGAAGTTGACCGGCGGGTCTTCGAGCATCCACTTCGCGTAGTCGGCCTCGATGCGAGCCGGCTGCGCGGCGAACAGTTGGGAATAGAAGCCGATGCTGCGGTTCAAGTCATCGACGTGCAGGTGGACGTGGAAGCGTTTCATGGGAGTTTCCTTTCAGCAGGAGGTGCAAGCACTTGGAGAGTCGTTGGCCTCGCACACGTCGCCCTGGCAGCAGTGGTCGGTCAGGTAGCCAAGCAGCCCGTTCATGTGGGCGAAGTCGGCGCGGTAGATCAGGTTGCGGCCCTGTTGCTCGATGGTGACGAGGCCGGCATGGGCCAGCTCCTTCAGATGGAAGGACAGGGTGTTGCGGGCCACGTCGAGTTGGTCGGCCAGGACGCTGGGCGTGAGCCCTTCGGGGCCGGCGACGACCAGGGCGCGGAACACGCGAAGGCGCTGGGTGTGGGCCAGGGCGCCCAGGGCGGACACGGCTTGGGTCTCGTTCATGGTTCAATAATACAACATCTATTGAATCATTTTGCAAGCGCATCGCAATAGAGGACCGGGCGCGCCCGACCCCAATCGGGGACGCTACTGCGCCCGATTGCTGCGTGACGCGGCTATCTGATAGTCCGAAGCTCACCCTCATGCGTTGCTGACAGTCGTCAGCGGCATGCCCTGGCAGTCCCGGTCTTCAAGACTGCAACGCGGTTCGCCGCGTTGACCGATCCAGTCCGCTTCGCATCGCCCACCGCGGACGCTCGCCGGCCTGGCGACGATGCACTTTTCTCAACCACCCGAGGGGAACTCCATCCCCTGCGGGATGCGTGCTCCCCGACCCACCAAGGAGCACGGCATGTCTGAACCTTCCGCATCTTCCTCTGCAACCGCAGTACGCAGTGGTGCGCTGGCGCTGGCCTGGACCGGCAAGCGTTTGCCGCTACGGGTGCTGCGCAGCGCGGCCGGCCACTACATCGGCACGCAAGACGACGAAGGCCCGGTATCGCGGGAGTCCGTCGAGTATTTCCCGACCCACCTCGCAGCACAGCGCGCCCTGGATACCCATGCCTGGATACAGCGCGCTCACCCCTGATTCCCACCCTTCAAGGAGTTCTCTCATGAATCTGTCTTTACCCGAAGACGTGCTCGATCAGATGGCGCTGGAACAGGCGCACTTCGACGCTGCACCGCAGGCCTTCTTCGAGGCCTGGAAGCGCGGCGCGCAGATCGCCGGCCACGAGTGGTTCGGCGACGGCACACGCGAAGGTCTGCAGCGTGCCACCACCAAGTGGGACCTGCGGCCCAACATGCTGATGCTCAACGACGCCCTGGGTGTGCTGAGCAGCGGTCAACGCATGTTCCTGTCCGCGATGGTGAGCTTCTACAACTCCCGCGAGGGCGGCGCGATGCTCAAGCGTTGCGGCTTCGAGGGGCTGTCCGACTTCGGCGGCCTCGATCTGGAACGGCGCCAGGTCATCGCCGACCTCACGCTGCACTACAACGGCTGGTGAGCCGCGCCTGGCAACCCACCGTCCTTTCATCCCACCCCACGAGGGACATGCGTCCCCGTTCGGGGCCATGTCCCTCCTTCTTTTCGCAGGAGCGGCCATGTCCCGAATCACCATCTTCCACTGACTTGCACCGCCCGCCACCAGGGCGGCCCGACGCCGCGGCCGGCTGACCGGTTGCCACTTCATCCACTCGCTGGGGTTCAATCCCCGGCAGGGGATTGCCTCGGCCATCCTCTGCTGGAGGAATCCCATGTCTCATTCCAAAAACCCCTTCGTCCGCGGCTACGATGGCCTGTCCGTGCAGCGGCTGCTGGCGATTTCCTACGACGACGACTGCCCGCTGAGCTATCTGCCGCTGCACGTCTCGCAGTCGCACCTGCCGGACAGCCAAGTCGAGCGCCATGCCTGCGTCTTCTGCGACGACTTCGCGCTGATCACCGAGGGCCAGAACGTGCCGCCCGAGCTGGACGCGCAGTGCCCCAGCCACGGTATCGCCCGAAACCTCGTCTACGCCGTCATGGCCGAAGAAGCCGGCCAGCCGCTGCACGTCGGCGATACCTACTCCGAGGAAGCCGCGCGCGAGGTGGTACGCCGCCTGCGCTTCGAGACCGGGTTCTACAGCCGTGCTTGGGAAATCAGTTCGGCGCATATCACCGAGGAGGCCGGCCGCTTCCTCGCCGAACTGGCGGACATCGCCACGCCGAGCGGTTTTTTGTTCGTGGCCTTCCGCATTCCCTACAGCCCGGCGGTCGGCATGAAGCTGATCGCCACGCCCTGGACGGATGCGAACCTGCAGCATGTCGAGGGCATCACCGCCGAAGAGCTTCGGCAGGAGCACCGGGCCAAGGGCATGCCGGAGTCCCTCGTGGAAGTGTTGCACCTGGCTGCGCTCGCCGACGTTCGCATGTTGGTGTTCGATGCCGACGCGCCCGTGCTGGACGGGCTGACGCTCTACGACGACGAGTAACCCGCAACCCATTCGAGCCCCCACGTCGGGGCTCTTCTTTTTCGCGGAACGCGGTGCCGGCGCATTGCCGATTCCCGGCGGACGGCCGCCGCCATGTGCCGCACGCTGGCCGCATGTTCGCTGGCGTTGCCGGCAGCATGCCCAGGCAGTCGAGACCTTCGAGACTGCGGTGCGGTCCGCCGCGCTGGTCGTTTCTTTCGCCGGACGCATGCCGCGTCCATCCACCTCACCCTCAAGGGATCGACCTCCCTTGCGGGCGGGAGTCCCTTGGCTGCCACAAGGAGTCTCCCCATGGATACCCAAGCCATCCGCGCACAGATGCCGACGCTCGTCGTCGGTCATGTGCCTTCCAACGTCCGTTCGTTCAAGTTCAACATCTTCGACGGCCAGCCCAAGGTTTCGACGCTGGGCTTTCACATCGACCCGAAGCCTTTCGAGGGCAAGGTCATCGCCACCACCGACGAGGCCATCATCGTCAAGACGGCACGGGCCGAGTTCGCGGTGCTCGATCGCACCCTCGTGACCGAAGTGCCCGACGAGGGCGCCAAGGTGCAGGTCGAACCCTATGTCAGACGCCGCTTCGACGGTCAGCGGGCGGACACGCCCGAGGAGCAGACCGAGTTCACCGCCGACGGCCAGCCCTACACGGTGAAGCGGTTCGTGCTCGGTTCCGCACCGGCGAAGCTGCCGATCCCCGAGCCGCGCTGCCCCGAGCTGCAGGAACTGATCGTCCAACTGGAGCAGTTGCCCGCTCCCGATGGTTTCCGGCGCATCACCCACCTGTTGGTGGATGCCGGTGCGCGGGACATCACCTGGGTCGATCCGCTGCCCGCCGACATCATCCGCACGCCACCGGCCATCGGCTTCACCGTCGCCACGATGAAGTTCCAGGGTCGCGTCACCGTGCTGTATGAGCGTGGCCTCGACCTCTACGCGGTGGAGCTGCACCGCGACGGCGAGCTGATTGAACGGGTCGATGAGGTGTTCTTCGACGTCCTCGGCGAGACGCTGGAACAGCTGATCGACGACGGGAGCTGGCGGCGCATCCGCGTGCAGTGCCTGTCGTGTCGTAAGGCTATCCGGCACTGATCTCACAGCAGCTTCCCGCCCTCGCGGCGGGAAGCCTCTCTTCCCGCCCCCTGGAGATCACACCCATGACTGTTCGATTCAAAGGCACGGAGCTGCGGCCCGTGCTCGCCGAAGCGGTGGCGAATCAATGCCGCGTCATCCTGATCAAGGATCAGGGCGTGTACTTCCTGGCCGAGCGCGGCGAGCGCCGACCCGATGGTCGCCAGAAGACCATCGCCTATGCCGCCGGCTGCAACCCGGATGTCGATGGCTTCGACGACTGGTGGGAACTGGCGCGTGCCGAGTTCGCCGGCGATGACTTTGGCGAGTTCTTCGATCCGCAGGAGGGCGTGTTTGCGCGCATCCTGCGCAGCGAGGACGACCTCGACGTGTCCGCCACCACGACACACCTGTCGCTGCAGGCGGTTCCTCCCACGCCCAGCGGTAACTGACCGCCCATCCCTGGCCCCCGCTCCGGGGGCCTCTTTCTTCCCGGCAATGTGGACAGCCGCGAGTGCCGATTGCCGCTCGCCTGCGCGCCATCCCGGCGCCACGCTCACTGCCATGTTCTGCTGACTTGCGTCAGCAACATGCCCAGGTCGTCACGGTCTTCAAGACGACGACGCGGTTCCGACCGCGTTGATCACCCCAGTTCGCACCGGCATCCATGCGCGAACGGCCATCGGTTCTCGATGGCGATGCCACCAAGCTGTTCCATCAACCCACGCGGGGGTTCCACACCTTCCCCGCCTTGGGTCGGGTGTGTCTCCGCCTCATTGTTCCCAGGAGATTCACCATGACCACTTCCAACGAAAAGTCCTACTTCGATCTGCACATCACCGGCCTCGGGTATCTCAATCGCATCCGCGAAGTGAAGCCCAAGAAAGGCGATGCGTTCCTGGCCTGCGACATCGCAGCTCTGAACGGTCCCAGCGATGACGTCTCGTATGTGCGTTTCGACACGCGCGTATCGGGTTCGGAAGCGCAGCACCTGGTGCGCCGCTGCATTCAGGCGGTCGACGCCGAGAAGAAGGTGATGATCGGCTTCCGCCTGGGCGACCTGTGGACCGACACCTTCACCTACTCCAAGGGCAAGCGTGCCGGCGAGCAGGGGGTGAGCCTCAAGGCCCGCCTGCTGTTCGTCAGTTGGATCAAGGTCGACGGCAAGCTCGTCTACAAGGCCGAACCCAAGCCGACCGAGACCGACGAGCGCGACCCGGAAGTCCCTGTGACGTCCGACGCGCCCGCCGCGCAGCAAGCCTCGGCACCGGAGCCTTCCAGGCCCGTCGCCGATGCTGCCGACGACGCTGCCGATGCCCCCGCATTGGCCGTTGCCGAGTCGTTCTGATCCGCAAGGCCCCATCCCCGGGGCCTTGTCTTCTCTTCGTCCGCAGGAGACCTTCATGATCACCATCCCCGGCCAACTGGCCATCAAGACCATCCACGGCAGGAACGGCGACTTCAACGTCGGCCGCCTGGCGACCTCGATCGGCGAGTTCGTCGTGAAGAACGCCGAACTCGATCAGTACCGCGAGGGCAAGTACGACGGTGATTTCGTCATCGTCGAGATTCGCCCCTCCACGTACAACGCCAACGGCCGCATGGTCATCGAGATCCGCGCCCATCTGGGCGGGATGACCCTGTCCAACATCGACGCCCTGAGCCGCGACGAAGCCCGCCGGCTGAGTCCGCAGGAAGTCGATCCAATCGACGAGGAAGCGCAGGCGCCCGCGCCGGCAACGCCCCCGGCCAAGCCGAAGGCGAAGCCGCGCAGTCCGCGCGATCCCCTGGTCGATACCACGCCGTTCGGCAGCGAACCGGCTCCCGTGTCCGCTGCGGCCTCGGCCGAGGCAGACGACGCGGCGCTGTTCGGTGCCTTGTGGCCCCTGGGCGAGACCGTAAAGCTCGATGCGACCGTGGATCGTCGTGTGCTGCGTCAGCAGCGCGACCGTCTCGACAAGCTGGGCTACGAGTTCGCTCCGCTGTCCCAGGACTGGCACCTCCAAGCTGCCTGATCCATCCGCCGCCTTGCGCGGCATTCCGCCACCCGCCGGGGTTCTCCCCCGACGGGGAGGGCTCCGGCCTTTTCTTCAAGGAGACCCTCATGGGCTGGACCTTCGTTCGTCAGACGCGCGATCAGTTGATCCGCGAGCTGCTCGCTCCGCAGGCGTCCGAACGCGCTTGCTGCGAAGTCATCGACCACACGCTGGACGGCGACGTTCTGTGGACCGTGGTTCGCGTCACCGCCATGCAGGCGGGCGTCATGGGCCTCGCGGCCGGTGAGTCCGTCTGCTACATCGGCTGCAATCTGCTGGAAAGCTCGGGCGGCGATTGGGGCTACAAGTCCCTCGATGAGTCCGTGCATCCGTACTACTACTCGTGTCCGCTGCGCTATCTCGACATGGCGCCGGTGCAAAGCTCCGAGTGGCGCGAGCGGGTTCACCGCTTCCACGCGGGACGCGCCGTCTAGCGGCACGAATCTTCCTTCACCCAACCGGGGCGAGCATGGCCCCGCGGGCTGTGGTTGCTCCTTCATTTTCAAGAGGACATCACCATGCCTGCACCTTCTTCCGCGAAACCGCTGTACCGCATCGACGAATGCCCCGACCTCATGGCCGACGGTTGCGTCGGTGACGAGCAGGGCAATCTCGTCTTTCTGTCGATCTGGGCGCGCGACACCGCCGTTCAGGAGTTCCTCGCCCGCCTGACCCTCGGCCGGGATGAACAGGGACTGGATCAGTTCCACGTCATCACCGAGCAGGGCGCTTCCATCCCGGTCTTCGTCGGCAACGTCGAGAACCTGGAAAAGCGCATCACCCGCGCCTATCGGCGAACGCTGTTCGGTTCGCTGACGAATGTGTGGCTGTTCGATCGTCGCTGCGTGAAGCCAGACAAGGCCAACGCCAGCGCGCTGGCGCTTCTGCCCAGGGATTCCGCGCACCGGCTCGACCGGCTGTGGACGCTGGTGCAGGACACCTGCCTGCTGCCACTGCTCGACCACTGGCGCGACACCGTGCTGGAGCTGTTGCAGACACGGCGGATGCTGACCGGTCTTCCCTTGGCCCTCGGGCCACTGGAAGGCCATCGGCTGGCCCTCGATGTCCCGGCGCTGACGAAGGCGCTGGGCGAACTGATTCGCAACGGCACCCTCGGCGCCACGCAGTACGAACTGGCCGCGAACGCACCGCTTCGGCGTGTGGCGTGAACCATCCCCACGGGCATGCGCGCCGCGCGTGCCCGCCTTCCCTCATCCATCACCAGGAGAAATCCATGGCACTCATGTTTCCGCGCCTGGCGCGCAATTTCATCCGTAACGGCTACTTCCCCACCGACGAGCCGACGCTGGAGCGGGCCTTGTCCGCACTGGCGCCGTCTCCCGGCTCCATGTCCATCCTCGATCCCTGCGCCGGCGAAGGCGTGGCGATTGCCGAAGCCGCCCACGCCCTCGGGCGCGAGCAGGTCCAGGCCTTCGCCGTCGAGTACGACGCCGAGCGTGCCCGCCACGCACGGCAACTGGTCGATCGCTGCATCCACGGTGACCTGATGGACACGCTGATCTCGCGCCAGTCATTCGGGCTGCTGTGGCTGAACCCGCCGTATGGCGACCTGAGCAAGGACGTGAACGGCAACATCGGCTATCAAGGCCAGGGCCGTGCGCGGCTGGAAAAGCTGTTCTATCAGCGCGCGCTGCCGCTGCTGCAGTACGGTGGCGTGCTGATCTTCATCGTGCCGTCCTACGTGCTCGACGCCGAGCTGGTCGGATGGCTGACGCGCCACTTCGCCGACCTGCGCATCTACCGTGCGGTGGAAACGCAGTTCAAGCAGGTGGTGATCTTCGGTCGCAGGATTCGTCAGCGCGACCAGGCATCGGATTCGGTCAAGGCCACCCGCGGTCTGCTGCTGCAGATCGGACAAGGCGACGCCGAAGCCGAGGAACTGCCGCTCGAATGGCCGTTCCTGCCGTACACCGTCCCTGCCAGCCCGGCCGAGCCGGAGCACTTCTATCGCGTGACGATGGAGCCCGAGCAGTTCGCCGATGAAGTCGGCCGGCTGCAAGGACTCTGGCCGGCGCTCGATACGCACCTGGGTGGCGCGCAGCAGTCGCTGCGTCCACCCGCGCGGGCCTTGTCGCACTGGCATCTCGCCCTGGCCTTGGCCGCAGGCGCGATCTCCGGCGTGGTGACGTCCAAGAGCGGGCGCGTGCTCGTCGTCAAAGGTGATACCCACAAGGAGAAGACCCTCCAGACGGAGTACACCGAACGCGACGACGGCTCCGTGGCCGAGACGCGCATCCTCACCGACAAGTTCGTGCCGGTCATTCGTGCATGGGACTTGACGCTGGGCTCGCCCACGTGGGGCGAAGTGCTGACCATCCGCTGATCGCTGTTCCCTGACGGTTCGCCGTCGCTTTCATCCACCCACCGGGGTCACGTTGCCCCGATGGGGTGCCGTGGCCCCTTCTTCCAGAAGGAGATACCACCATGGCACTCGCAGTCCTCAACCTCGCGTCACAAGCACGCTTTTCGCCCGGGCAGGTGGTCATGACCGCCGGCGTCGACGAGCTGGTCCGACAGGGCCGGCTCAACCCCACGCCGTACCTGCGCCGCCATCTTCATGGCGAATGGGGCGACCTGAGCGACGACGATCGGCGATTGAACGACGCCGCGCTGCAATCCGGCGAGGATCGTCTGTTCTCGTCCTACCAGGTCACGCGCGACCTGAAGCTCTGGATCATCACCGAATGGGATCGCAGCGTCACCACAGTGCTGCTGCCCAGCGAATACTGATCCGCATCCAGCGGCCTCGCGCCGCTTCTTTCTTCCCACCCAGGGGCATGTCACCGCCCCGTGGGGGAGGTGCATGCCCCATTGCTTTGGAGCATCACCATGTCCCTCGATCTCGAAACCGTTCCCGAAACCGCTGTGCAGGGCGACCTGCTCGAAGCGGCCGCTTCACCCCTCACGCTCAGCCTGCAGGACTTCGTGTCCGAGTTCGGCGACGAGCTGCTCGATTCGCTCAACCGCGCCAATCCTCCGGTCTACACCGGCCAGGTGCGGGTGCATAGGCAACTGATCCTCGCCGCGCTCAAGCGCAAGCTGTTCCCGGCGCAAGCCGATGTGGTCCACGCTGTCACCGAGCTGTTGGTCGATCGCGGCGAACGCGCCGCGATCGTCAACGGCGAGATGGGCTGCGGCAAGACGACGGTCGGCATCGCCACGGCCGCCGTGCTCAACGCCGAAGGCTACCGCCGCACCCTGGTGCTCTCGCCACCCCACTTGGTCTACAAGTGGCGGCGCGAAATCCAGGAGACGGTGGCCGGCGCCAAGGTCTGGGTGCTCAACGGCCCGGACACGCTGGTCAAGCTGCTGAAACTGCGCGAGCAGTTGGGCGTGCCGGCGCAGGGCCAGGAGTTCTTCGTCCTGGGCCGCGTGCGGATGCGGATGGGGTTCCACTGGAAGCCTGTCTTCGTTCGGCGGCGCACGCCTCACGGCGACGTGGGGGCCTGCCCGGATTGCGGGCATGTCATCACCGACCTCGACGGCGAGCCGATCAACCCGGTCGAGCTGGAAGCCGAGGAGTCCCGCCGCAAGTGCAGCCACTGCCGTGCACCGCTGTGGTCGTTGATCCGTCCCAGAGGCCTGTCCGCCAGCGACCAGTCCTCGACCGTGCTCAAGGCACTGAAGCGTATTCCAACCATCGGGGAAGTCACCGCGCAGAAGCTGATGCAGAAGTTCGGTGACGCCTTCCTCGCGTCGATGCTCGGGGACAACATCCACGAGTTCATCAACCTGATGGATGACCGCGGCGAGCTGGTCTTCTCGGATCGGCAAGCTCACCGGATGGAACGCGCGATGGCCAACATGGAGTTCGGCTTCGGCGAGGGCGGCTACCAGCCGTCCGAGTTCATCAAGCGCTACCTGCCGCAAGGCACGTTCGACCTGCTCATCGCCGACGAGGCGCACGAGTACAAGAACGGCGGCTCCGCCCAGGGCCAGGCCATGGGGGTGTTGGCGGCCAAGGCGCGCAAGACGCTGCTGCTCACCGGCACGCTGATGGGCGGCTACGGCGACGACCTGTTCCACCTGCTGTTCCGAGCCCTGCCGGGGCGGATGATCGAAGACGGCTACCGCCCGACCAAGAGCGGCAGCATGACCTCGGCCGCGATGGCGTTCATGCGCGATCACGGCGTCCTCAAGGACATCTATTCCGAGAGCACCGGCACGGCGCACAAGACGGCCAAGGGCACCAAGGTATCGGTGCGCACGGTCAAGGCGCCGGGCTTCGGTCCCAAGGGCGTGCTGCGTTGCGTCCTGCCGTTCACGGTCTTCCTCAAGCTGAAGGACATCGGCGGCAACGTGCTGCCGCCCTACGACGAGGAGTTCCGCGAAGTCGCGATGGACACGGCGCAGGCCGCGGCCTACCGCGATCTGGCGGGTCGGCTGACCCAGGAGCTGAAGCAGGCCCTGGCGAAGCGCGACACGACGCTGCTCGGTGTAGTCCTCAACGTGCTGCTGGCCTGGCCGGATTGCTGCTTCCGGTCGGAAACGGTGGTGCATCCGCGCACGCGCAACACCTTGGCGTTCGTCCCGGCTCAGTTCAACGAGCTGGAGGTGATGCCCAAGGAGCGCGAGCTGATCGAGATCTGCAAGCAGGAGAAGGCAGAAGGTCGCAAGACCCTGGTCTATTCGGTCTACACCGGCACGCGCGACACCACGTCGCGCCTGAAGGTGCTGCTGGAGCAGGAAGGCTTCAAGGTGGCGGTGCTGCGCGCGAGCGTGGATGCCTCCCGCCGCGAGGACTGGATCGCCGAGCAGTTGGACCGTGGCATCGACGTGCTCATCACCAATCCCGAGCTGGTGAAAACCGGCCTGGACCTGCTGGAGTTCCCGACCATCGTGTTCCTCCAGTCGGGCTACAACGTGTATTCGCTGCAGCAGGCCGCCCGGCGCTCATGGCGCATCGGCCAGAAGCAGCCGGTGCGCGTGATCTACCTCGGCTACGCCAACTCCTCGCAGATGACCTGCCTGGGGTTGATGGCCCGGAAGATCATGGTGTCGCAGAGCACGTCGGGCGACGTACCCGAGTCGGGCCTGGATGTTCTGAACCAGGATGGTGATTCCGTCGAGGTGGCACTGGCCCGGCAGCTTGTCACGGTCTGATCCATGTGCCCATGCCGGTGGCCCCTCGGGGTCGCCGGCTTCTTTCCACGGCCCTTCGGGGCCGTTTTTCTTGGCCGTATGAGACAGTCCATGGCGCCGCCCGCCATGTATTCGGGCGGGCGTCAGTGCGTTTTGTTTGCTGCCCGCAGGCCAAGCGGCGGCGATGGTGAGCGCTCCGTGCTCCAGGGAAGCGCCCTCCATGCAACCATCCATCCGCGCTGTTCACCGCCTGGCCCTCGCCGCTGGCTTGCTTGCCGGCAGCCTGTTGGCCGCCGGCTGCGCCACGACCGCCGCGCCGTCTGCGCCAGCGGTTCCGGCCGCATCGCCAACCGCCGTCGCGCCGGAGCCGGGTTTCGTTCCGGTGGCCCGCTACGGCCGCTACACGCTGGTCGAGCTGGTGCCGGAACCTGCGCAGCGTGATCTCTTGCAGCAGGCGGTGGAGGTCTCTATTCCGCCCATGCTCGATGCCAGCGTGGGCGATGCCATGCGCCATGTGCTCCTGCGCTCCGGCTATCGGCTCTGCGATGCGGCCGAGGCCGCCACGCTCTACGCGCTGCCGCTGCCCGCCGCACACCTGCGCCTGGGTCCGCTGATGCTGCGCGATGCCTTGCTGACCCTTGCCGGCCCCGCCTGGGAGCTGTCGGTCGATGACTTGACCCGCCAGGTCTGCTTCAGCCGGCACGGTGCTCCCGCCTTCCTTTCCGCCAACCCGCCCGGCACCGCCACGCCCGTGCCGGACGCCGACCGGCCCGAGGAGATGCAGCCATGACCCTTCCCCAAGCGCCATCCGAGCGCGATTCCCGCACGCGCTGGCTCAAGATCGCCGCGGCCTTCTGGCTGCTGCTCATCAGTGCCGTGGCACTCATCAACAGCGTCGGCCTGTCGCGGCTCGCCGAACAGACCCAGAGCAGCGCACAGGATGCGCAGGTCAATGCGCTGGGCCTGCGCGTGGCCGATCTCGAACGACAGGTCGATGCGGACAAGCGCCGGCCGGCGCCGATCAGCCAGGCCGAATTCGCCAACGCGCGGCAGGCGCTGGACGAACGGATGACGCGCCTCGAAGAGGCCGATGAGGCGAGGGCCCTGGCCATCGACCTGCAGACGCTGCAAGCGCGCGTGAACGGAATCGAAACCCGCCTGGAGAAGACCAGGCAGGTGGCATCCGCCTCTCGCCCGCGCGCTCCGGTTGCGACGAAGCCCAAGGTGCCGGAGCCGCCGTTCCGGGTGCTCGGCGTGGAGCTGCGTGGAGGCGAGCGCTTTCTGTCGATCACCTCCACCGCCGCGGCCTCGCTCGCGGGCGCCCGGCTGCTGCGCGAGGGCGATGCCGAGGGCGGCTGGCAACTGCAGTCGATCGAGGCGCAGGCGGGCGTGTTCCAGGTGAACGGCCAGACGCAGCGCGTTGCGGTGCCGTAGGAGGTCGCCATGAACCTGCGGCCGTTGCTCGCTGCCGTCGTCCTGTTCGCCGCTTTCGGCGCAGCCGCCCAGCCGGCCCCGGTGACGAACTCGCGCATGGTGCCCGCTCAGGTGCAGCCGGGCGCTGATGCCGCGCTCGACGAGAGGCAGGCGCGGGAGTGGGGGCTTCGCTCCGAGGAGTGGGCGCGTTACCGGCAACTGATGCAGGGGCCGCTCGGGGTCTATTCGCCCCAGCTCGATCCGCTCACGACGCTGGGCATCGAGGCCCGCAGCGAGGAGGAGCGCAGGCGCTACGCCGAGCTGCAGGTGCAGGCCGAGGCCCGGCGCGTCGGCAAGACGCTGGCCTACCAGCGGGCCTACGACGCGGCGTGGCAGCGCCTGTTTCCCGGCGAGCCGCGCGTGAGCCTGCCCGGCGCCAAGGCGCAGGGTGCCGGCAACACCGGCTCCGGGCGCCTGGCGGTCTTCGTCAAGGCCGACTGCGCACCGTGCGCGCAGCGCGTGCAGCAGTTGCAGGCGGCTGGCACGGCCTTCGACCTCTACATGGTCGGCAGCCGTCAGGACGACGCGCGCATCCGGCAGTGGGCCACCCAGGCGGGCATCGACCCGGCCAGGGTGCGCGCCCGCACCATCACGCTCAACCACGATGCGGGGCGCTGGCTGTCGCTCGGCCTGCCCGGCGAGCTGCCAGCCGTGGTGCGCGAGGTGAACGGCCAATGGCAGCGGCAATAGGTGCTCCGGGCCGGGAGCGTCGGCCGTCCCGCGTCGCCATCCGCTGCGCCAGCGCCGCGCTGCTGCTCGCCACCGGCGGCTGGGCATTGGCCGCCCTGGCGCGGGAAGTGCCGCCGCCGGCCTATCGACTGGCGGCGCATCGTGCAGACGTGCCGGCGGCGGTGCTGTACGCGGTGGCCTTGCAGGAGAGCGGCGCCATGCTGCGCGGGCGCCTGATCCCCTGGCCGTGGACGCTCAACGTCGCCGGCTCGCCACAGCGCTACGCCACCCGCGCCGAGGCCTGCGCGGGGCTGCACCGTGCGCTCGCCCACACGCCGGCCAATCGCATCGACGCCGGCCTCGGCCAGGTCAATCTCGGCTACCACACGCATCGCTACACGCAGCCCTGCGAGCTGCTGGACCCGTACCGCAACCTCGCCATCGCTGCGGAAATCCTGCGCGAACAGCACACGCCGGGCGAGGACTGGCTGCTTGCCATCGGCCGCTACCACCGGCCCGCCGGCGGGGCACCCGCGGCGCGCTACCGGCGCAGTGTGCATCGGCACCTGACCCGCGTGCTCGACCCCGACGTTCCCGTTCCAACCCTCCAGGCCACCACGCCATGAACCACATCGTCCTCATCGGCGCCATCGGGCTGCTGCCCACGACCACCGTCTTCGCGCAGACCGCCTCCGCGCCGCTGATCGTCGTCGAAGACCGCGGCGGCGACTCCGCGCTGCCGTACTACCGGCCGCTGAATCCTCAGCCGGATCAGGCCACACCGCCGGCCCCGATGCCAGCCCCGCGCGTGGGCAACGCGGCCGACGCCGAAGCCGCCATGCTGCCGGTGCGCTCGACGCAACTGTCGCCGGGCGAGGTGCAGCGCCGCGTCATCCGGGCGCCGGGCCTGACGGCGCTGTTCCTGGTCGGCGACGACGAGCGGTCGCGTGCCTGGCTGCGGCAGCGGCAGGCGGCGCTGCGCGAGCTGCAGGCCGTGGGCCTGGTGGTCAACGTGGAGTCGATGGCCGCGCTGACGGCGCTGCGCAGGCTGGCTCCTGGCCTGACCCTCTCGCCGGTCTCCGGCGACGACCTGGCCCAGCGCCTGGGCCTGCGCCACTACCCGGTGCTCATCACGTCCACCGGCGTCGAGCAGTAGGTGCGCAAATGGCCCAACCGCATGCGGTCGAGGTGCTGCTGCGGCCAGCGGTGGAGCTTTATACCGTGGCGGTCTGCACCGGCGCCGCGATTCTGTGCCTGGTGGCACCGTGGTCGCTCGCGCTGAACCCGCTGCTCGGCCTGGGCTCGGCGCTGGCCTTCCTGACCTTCGGCGCGATTCGCCTGCGCGATGCCTGGGCGATCCTGCGCCATCGCCGCAACATCCGCCGCCTGCCGCGCTACGTGATGACCAGCCGCGACGTGCCGGTGAGTCAGCAACGCCTGTTCGTCGGCCGGGGCTTTCGCTGGGAGCAGCGGCACACGCACCGGCTGATGCAGACCTACCGGCCGGAGTTCCGCCGCTACGTCGAGCCGACGGCGATCTACCGGGCCGCTCGGCGGCTGGAGGAGCGGCTTGAGTTCGCGCCGTTTCCCGTCTCGACGCTGGCGCGCGCGCTGGCCTGGGACAGCCCGCTCAACCCGGCGCGGCCGCTGCCGCCGGTCGGCGGACTGCCGCGCCTGCATGGCATCGAGCCGGCCGAGGTCGACGTCACCCTGCCGCTGGGCGAGCGCGTCGGCCACACCCTGGTGCTGGGCACCACGCGCGTGGGCAAGACGCGGCTGGCCGAGCTGTTCATCACCCAGGACATCCGCCGCAAGGTCCGCGGCGAGCACGAGGTGGTGATCGTCTTCGACCCCAAGGGCGATGCCGACCTGTTGAAGCGCATGTACGTCGAGGCCAAGCGCGCCGGGCGCGAAGGCGAGTTCTACGTGTTCCATCTGGGCTGGCCCGACATCTCGGCGCGCTACAACGCCGTGGGCCGGTTCGGGCGGATCTCCGAGGTGGCCACGCGCATCGCCGGACAGCTCTCGGGCGAAGGCAACAGCGCCGCGTTCCGCGAATTCGCCTGGCGCTTCGTCAACATCATCGCGCGCGCCCTGGTCGAGCTGGGGCAGCGGCCGGACTACCTGCTGATCCAGCGCCACGTCATCAACATCGACGCGCTGTTCATCGAGTACGCCCAGCACTACTTCGCCAAGAACGGGCCGAAGGCCTGGGAGGTCATCGTCCAGCTCGAAGCGAAGCTGAACGACAAGAACATCCCGCGCAACATGATCGGGCGCGAGAAGCGCGTGGTGGCCCTCGAACAGTACCTGTCCCAAGTGCGCATCTATGACCCGGTGCTCGACGGCCTGCGCAGCGCCGTGCGCTACGACCGGACGTACTTCGACAAGATCGTCGCTTCGCTGCTGCCGCTGCTGGAGAAGCTCACCACCGGCAAGATCGCGCAACTGCTCGCACCGAACTATTCCGACCTGTCCGACCCGCGGCCGATCTTCGACTGGATGCAGGTCATCCGCAAACGCGCGGTGGTCTACGTGGGGCTGGATGCGCTGTCCGACGCCGAAGTCGCGGCGGCGGTGGGCAACTCGATGTTCAGCGATCTGGTCTCGGTCGCCGGCCACATCTACAAGTTCGGCGTCGACGACGGGCTGCCCGGCGCCGCGGCGGGCGCCAAGATTCCGATCAACGTCCACGCCGACGAATTCAACGAACTCATGGGCGACGAGTTCATTCCGATGGTCAACAAGGGCGGCGGTGCCGGCGTGCAGGTGACGGCCTACACGCAGACCTTGAGCGACATCGAGGCGCGCATCGGCAACCGTGCCAAGGCCGGCCAGGTGGTCGGCAACTTCAACAACCTGTTCATGCTGCGCGTGCGCGAGACCGCCACCGCCGAGCTGCTGACGCGACAACTGCCCAAGGTCGAGGTGTACGCCACGGCACTGATGAGCGGCGCCACCGACAGCTCCGACCCGCACGGCAATACCGCGTTCACGTCCAACACCCAGGACCGCATCAGCAGCAACAGCGTGCCGTTGATCGAGCCGGCGCATGTGGTGGCGCTGCCCAAGGGGCAGTGCTTCGCGCTGATCGAGGGCGGCAACCTCTGGAAAGTCCGCATGCCGCTGCCGGCGCCCGACCCCGACGAAGCCATGCCGAAGGATCTGCAGGAGCTGGCCGGCTACATGCGACAGCACTACGTCGAGGCAGGAGACTGGTGGGAGAACCAAGGCATCCCCGGCCTGCAGGACAAGGCGCTGCCCGACGACCTGCTGGACGACTTCAAGCAGATGGCCGCGGCTGAAGAGGCCGAAGCATGAGCGATCCGGCCGTCGCGGCCCAGCGCCAGCAGCA